>JALEJI010000060.1 GCA_022769825.1 Prevotella sp. | reverse complement strand
GTGCTTTCACATGGATGTGACCCTTTTTGCAAACCTAAACTAAAACACATTTATGAAGAATATCCTATTGCTACTCTTTCTGCTTTTGCCCATCGCTTCTTTCGCCGAAGAAACAGCAGACGACATGACCACTATCTTCGAAGAACATTTTGACGGTTGGCTATATCCGCACGAATCTGGGATGAACGCTACGTATGAGTATAAAACAAGTGACATCTCCATGCAAACTTATGAGGCATATCACATACCACCTAACAAACTTCCTTGTTTAAGATTTGCCAAGCTATCATCTTCTGCAACAAAAATTATCATTTCAAACTTCACTGGGGCTTCTGGCAAATTTATCCTTTCATATAAAAGTTACAATGCGAGCTTTTCCGTGACTTATGCTACTGACAAGGACGAAGCAATAGAAATTAAAAGTAAAGACGGTACTTTCAACGTACAACCAAACAGGAGCCAAATAATACTGTCATTCAATAACGATGGTAGTGATGTAGCAATGTTAGACGATATTATTGTCAAGGCACCAACATCCAGTATCACAACCTCAACCTCTCCCGACGCGAAATTGAGTTTCAAGCAACAGGAAATGTCGGCTGCTGTTGGCACGACATATAATAGTAGTCAACTATTATCTAATCCAAATAGCCTGCCAATAAAATGGTATTCATCTAATCAAGCCACTGCCACAGTGGACGCGTCGGGCAATGTCACGCCTCACTTCATTGGAACGACCACCATTTATGCCATTTTTGAAGGCAATAATAATTATGCTTACCAAGCTGTGTCTTACCAATTGACAACAAGACGAGAGCCATTAAACAACGAGGTGTATTATGATGGTTTTGCTGATTATAATGGCATAGAAGGAAATGGCGGTTTTCTTGTGGATAATGAATACGAAGGAGATTATAAATTTCACCTATGGCCTCTTGTTAGCAACTCAAGCACCAATCTGTATAAAGGGTACCAGTGCCTTAAAATTGTTGAATCTTATACCATCAAAAATCTTGAAAAATATGGATTGAAGAATTTTAGGCTGAATTTCAAATACGCTTTATCCGAAGAATCATCAAAGACACCAACCGTAACGTTAAAATTAAAATATAGTGCCAACAGCACTTCAAAGGCCTTGGATGATGTCTTTGTCTTTGACAAAATGAAATGGACAGATATCTCAGTGCCTATCTCATCTGCCAGCCAGCTGAGCAGCATCACGTTCAGCGGCAAAAATTTCTTTATTGACGAGATATCCATCATTTCCAAAGACTTCATTACGATAGGTTCCACTGGTTACGCCACATTATATTATAGTGGGCGCGCAATCAAGATACCGACAGGTCTCACGGCATACACCATGAAGGTGGAGAATGGAAAGATAGTGAAGAGCCGTGCTTACTCTGAAGGCGAGACATTGCCAAAGGCCACCGCCGTGATCCTAAGAGGGAAACCGGGCAAGTATAATCTTGACACTTCCACGGAGGAAGGCACCACAGACAATAACAACCAGCTGAAAGGCTCCGACACCAAGGCGAACACAACAGGAAACGATGGCTACTACTTCTACATGCTTGCAAACAAGGATGGCGAAGGTGTCGGATTTTATTGGGGAGCTAAAAACGGTGCCGCGTTTCTTAATGGCGAGCACAAGGCATACCTCGCCATTCCCAAGACCGACACTTATGGTTCAGCCGCCAAGCCTTGCTACGTCTTCGCGGAAGACGCCGCTACCGCTATTGGCAAGACAAACGGCAATGAGACTAAGCCAGCGTCTTACACTCTTGATGGAAGACTATGCCCACGAGGAGCCAAAGGCATCGTGATAAGCAACGACAGGAAAACCATCCGACGATAAAACAACCTAAAAGCCTTGACAATGAAAAACCGCAAGAAATATAATAAACCTGTAACGAAAGTAGTGCATATACATCAAGATTTTCCATTAATGAGTGGTAGTGGTACCGGCGAGCCAGGAACAGACAAGACACCACACAACGAAGCGCTTGACCCTGGCGAGCAGTTGTCCAAGCCCTCTGGCCCTTTCCCGTTTTTCATGGAAAGTCTCGACTCGAGGGAAGAGTGAAGAGAGGCGAGAATTACGAAAGTTCCCTACCCTGCCGCAAACGACAATCATAACGTTAAATCACGAATTTCTCAATAACTGTGCAAAAAAGACTACAAGAAAGAAAATAATGCACATTTTTTTTGCTATTGAGCAGTATTGATAGTAACTTTGCACGGAAATCCGAATTTTGTGCAATGACAAATACAAGAAGTCTGAATAAGTTGATTGAGGACGCCATCGTCAACAACTGGTATAAAGACGCCCTTACCGACTATAAGGGTGCCACACTGCAATACCACGACGTGGCGCGCAAGATAGAGAAGCTCCACATCATGTTTGAGAGCATAGGCCTGCAGAAAGGCGACAAGGTCGCCCTTTGCGGTCGCAACAGCTCAATGTGGGCATGCGCTTTCTTGGCCACGCTCACCTATGGAGCCGTGGCCGTGCCTATCCAGCACGAATTCACCCCAGCTCAAGTCTACAACGTGGTAAACCATTCCGATGCCCGCCTTCTCTTCGTGGGCGACGTGGTGGCCACACAGCTCGACTATGAGCAGATGCCACACCTTGAGGGCATTGTCTACATACCCGACTTCTCCATCGTGCTCAGCCGCTCAGAGCAAATCACCTATGCACGAGAGCACCTCAACGAGGTCTTTGGCAAGAAATATCCCAAATATTTCCGCAAGGAGCACGTGCATTATTACAACGACCAAGAAGAAGACCTCGCCCTGATAAACTATACCAGCGGCACCACTGGCTTCTCAAAGGGAGTCATGCTGCCATATCGCGCGCTTTGGAGCAACATCTCCTTCGTTGAGCGTGCCATCGGCAGCAAGCTGCCCAAGAACGCCAACGCGCTCTCCATCCTGCCCATGGCCCACATGTACGGCATGGCGTGCGAGTTTCTCTTGCAGTTCTGCATCGGCAACCACCAATTTTTCCTCACCCGCCTGCCCAGCCCGACGGTCATACAGGCGGCCATGGCAGAGATTCACCCATGTGTGGTGATATCCGTGCCTCTCATCATAGAGAAAATCATTCGCAAGAAGATATTCCCCCTCATCACCCCAAGCCTGCGACTGCTCATGCACATGCCGGGCATTGGCAAGAAAGTGCGCCAGCACATCTGCGACCTCGTGAAGCAAGAGATGGGCGGCAACGCCTATGAGGTAGTGGTTGGCGGAGCCGGACTCAACAAGGAGATAGAGACATTCCTCGTGGAGATAGGCTTCCCCATCACCATGGGCTATGGCACCACGGAGACAGGACCACTGATTACCTTCTCCGACTGGCACGACTTCGAGCCAGGCTCATGCGGCACGGTGGTAGACAACATGGAGATGAAGGTGCTCAGCCCAGACCCGGTAAACGTACCAGGCGAGGTAATCTCGCGCGGACTCAACGTCATGCTCGGCTACTACAAAAACGAACAAGCCACGAAAGCCACCATCGACGAAGACGGATGGTTCCACACAGGCGACCTTGGGCGAATATCAGCCGACGGACACCTTTTCATACGTGGGCGAATCAAGAACATGCTTCTTGGCTCAAACGGCCAAAACGTGTACCCTGAGGAGATTGAGGACAAGCTCAACTCCATGACAATGGTTGGCGAGAGCCTCATCGTGCAACGAGGCGACCATCTTGTGGGCTTGGTTTATCCCGACACCGAGGCGGCAGAGCAGTTGGGCTTCAAGGAGAGCGACCTCGACGCCATCATGGAGCAAAACAGGCAAGAGCTCAACCAGCTGTTGCCGGCGTTTTGCAAGATAAGCAAGATACAATTGCAAGACCAGGAGTTTGAGAAAACTCCAAAGAAGTCGATAAAGAGGTATCTCTATAATACTGAGAACCAATAACCACGGACTACCGCTTTCACTTAGATAATTATTACTATGGAAAAGATACCAAGCTTCAACCAGCTCATCCAAGACAGCATCGTCAGGAACTGGGATCGCGACGCTCTCACCGATTACAAGGGTGCTACCCTGCAATACCACGACGTGGCACGCAAGATAGAGAAGCTTCACATCATGTTCGAGAGCTCCGGCGTTGAGAAAGGCGACAAGATAGCCCTCTGCGGCCGCAACAGCTCGGCATGGGCAGCGGCTTTCCTCGCCGTGTTGACCTATGGAGCCATAGCCGTGCCAATACTCCATGAGTTCACGCCAGACCAAATACACAACATAGTGAACCACTCCGACGCCAAGCTCCTCTTCGTGGGAGACGTGGTGGCGACGCAGGTGGATCCGGAGAAGATGCCTGGACTTGAGGGCATAATCTACATTCCAGACTATTCTTTGGTTGTCTCCCGCACAGAGAAACTGACCTACGCCCGCGAGCACCTCAACGAGATGTTCGGGCACAAATACCCAAAATATTTCCGCAAGGAGCACGTCAATTATTACATTGAGCAAAGCCCCGATGAGTTGGCGCTCATCAACTACACCAGCGGCACCACGGGCTTCTCGAAGGGCGTGATGCTTCCATACCGCGCCATGTGGAGCAATGCCGACTTCGCCGAGCACGTGCTCGGCAAGGCCATCGTGCCTGGCGACAACATCATCAGCATCCTTCCCATGGCCCACATGTACGGCATGGCGTTTGAGTTCTTGTTCGAGTTCATCAAGGGTTGCCACGTGTTCTACCTCACGCGCATACCGTCGCCGGCAATCATCGCCGCGGCTTTCGCCGACGTAAAGCCACGCATCATCATATCCGTGCCTCTGATTATCGAGAAGATAATAAAGAAGAAGGTGTTCCCCAAGCTGCAAGACCCACGCATACGCCTGCTCTTGAAGATGCCAGGACTGAACAAGCGAATCTACGAGCGCATAAACGAGCAAGTGACCAAGGCTTTCGGCGGCAACTTCTACGAGATAATAATCGGCGGAGCCGCCTTCTCGCAAGAGGTGGAACAATTCCTCCACCGCATCGGCTTCCGCTACACCGTGGGCTATGGAGCCACTGAATGCGCCCCAATCATAGGTTATGAGGATTGGTCGCGCTTCGCACCAGGGTCGTGTGGCAAGGCGGCTTACCACATGCAGGTGGAGATAGACAGTCCGGACCCGGCGAATATTCCTGGCGAGATACTGTGCAAAGGCCCTAACGTCATGTTGGGCTACTACAAGAACGAGGAGGCCACAAAGGCTGCAATCGATGACAACGGCTGGTTCCACACTGGCGACCTCGGCTTGATGGACAACAACGGAAACATCTTCATCAAGGGCCGCTCAAAGAACATGCTTCTCGGCTCCAACGGACAAAACATCTACCCGGAGGAGATTGAGGACAAGCTCAACTCCATGACCTTAGTCAACGAAAGTGTGGTGATACAGGATGGCGACAAGCTCATTGGCCTTGTACACCCCGACTACGACGCGGCAAAGGCCATGGGCGTGAGCGACAACGACTTGAAAGACGTGATGGAGCAAAACCGCAAGACCCTCAACGCTGAGCAGCCTGCCTATTGCCGACTGGCGGAGATAAGAATCCACGAAGAGGAATTCGAGAAGACGCCAAAACGCTCAATCAAGAGATTCCTCTACACTAAATAACTACACACGACAAGATAAACATTTGCCCGCGTATGTGAACAGTATCGCTCACATGCGCGGGCAAATGTCGTTAATACGGATACTCTCTCCGACTTGCCACTTTCAAAACCGCCTTGGGCTCTTGCATGGTTGGCATTGGCTCACGAGAAAAACAGGACAGTTTTGGCGGACAACAATAATTGGAAACTTGATGCGATTATTAAAGTTTTGCACAAAAAAATAGTAACTTTGCAATATAAAATACAAGGAAACAGATTGTTGGTAAATATGGAAGATTTTTTCAGGGCAGGGCTTGACGTTGGCTCCACAACCGCGAAGATGGTTGTCATAGACACTCAGGGTAATATTGTTTATTCACGCTACGAACGTCACAACGCCAAGGTCAAGGAACTTGTGAGCGCATATTTGGACGAGATAGGACAAAGAATGCCCAACGCCAGCATGAGCCTTTGCGTGACAGGCTCCGTCGGCATGTCCACCGCAGAGACGCTAAACGCCGAATTCGTGCAAGAGGTCGTTGCCGCGACCGTTTTCGCCCGCAATCGTTTCCCACAAGCAAAGGCACTGATAGACATTGGCGGCGAGGACGCCAAGGTCGTGTTCTTCAACGGCAAGGGCACGGAGCTGCGCATGAACGGCAACTGCGCCGGCGGCACGGGAGCGTTTATCGACCAGATGGCGGTGCTCATGGGCTGCGACAACCAGCAGATGAACGACCTCGCCCTGCAATCGACACACCTCTACCCCATGGCCGCCCGCTGCGGCGTGTTCGCAAAGACCGACATCCAAAACCTCATGTCGCGCAACCTTCCCAAGGCCGACATCGCGGCAAGCATCTTCCACAGCATTGCCGTGCAGACGGTGACGACACTCAGCCACGGCTGCGACTTCTCCGCGCCTATTCTCTTGTGCGGCGGGCCCCTCACGTTCTTGCCCGCGCTGAGAAAAGCCTTCTCCGACTATCTCAACATGCCTTCTTCCGACTTTATAGTGTTGAAGGAAAGCAATCTCATACCAGCCCTCGGATGCGCGTTCCGGGCCAAGGACGCCACGCCCGTAAGCCTCGATGAGCTGAAGCAGCTCCTCAACGCGCCACGAAACGCTTGCGCGGTCTCGTGCGGCAAACAAGCCAAAGTGGACGTGGAAGAGAAGCTCAACCCTCTGTTCGCCTCGGAAGAGGAGCACCAGGCATGGCTTAGAGGCAAAGACAGATATGCCACGAAGGTGTACCCCATGCGCAAAGGAGAAGAGCAAGTGGTCATAGGAATAGACTCTGGGTCAACCACCACAAAGCTCATAGCCGTGCGCGCACAGGGCGAGGATGCGGGACAGATAGTGTTCTCCGACTATTCCATGAACCTCGGCAACCCCATCAAAGCCGTGAAAGACGGCTTGAGACGCCTCAAGGAGAAAGCATCAGAGGCAGGTGCCGACATCCATGTCGTGGGCTCCTGCTCCACCGGCTATGGCGAGGAGCTCATAAAGGCAGCGTTCAATCTCGACAGCGGCATAATAGAGACCATGGCACACTATCGAGCGGCAGAGAGGCTAATGCCCGACGTGAGCTTCATCCTCGACATCGGCGGACAGGACATGAAAGCCATTTTCGTGGACAACGGCGCCGTGACACGCATGGAGCTCAACGAGGCGTGCTCTTCGGGCTGCGGAACGTTCATTCAGACTTTCGCCAAGGGATTGGGCTATAAGATAGATGACTTCGCCAAGGCCGCGTGCCATGCCGACAAGCCTTGCGACCTCGGCACACGCTGCACGGTGTTCATGAACTCGAAGGTGAAGCAGGTGATGCGTGAGGGCGCCACGGTGGAGGACATAGCGGCAGGACTGAGCTACTCGGTGGTGCGCAACTGCTTGTTCAAGGTGCTCAAGCTGCATGGCAACGACAACCTTGGCGCGCGCATAGTGGTGCAAGGCGGCACCATGAAAAACGACTCCGTGGTAAGGGCTTTCGAGATGCTCACCGACAAGGAAGTGGCGCGAAGCAACATGCCCGAGATGATGGGTGCCTACGGTTGCGCGTTGCACGCCATTGCCGACCATGCGGCAAACGACGCACGCGATAACCGTAGCGTGGACGACCTACTCGACATGTCGGAATACGACACTAAGCTGCTCAACTGCAAGGGGTGCGAGAACCACTGCTTCGTGACGAGGTATCTCTTTGCCGGAGGCAGGAAGTTCTATTCGGGCAACAAATGCGAGCGTGTGTTCAACAACAAGGGCAAGAACGACGCCAAGGGCGACAACATATACACATACAAGTATCACTTGCTTTTCGACAGGTGCGAGAAGGATAACGACGACACGTCAAGGAAAGAGAAGACGGTGGTGGCCATTCCGCGAATCCTCAACATGTATGAGGACTTCCCGTTTTGGCACGCCCTCTTCACCACGGCAGGCTTTAAAGTCATGCTGAGCGCGGAGAGCAATTTCCACCGCTACGAGAGCGCGCTTGGCACGGTGATGAGCGACAACATTTGCTTCCCGGCGAAACTGGTCCACTCACACGTGAAGGAACTCGACGAGTGTCTCGCGACACTGCCCAACCACAGAAAGTTCATCTTCATGCCTTACGTGGTGTTTGAGCGTCAAGACGATGACCGAAACATCAACAGCTACAACTGCCCCATCGTGTCGGCCTACTCGGATGTCATAAAGTCGGCCATGAATCTTCGTGCCGAGGTTGTGGCACCCGTGATAAACTTCCGCGACGAGAAGTTGCTCGCCAGGCAGCTTGACAAGTTCCTGAAAGGCTATGGCATAGGCGCGAAGAAACGCAAGGAAGCCTTAGACGCCGCCATAAAGGCGCAAAACGAATACGTGGAAGCCATGAGCGAGAAGGCAAAGCAGATATTGGCCGAGAGCCGACGCCAACACAAGCTCACCATATTGCTCGCGGGCCGTCCATACCATACCGACCCGCTCATACAGCACAAGCTATCAGACATGATTGCATCGCTCGGAGTGAACGTCATCTCCGATGACATAGTGCGCAACGACACGCGAACGGGCACTGGCGACACTTATCTCGTCAGGCAATGGGCATACATGAACCGCATCATCAAGTCGGGACAATGGTGCGCCACGCAACCCGACGACGTGCATTTCATACAAATGACCTCGTTTGGCTGCGGCCCTGACTCATTCATTCAAGACGAGATTCGCCACATAATGAGCGTTCACGGCAAGCCTTACACCTTGCTGAAGATAGACGACGTGAGCAACGTCGGCTCACTGAGGCTAAGGGTGAGGTCGCTCATCGAGAGCCTCAACGGAAAGACTGGCAAGGGAAAGCGACCAGGCTTGGGCACCGGTGACAAGCGCGCGAAAGAAGCCGCGAGCGTAAGACCGCAGAACAAGAAGATACTCGCGCCGTATTTCACCGAATATCTCACGCCACTCCTTCCCCCACTCTGCAAGCTCCTTGGCTGGGACGTGGAGGTGTTGCCGCCAAGCGACATCAACAGCGCCGAACTGGGACTGAAATACGCCAACAACGAGGTATGCTATCCTGCCACGCTCATCGTTGGCGACTTCGTGAAGGCGTTGAGGTCGGGGAAATACAATCCGGAGGAGATTTCAGCCGTGATGACGCAGACCGGAGGTCAATGCCGCGCCACCAACTACGCGGCGCTGATACGTCGCGCCATGAACGCCAACGGGTTCAAGGACGTGCCTCTCATCACCTTAGGCGTGTCGGCAAGCGCAAGCGACGACAAGGAACAAGACGGCGAGCTGAACGTGCCATGGCTGAAAATGGCGCCTATCATCGTGACTACATTCATCTACGGTGACACGATATCCAAACTGTATCACGGTTCCGTGAGCCGACTGAAGAAAGACGCCATGCTCGTTGGCGGACAATTCGGCAACAAGGCCGAAATGCTGCGCGAGAAATACCTCGCGGCTGCCGCAAAGCCAATACTTGACAATGACCCAAAGGGGCTAATGAGCCTCATAGCGCGAGCCGCAAAGGACTTTGACGACATAACCGAGGACAAGGAGCTGCCCGCGGTCGGAATCGTGGGAGAGATATTCTTGAAGTTCAACCCCTTTGCCCACCAATTCCTTGAGCGCCGCATCATCAATAACGGGTGCGAGGTGGTCCCGCCGCTGCTCTTGCCTTTCTTCCTGCAGGAATTTGTCAACGCCATCGTGCAAAAGCACATGGGATTGAAATGCAGCCATGTGCCCGACTTCTTGGTAAAAAGCGTATACAGCCTTATATGGCGACGGGAGAAAAAGGTAAACCGCATAGCGTCGCGCTTCCGCTATTTCCGTCCGTTCACCAATATCTTTGACGAGGCAAAGGAGGTAAACGGCGTGGTGTCGCTCGCCGCGCAGTTTGGCGAGGGCTGGCTGTTGCCAAGCGACATCATAAGCATGGTGAAGCAAGGCGTGAACAACGTGGCAAGCTTGCAGCCTTTCGGATGCATTGCCAACCACATAGTGTCGAAAGGCATTGAGAAGAAGCTGAAGGCGATGTTCCCGCAACTGAACCTCGTTTCGCTCGACTTCGACAGTGGCGTGTCTGCCGTGAATGTCACCAACAGGCTGCTGCTCTTCCTCGACAGCATAGCTTGAGGAAAAGGGACAGGCCATTCGGGGTGCGGACGGCCCCTAACCATCCCTACCCGCCCCTGCAAAGCAGAAATGACACCAATTTAATCTGATAACAATTCCGCATGGGAGAGCATGGTGTCTGTCATGGATTAGACACCGGAAGAGCAATATAAAAAAGGCTAAAGCCCTAAGAGGAAACGGTTTCTCTTAGGGCTTTCGCCTTTTTTATATCAAGGTCTGATGACAAGTCTTATTGAGAGTAATGGGAAATGGTTAACCCTCGATAAGCTTGTCGAACTTCTCTTGGAACTTTCCTTTAGCGGCCGCGCCAACAAACTTGTCAACGAGCTGTCCGTTCTTGAAGAACAAGATAGTCGGGATGTTGCGCACGCCATATTGCATGGGGATGTCCTCGTTCTCCTCGATGTCGCATTTGCCTACCACGACCTTGCCCTCATATTCGTTTGAGAGCTCCTCCATGATTGGGCCAACCATGCGGCAAGGACCACACCATGTTGCCCACAAGTCAACAACAAGTGGCAGGTCGCCATTTTTCAGCTTCTCAAAATTGTCGGCTGTTACTTCTACTGTCATTGTGAATTCTTTTTTTAATTAAGTAATGTTTCTTTGCAAAAGTAAGCAAATAGTTTCATTCTGGCAAACTTTACGCAAAAAAATATAAGTATTAGAACTCTACCACTCTGCCGCCGTCTTCGTTTTGCGTTACCGTGACTTTCACGGCATCACCAGGAAGGATGTCCTCTATGAGCTCCGGCCACTCGATAAAGCATAGGCTGCCACTGTAAAAGTAGTCCTCATAACCCATGTCGTAGACCTCCTCCAACTTCTTTATTCGATAGAAATCGAAATGGAAGATGTGACTATCGTCCTTCAAGGAAGTATAGTCGTTGACGATGGCAAAGGTTGGCGAGGTGATGACATCATCCACGCCAAGCTCTTCACACACGGCCTTGATGAATGTCGTCTTTCCCGCTCCCATCTTGCCATAGAAGGCGAAGACGTGACCCGTGCCCATGTTCTTGATAAACTCACGGGCTGCCTCATGGATGCTGTCCAAGGATTTGATCGAAATCTTCATTGCTGCTTATTGTTGTTTATAATGTTATTGTTAATTGACATGATAACTCATGTCTGATCTCTCATCAATATATTGCACGAGTTCCTTGCCCACCTCTATTTGGCTCTTGTCTGAGCGCAAGAGGACATTGACATGGCTCTCCTCGTCTATGACGTTGAAATACAACTGCGTAGGGCCTGGGGCATCACCTATGATGGACATCAAGTCGCTGACCAACGCGTCGTCGATGACCTTGCTCGGCACGTTTATCGTGAACTTCTCTATGCGCTCGTTTTTCACTGTCTGGAGATACTCCACATTCTGTATGGCCAACGAAAAAGACTGGCTCGTGGGATATAGTTTCACGTATCTTGCCTTCACGAACACCGAGCAGCCCATGGATAGCTTTCCGTTCCATTTTCCCCACTCCTCGCCAAAGAGGGCTATCTCTCCAGAGCCACTGAAATCCTCAAGCGTGACAAGGCCGAAGGGACTGCCGCGCTTTGTGAATTTCTGCGTCACCTTGGTCACTATGCCGCCGAAGGTTATGTCCTCGCGTTGCGACAGTTCCTCTTGCTTGCCACGGTCGCCCACCTCAGCGCACGTCGAGTTGCACATGTTGTTCAACACTATCGAGAAATCGTCGAGAGGATGGGCGGAGAGGTAAATGCCAACCAACTCTTTTTCCCTGCTCAGCTTCTCAATGCTGCTCCACTCCTCGGTCTTTGGAGGTTGTGGCAACGCCAAGGCCACTTCCGTGCCCAAGGAGCCGAACAAGGAATTCACCTGTTCTTTCTTGTCTTGCTGGTATTGCTGGCCGAAGCGCACTATACTGTCAAGAAACACCTCACCCTTGGAATTTGACGCGAGATACTGCTCACGCATGAGCCCGAAGCAATCGAAGCCTCCGCTAAGGGCAAGGCTCTCAAACGCCTTGCGGTTGACATCCTTCAGGCTGACGCGCTCGGCAAAGTCATATATGTCCTTGTATGGGCCATTGGTCTTGCGCTCGCTGACAATGGCAGCGGCGGCGGCAGAGCCCATTCCCTTGATGGCAGACAAGCCAAACCTTATCTCGCCCTTGTCGTTGACACCAAACTCGACGTAACTCTCGTTAACACTCGGACCGAGCGTTGGCACGCCAAGCGACTTGCACTCCTCCATGAGCTTCGTTATCTCACCAATGTCGGAGAAACGCCGCGTCATGAGGGCGGCCATGTATTCGGCGGGATAATGGGCCTTGAGATAAGCCGTTTGGTAAGCCACCCAGGAATAGCAAGTGGCGTGCGACTTGTTGAAAGCGTAAGACGCGAACTTCTCCCAGTCGCCCCAAATCTTCTCCAATATCTTCGGGTCATGGCCATTCTCCGCACCCTGTTTGAGAAACTTAGGCTTCATCGCGTCTACGATGGCCTTTTTCTTCTTACCCATGGCCTTACGCAAGGCGTCGCTCTCGCCTCGGGTGAAGTTGGCAAGCTGTCGCGACAAGAGCATGACCTGCTCTTGGTAGACGGTGATGCCGTAGGTGTCTTTCAAGTATTTCTCCATGCATGGAATGTCATACTTGATACGTGTCGGGTCTTTTTTCCTGGCGATGAACTCTGGGATGTAATCCATTGGTCCCGGCCTGTAAAGGGCGTTCATGGCTATAAGGTCCTCGAACACTGTCGGGTGAAGCTCTTTGAGATACTTCTGCATTCCGGGCGACTCAAACTGGAACGTGCCTATGGTGCGGCCTTCTTGATAGAGCTTGTAAGTTAGCTCGTCGTCGATAGGTATGTTGTCGAGGTCTATCTCCTCGCCCGTGGTCTGCTTCACGACCTTCACCGCCTCTTTCAGCTCGGAGAGGGTCTTCAGTCCGAGGAAGTCCATCTTGATGAGGCCCGTCGACTCGATGACATGACCGTCATATTGTGTCACGTCACACTTCCTGTCGGGGAAGTCGGGGTCGTCTGCCGTAGACACGGGCACCCAGTCGCTGATAGGGTTGCGGCAAATGATGAAGCCGCAGGCGTGAATGCCGGTTCCACGGACGGTACCCTCAAGCATCCTCGCGTATTTTATGGTGTTGCGCTCCCTCGAATCCATGGAGCTTTCCGCCTCGCGAAGCTCAGGCGTGCACTTGATGGCATTGGCGAGATTCATCTTCATGCCGTCGGGCAAGCGGTCGGGAATGGCTTTCTTCAGCTCATTGGAGCGCGCCAATGGCAGCTTCTCCACTCGCGCCACGTCGGAAATGGAGTTTTTCGTCGCCATGCTCGAATAGGTAATGATATGCGCGCAATTGTCCTTGCCATACTTGTCCATTACCCATTGCAAGACCTTTCCGCGACCGTCATCATCGAAGTCGGTATCGATATCAGGGAGGTTGACACGGTCAGGGTTGAGGAAACGCTCAAAAAGCAAGTCGTATTTTAGCGGGTCTATCTTTGTGATACCCAAGCAATAGGCCACCACAGAGCCTGCGGCAGAGCCACGGCCAGGCCCCACCCAGACGCCCAAGTCCTCGCGAGCGGCGTTGATAAAGTCTTGCACGATAAGGAAATAGCCTGGGAAACCCATGGTCTTCATGACGTGGAGCTCAAACTTGACGTGCTCTTTCACCTCATCCGGGATTGGGTCGCCATAGCGCTTTCGCGCACCGTCATAAGCAAGCTTCGCAAGATAATCGGCCTCGAACTTGATGCGGTACACCTTGTCGTAACCGCCCAGGCGCTCAATCACGGCATCGGCCTTGTCCTTAGGCAATGGGTTCTCGCCATTCTCGTCGGTGGTGAACTCCTTATACAGTTGTTCCTCTGTGAACTTGGAGTGCCACTCTTCCTCTGTGCCGAAGCTTTCGGGTATCGGGAAGAACGGCATTATAGGTCCATGGTCTATGCTGTAGACCTCCACCTTGTCGAGTATCTCAAGGGTGTTTGACAATGCCTCCGGAATATCCGAGAAGATGGCGTTCATCTCCTCACGGGTCTTGAACCACTCCTGCTTGGTGTAGACCATGCGAGTGGGATCGTCCAAGTCCTTGTTGGTGGAAAGGCATAGCAGGTGGTCGTGAGCCTCGGCTGTCTCCTTGTCCTCGAAATGGCAATCGTTTGTGCAAATGAGCTTTATGCCATATTCCTTCGCGAACTGCGTCAACACCTTATTGACCTGCTGCTGCAAAGGGTAGGTCTCGCGATTGGCATGCAACGAAGGATCCGTGACTTGGTGACGCTGCAGCTCCAGGTAAAAATCATCGCCAAACAAGTTGTGGTACCACTCCACCGCCTCTCTCGCGCCCTTTATGTCGCCCGCGAGTATTTTCTGCGGTATCTCGCCTCCAAGGCACGCTGAACTGACGATGAGGTCTTCATGGTATTTCTCAAGGTCATAGCGGTCGGTCCTGGGCTTGTAATAATAACCGTCGACCCACGACCTACTGACCAGCTTGATAAGGTTCTTGTAACCATGATAGTTCTTGGCAAGCACAATGAGGTGATAGCCAGAACTGTCACCAGCCGACTTGTCCTTGTCTTCCTTATGATGATGGGCCACATACATCTCGCATCCAAGAATAGGCTTGAAAGGTTCAAGCCCGTCTTTCTTGCGCTTTTTGTTCACTGAGGCGCAATAGTCGGAAAACTCCTTTATGCCATACATGACGCCATGGTCGGTGATGGCCATGCCTTTCATGCCATTATTTATTGCCTTGTCGACAAGGTGGCTCACTTTAGACTGTCCGTCAAGAATACTGTAATGCGTGTGAACGTGCAGATGTACAAAATCTTCCATGAAAGATGCGATTATGAGTGTAAAGTTACTCCGAATAATTGACATACCAAAAGAAGAATGAAAATAATTTCACATTCAACCTAAAACTATTTGCGTATTCAATGGAAAAAGGTTACCTTTGCATAAGTATAATATTGAAAACCTCGTCTTTTATAGACAAAATCATAATCATGGGGAAAAGAATCAAGAAACTCAAGAAAATACACATACACAGGGAAGGAATAGACCAGCTCGTGGGTGGCTTTGTCTCGATAGCCGCAATAGGCTTCGTGCTTTGGTATTTCATAGCCACGCCTTGGCCTTTTTGGACATTTATCGTCATTGCAGGCATCCTTTACGCCATCGCCGTGAATTTCTATCAATGCCCGGTGCGCTATTTCAATCAAGAAGACACCGACGGCATCGTGGTGGCTCCCGCCGACGGAAAGATAGTGGTCATAGAGGAAGTGAACGAGAACACCTACTTCCACGACCGCCGCATACAAATCTCCATATTCATGAGCGTCACCAATGTTCACGCCAACTGGTTCCCCGTGGACGGCCACGTGAAATTCGTGAAGCACTTCAATGGCAATTACCACAAGGCTTGGTTGCCCAAGGCGAGCATGGAAAACGAGCACGCCGACACCATGATAACAACCGATGACGGCACTGACATCCTCTGCCGCCAGATAGCGGGCGCGGTGGCCCGAAGGATAGTGACCTACGCCAAGGAAGGCGAGGAATGCTACATCGACGAGCACTTAGGCTTCATAAAGCTTGGTTCACGTGTCGACATCTTCCTGCCTATCGACTCGGAGGTGTGCGTCAAGATGAACCAGAAAACCGTTGGCGACCAGACGATTATCGCTAAATTGAAAAAATGAAACTGATTAATTTCCCTAATATTCTGACGTGTTGCAACCTCATATCGGGTTGCATCGCAACTTGTTTCGCTTTTTTCGCCAGTCCAGACCTGGCATTGCTTTGGATTATCATTGGTGCCGGATTCGACTTCTTCGACGGCATGAGCGCAAGGGCATTGCACATTTCATCGCCAATAGGAAAAGAGCTTGACTCCCTTGCCGATGACGTGACGTTTGGCGTGGCGCCTTCGACCATCATATTCTCGCAACTCCTGATAATGCAATACCCCACTTGGCTGGGTTTCGTTGCCGATTACATTCCTTTTGTAGCTTACGTCATGGCGGCGTTTTCTGCCTTGAGGCTCGCCAAGTTCAACCTTGACGAACGTCAGTCGATGGGCTTCATCGGGCTGCCTACACCTGCCAACGCATTGTTTTGGGGCTCATTGATCCTGAGCATTGGCAGCTGGCTTAACACACTGGCAGCCGGCGTGCTCATCGTCATCATGCTGATGTTGCTTAGTTCCTACTTGCTTATTTCCGAGATACCGATGTTCGCGTTGAAGTTCAAGCATTGGAACTGGAAGGGCAACGAGCTTCGCTATTCCTTCATTGGCTTGTCTGCTATCATCATAATAGCATCCACCATTTACCAAGGAATTGCCGGCAACGGATTCTTGGCCGGCTTCTTAGGGTCATGGTGGATAGTGGTGCTGATTTATGTTATCGTGTCGGCAATCAGCGACAAGGCGACTCGCCACTAATGGGCAATAAAAGCCCATTAGAGTTAAGATTAAAGCCCCTGGGCCATAATCAATGGCGCAAGCTACCAGAGTGGGACAAATAATAGAACCAATAAGTGGTGCCGTAGCTATCCTTGACGTTCGACATGCGGGCGATAGCGTTTGAGGTTTGGTAATACACTTTCTTGAAGTCCTCGTAATCGGCATCCATGGTTGGTTCCCTGTAAATAATCAACGGCTTCTTTCTCAAATGGTTATATAGCACCAAGGCTTCGCGGAAGGCCTTGGGCAATGGTCCGTTTACCTTGTAATACAGTGGCAATGTGGCAGCAAACTTGTCAAGGTCGCAATCGAGCAGGTAGGCGCACAACAGCCAATCCCTTGAATCCTTGTTTGCATATTTGCTCTTGTTCACGTGCTTTAGGTATGTCAGTGGTTTCATCTTCTCCTTAAACACGATGCCAAACGTGGCATAGACACTGTCTTCGGGAAGCATCATAAGCTTTACCGTCTTCTCATTGGGCAACATCGCGTCAGAGCCTCCTACAAGCGGATACTCAAACAGCTTCTCGCAAAGCGCATGGTCTTTTGTCAATGCCAAGATACGAAGCATCGACAGGCTGCTGTCTGCCTTCGCCACAGTCCTACCTACGCCCACTGCCGCATGGTAATCGCCTTTTACCATTTCACTCTCCATGCGCATGCGGCTATGGAAGACGACATCGGAGCATCCTATGGCACAAACGACGAAAGCGGCTATCATAAGTTGAAGAAGGTTTATCCACGTAACCCTTGAGAAAAGCCCACTTGACGGTGCCACGGGTTCCATTGGTTCCAACTGCTTGAAAAACCACACCACGCATGCATACACCACCATAAGCAGTGGGAAGAGCCAAGCCCAGACACCCAGGTAATTGCTCGTGGTCAAGCCAGGCGACACGTCGGTCAAGACTGCCAACAAAAGCATCGAGGGCAGATAGGTCAGCGCGTGAGCACGGTGGTTAAGCCTTGTGCCAGCGTATATGGCAACTTGAATCAACCACAAGGTCAACGTAATGAGAATAGTGCCCACCACATTATTATAATGTGTGGCACCATGCGACAGCACGTGCTGAGTAACAGCCAAAATGTCTGGCTGATATTTATTCAAATAAAGTGTCGTGAATAGTATGAAAAAGATGGCACAGACCAATCTCATTATAATACCTGTGCCATCTTTGTATTGTCCTGAATTTGACATTATCAAATTATTTCTTTCTTAAAACCACGGCAGAACGCGCTGGAACATACAGTTTCAGCCATTCCTTGCCATCTTTCTCGTATAGTGGGTCAAAATTGGTAAAATGTGTCACACCGTCATCTGCCAACCCGTTACCGCCAAAAGCCTTGGCGTCGGTGTTGAGAACAACGTGATACTCGCCTTTCTTCACGAGGAAGCCATAATCGGTATAACTCTTCGTGGGTGAGAAATTGAATACGAACAGCAGGTCGCCACGCTCGAAAGCGAGAATCTGGTCGCCGTCGTTGTGCCATATCTCTTGCACAGGCGTAAGGTTAAACTTCTTCTCACTTTTTATCACCTCAAGCATGGCCTCATCGAAGTCGCTGAGGAAATGATAGTCAAGGTCTTGGTTGTCGACCAGGTTCCACTGGCGACGCGCGTACTTGTAACTCCATCCGTTACCCTCTCGCGGGAAGTCAATCCACTCCGGATGCCCAAACTCGTTGCCCATGAAGTTCAAGTAGCCGCCGTTCATCGCCGCGGCCGTCACGAGCCTTATCATCTTGTGCAAGGCAATGCCCCGGTTCACGAGGTTGGTCTCATCGCCATGCTTGAAGTGCCAATACATGTCGGCGTCTATGAGACGGAAGATAATGGTCTTGTCGCCCACCAAAGCCTGGTCATGACTCTCACAATAAGAGATGGTCTTCTCGTCGGCACGACGGTTCTTCACTTCCCAGAATATGCTGCTTGGCTTCCATTCCTCGTCTCTCCGCTCCTTGATGGTCTTTATCCAATAATCAGGAATGTTCATTGCCAGCCTATAATCAAAACCATAGCCGCCATCCTTGAACTTGGCCGCGAGCCCCGGCATGCCGCTCACCTCCTCGGCTATGGTTATGGCCTTGGGGTTCACCTCGTGAATAAGCTTGTTTGCCATGGTGAGATAGCATATCGCATTGTCGTCTTCATGGCCATTGAAATAATCGCCATAATTGACGAATGCCTCGCCAAGGCCATGACTGTAATAAAGCATCGACGTGACGCCATCGAAACGGAAGCCGTCGAAATGAAACTCCTCAAGCCAGTACTTGCAGTTGGACAAAAGGAAATGGATGACGTCATCCTTGCCATAGTCGAAACACAGGCTGTCCCACGCCGGATGCTCATGCCTATCGCCCGCATAGAAATATTGGTTAGGGTCGCCTGCGAGGTTTCCCAAACCCTCTACCTCGTTCTTCACGGCATGCGAGTGGACTATGTCCATAATCACCGCGATGCCCTTTTGGTGTGCCGCGTCAATGAGGGCTTTAAGTTCTTCCGGTGTGCCGAAGCGGCTCGACGGAGCAAAGAATGAGCTTACGTGATAGCCAAAGCTGCCATAGTAAGGATGCTCCTGTATGGCCATCACCTGTATGGCGTTATAACCTTCCTTGACGATTCTCGGGAGCACGTTATCCTTGAACTCGGTATAAGAGCCCACTTTCTCCGCGTCTTGCGCCATGCCTATGTGGCACTCGTAGATGAGCAATGGGTCACGAGAGGGCGTGAACTTTTCTTTCTTCCAGCGGTATTTCCTTGGGACCCAAACTTGAGCCGAGAATATCTTTGTCTGCTCGTCTTGCACCACGCGCGTGGCCCAGGCCGGAATGCGCTCGCCCTCGCCACCGTTCCATTTCACGTGCATCTTGAACAAGTTGCCGTGGCGCATGGCTTTCGTGGGCACCTTCAGCTCCCAATTGCCTGTTCCCTCAACCTTCTTACAACGGTAATCCTCGCTCTCTTTCCAATCGTTGAAGTCGCCCACGAGATAAATGTCGGTGGCGTTAGGTGCCCATTCCCTGAAGACCCAGCCTCCGCGAACCTTATGAAGGCCAAAATATTCATAGCCGTTTGCAAAGTCTGACAACGACTGCTTGCCATGTTGCGTGAGTTGATCAATTTTCCATACAGCATGATTATGACGCCCCTTTATGGCATCCTCATAAGGCTCAAGATATTGGTCATGAGCTACAATACCGATGTGTTTTTCCTTTACCATTGTATTGAGTTGAATTGATAGTTGTCTGATATCATACTATAGACTGGGCTGGCAAGCCTTATTGATCGTTGAAGCGCTTGCCGCTCTCGTAATGGCCCGTGCATGTCACCTGCCCATTACCGTCTTTCTCCACGAAACGCCCGTCACGGATGTCGTTGAGGTAGGTTCCCTCAAAGCGCTTGCCGTCCTTGGCCTCTTCTATGCACTTGCCGTTTCGCTTGCCGTTCTTGTAGACGCCCTTGAAACGCGAGCCATTGGCGTAGTGGATTATCACCTCGCCGTCTATCTTGCCGTTGCGGAAATTGCCTTCATAGATGTCACCATCCTTCTTGGTCAGTTTTCCGTAACCGTTTATCTGGTCGTTTTTCCAATGTCCATCATATTGGTCACCGTTTGCCCAAACAAACGTGCCCTCGCCATCGCGCTCGCCTTGATTGAAATGGCCCGTGTATCGGTCGCCATTGGCATACTTGAATATTCCCTCGCCGGTGCGCTCGCCCTGGTCGTAATCGCCCTCATACTGGTCACCGTTCTGGAAGAGGTATATGCCTCGGCCTTGCTGGATGTCGTCTTTCCACATGCCCTTGTAAACGTCGCCATCGGCATACTTGTTCACGCCATAGCCAGAACGTTGGTTGTCAAGCCAATTGCCACGATAGGTATTGCCGTCACCCCAATCAAAAAAGCCTTTGCCCTCCTTCTTGTCGTTCTTCCACTGGCCGTCATAGTAGGCTCCCGTGGAGAAGGTGTACTTGCCGTGGCCCTGTCTCATGTCGTGGAACCAATCGCCGTCATACACGTCGCCATTGAAGTAGTACATCACGCCATGTCCCTGCTGGTAGTCGCGAAACCAAAGGCCCACATACTTGTTGTTGTTGCTGAAATAATAGGTGCCCCTTCCGTGCTGCTGGTTCAGCACCCACTGGCCATCATATTTCTCGCCATCGGCGAAGGTGTAGACGCCGTGGCCCTGTCGCTTTCCTTTCACGAACTCGCCATCATAGGTATTGCCGTTCTCAAACACCTCGCTGCCCTTGCCATTGGGCTTGCCCGAAGACATTTCGCCCTTGTAAGTGCCTTTCACGCCCATTTCCTCTATCGTGCAGGTGCCAATGGATATTTTCTGGGCAGAGACGCACAATGGCAATGCCAAGAAATAGAAATATAATATATAATGTCTCACAATTATGATTCTTATAAGAATGTTGGCTCAAAGATAAGCATAAAAAACGAAAAGAAACCCATTCCACATTCTTATTTATGACGGCGAAGCAAAGATTTAACAATATTAATCATTTATGAGCATTTGTTTTTTGTAATTTTGCATCGTAATTAATCAACACATCATGCAATTTATAGCCATTATCCCCGCTCGCTATGCCTCGACGCGTTTTCCAGGCAAGCCGCTTGCCCTGCTTGCCGGCAAGCCTGTCATCCAGCATGTGTATGAGCAAGTGACAAAGGTGCTGCCCGAGGCATGGGTAGCCACCGACGACAGCCGCATCTTCGACGCCGTGGAACGCTTTGGCGGAAAGGCGGTCATGACAAGGGCCAACCACAAAAGCGGCACCGACAGGATAGAGGAGGCGACCGAGAAGATAGGTGCCAACGCCGATGTCATTGTCAATGTCCAGGGCGACGAGCCGTTCATCCAGCCATCACAGATAGAGACGCTTTGCGCCCTTTTCGACAACCCGTCTACCCAGATAGCCACGCTGGGAAAGCCCTTCACGTCGATGGACGCTGTAAAGAACCCCAACTCACCAAAGATCGTGACAGACAACAATGGGTTCGCGCTTTACTTCTCGCGCTCTGTCATTCCTTTCGTGCGCGGCAAGGAAGAAGAGACATGGCTCGACAACTATCCTTACCTCAAGCATCTGGGCATCTACGCTTATCGGCGCGACGTGCTGCGCGAGGTGACGAGCCTGCCCATGTCGTCGCTTGAGAAGGCCGAGAGCCTTGAACAACTGCGTTGGTTGCAAAACGGATACCGCATTCGCGTGGGTGTCACCGACGTGGAAACCGTTGGCATAGACACTCCTGCCGACCTGCAAAGGGCTGAGGAATTCTTGAAAGAAACACGCTGACGGCGTGACGCTTCAATCGCGTCGGCCTTACGCTTAAATCGCGTAAGCTTCCACCCTTCAATCACATAGGCTTTACGCTTCTATCGCAAAGCGATGCAAGCGTAAAGCCTATGTCTTATTTTTTCACCATCTTGAAGACTTTGCCACCTTGTCTGATGATGACCACTCCATGTTTGTATTCATTTTGTGAAAGCCGGTGACCCGACATGTCGAAGACCTCGTATGGTTTGGTGGAATCAAACTGGCTGGAAGAGCTGACCGCGACAATGCCAGAGGAGGTCTTTTTGCCAGTAACTGTGGCTTTCTGTATCTCCCAAGTAGCTGACACCGAGGTCGTTCCCGTGTATCGGAACACTATCTGTATCTTCTTGCCCACAAATTGGTTCAGGCTGACATCGCCCGACTCCACCGATACATAATTATTACCAGCAGGCCATTTGAATCCTGTCAGCTTGGTCACGTTGCCATCGCAATGCGCTTCCACGCTCAGGTACTTGTCTGGCGATGTGCAGAAGTTCAGTACGTGGGTAAACGAGAGCGATGCTGATGAATATCCGCCGAGGTCTATCTCGGGCAAGGCGAGAGTGCCCTCTGAGTTGTATTTGACGTATTTACCACTGCTGTTCTTTATTGAGCTTGTTGCCGTCCAGCCATACTCCGTGCTCGGCTGCCAAACTTTAAAGCCCTGGTCACCGTCGCCTACCTTTATGCAGTCATTTTCATAGGAAACTTCCGTGACAATGCCCATGCCATAATATGTGTGTGCCGCAATGCTTTAAGCAGCAGATGTTTCAGCTCGCTAAGTTAGTGATTTTCCACGACATGACAACAATAAACATCATGAAAAACAGTGACAATTCATCATCATTTGGCTCTTTTAGCGCAAAAATGTCACAAAGTGGGATAAAGCAAGGACGAAAATGCACATTTTGCTTGTGTTTGTGAATTATTAGCAGTACTTTTGCACAATATTCACGCCTTTTTAACCCTGCCGGCACACATTCAGGCGGGTCCATACAGATGAGTCAGAACATTTACAAGCGAGGCATAGTGAAAGCGGTAAACGGCTCACGCCTCACCGTCGTCATAGACAGATACTCGGCATGCGCCTCTTGCCATGCGGCCGCTACCTGCGCCACGTCGGAACGCAAGCAGATAGCCGTGGAAGCGCAAGTGTCGCCCAACTGCCACTTTGCCGTTGGCGATGCAGTCTATGTAAGCACAGGCGACAAAAACCCCATGACATCCATCATGTTAGGCTATGGCTTGCCCTTGATTGCGCTCATCATGGGATGCGTGGCGGCAAGGGCGATAACCCGGTCAGACATAATGGCTGCCATTGGTGGGCTATGCGCCACAGCTGCTTATTTCCTCATGTTGTGGATATTCAAGCCACGCATTGACCGCGCGTTTGGCTGCGTTGCCTTCCCTTGCACTGACCAAGGCCCGCAACCCAACGACCACTGCCCACATATCTAAATACGCACACAACAAAACATTATGATAATTCTTTCTTCAGTAATCGTGCTATGCGCAATCGCGCTTGCCGCTTCCTTGCTGCTGTATGTATGCAGCAAGAAATTCGCCGTGAAAACCGATCCGCGCGTCAACGACGTCCATGAATGCCTGCCCAAGGCCAACTGCGGCGGATGTGGATTCGCCGGATGCCAATCGCTCGCACAAGCCATCGTCAAGGCTGCCGACGAAGGTGGCGACATGCCCACGTGTCCCGTTGGCGGCAACGACGTCATGTCGAAAATCTACGCGCTGCTCGGCGTTGAGAACAAGGCCGGCACAGGTAAAAAGCGCGTGGCTACCTTGAAATGCGCAGGTTGCGACCTCGCGCCAATAGCAACATACGACGGCCTGCGCACATGTGACGCCATGAACCGTTGCGGATCGGGCGAGTCGGCATGCGGCTATGGCTGCTTAGGGTGTGGCGATTGCGCCAACGCATGCGACTTCGGCGGCATCACCATCAACCCCGACAAGCACATCCCGGAGGTTGACCCCGACGTGTGCGTGGCATGCGGCTCATGCGTGAAGGCTTGTCCCCGCCACTTGTTGGAGATACGCCAGGTGGGGGTGAAAAACAGGATGGTCGTAGTGGCATGCAGCAACCACGACCGCGGCCCAATCGCCATGAAGGTGTGCGGCCACTCTTGCATTGGATGTGGCAAATGCGCCAAGGAATGTCCATTCGGAGCAATAACCATAGACGGCAACGTGGCCACTATCGACTCGGAGAAATGTCGCATGTGCCGCAAATGTGTTGCAGTGTGCCCACGCAAGGCAATTGTGGCAAGCGGCTTCCCTCCTGCCAAGCCTGCCGTGAAAACACAAGCCACTAACACAGACAAGACCGCACAAGACTAACGACACAGCAACATTATGAAAATAAAGACATTCAAGATAGGTGGCATACACATGGCCGACCACAAGCTGGCGGCCTGCAAGGCCATAGAGCCCGCGCCACTGCCACAGAGAGCCGTTTTTCCACTCTCGCAGCACATTGGCGCGCCTGCCAAGCCCATAGTGAAGAAAGGCGACAAGGTAAAAGTCGGCACGCTGCTGGCCGAAGCCGGTGGGTTCATCTCCGCGCCTGTACACTCCTCAGTGTCGGGAACGGTGTTCAAGATCGACCAGGCCGTAGACGCGTCAGGCTACCAGAAGCCAGTCATCATCGTCAATGTCGAGGGCGACGATTGGGAGCCTTCCATTGACCGAAGCGAGAAGCTGGAAAGGCTTAGCTCTCATCCGGAGCTTGACGCCAAGGAGATAGTGGAACGCGTGAAGACAGCCGGCGTGACGGGAATGGGCGGAGCCGGATTCCCCACCTACGTGAAGCTCATGCCCCCCGAGGGCTCGGTGGAGTGCGTAATCCTCAATGGCGTGGAGTGCGAGCCTTACATCACCTCCGACCACAGGCTCATGCTGGAGCACACGGCGGAGATAGTGGAGGGACTGCACGTCATCATGCGCGCAGTGGGCGTGAAACGCGGTTACATCGGCATTGAGGTGAACAAGCCCGACGCCATAGAGATGATGGAGAAGGTTACAACCGACGATGACACCATAGAGGTGGTGCCTCTCAAGCAAGCCTACCCGCAAGGTGGCGAGAAGCAACTCATAGATGCCGTCATCAACCGTCGCGTGCCAATGCCCCCGGCCATCCCAGCCAACGTGGGAGCGGTGGTCGACAACGTGGCGACGGCTTTTGCCGTATACCAAGCCGTGATGAAGCGCAAGCCTCTCTTTGAGCGCGTGGTCACGGTGTCTGGACTGGCCATGAAGCAGTCAGGCAACTTTCTCGTGAGAATGGGCACGAGCGCGGCAAGCCTCATCGACCTGTGCGGCGGACTGCCGGAAGGAAGCAACAAGGTGCTCAGCGGCGGCCCCATGATGGGAAAGGCGCTGACAAGCCTTGAGGCACCTATCGTGAAAGGCTCCAACGCCATCACCGTGCTGACGGGCGACGACAACACGCTTCGCATGCAGCCAAGGCCTTGCGTGCGCTGCGCCAAGTGCGTGGGCGTGTGCCCTATGGGCCTTGAGCCTTATCTCCTTGCCACGGCATCGGCCCTGGGCGACTGGGAACGCGCCGAGCGCGAATACATAACCTCGTGCATAGAATGTGGCTCTTGCCAATACACTTGCCCGTCGGCACGTCCTTTGCTCGACAACATAAGGAAGGGAAAGGCTACCGTGATGGGCATAATAAAGGCAAGAAGGCAACAACCCAAGCCGTGAGAAACAACAACGACAAAGAAATAAAACTGAAAGAACAAATAAACACATGTCGAATCTAATAATATCGCAATCGCCACACGTACACTCTCCTCGAACAATGGAGCACGACATGCGCGACGTGGTAATAGCTCTCGTCCCGACATTGGCTGCCTCGCTGCTTTTCTTCGGCATAGGCTCGCTGATAGTCTGCGCCACAAGCGTGCTCGCTTGCGTGGCAACGGAATGGATAATTGGCAAATACGTGATGCACACGCAACGCTCCACCATCACCGACTGGTCGGCGGTAATAACGGGATTGCTGTTAGGCTTCAACCTGCCTTCCAATATTCCGGCGTGGATAGTAGTGCTGGGCGCTATAGTGGCAATAGGCGTGGGCAAGATGACCTTCGGCGGCTTGGGATGCAACATCTTCAACCCAGCATTGGTGGGCCGCTGCTTCCTGCTCGTGTCGTTCCCCTCGCAGATGACCTCATGGCCCGTGGCCGGACAACTGCTGAAATATACCGACGCCGAGACTGGCGCCACGCCACTTAGCGTAATAAAGTGGGCCGCAAAGAAAGGCGACAGTTCGCTGCTCGACCGCCTGCCCGACTCGCTGAGCCTACTGCTCGGCAACGACACCTATGCCATGGGTGCGGGTTCTCTTGGCGAGGTGTGCGGCATTGCCATCCTCCTCGGACTTGCCTACCTGCTCTGGCGCCGTGTCATAACATGGCATATCCCCGTGAGCATCATCGCCACGGTGTTCGTGCTGACTGCGCTAATGCACGTTGCCAACCCTGCCTACGCCAACCCAGTGGCGTCGGTGTTGAGCGGTGGCGTGCTGTTGGGTGCCGTCTTCATGGCAACCGACTACGTGACGTCGCCAATGACCCACCGCGGACAATTGATTTACGGCGTGGCGATAGGCGCCATAACAGTGGTGATACGCAACTGGGGCGCATACCCGGAGGGCATGTCGTTCGCCATACTCATCATGAACGCCTTTACGCCATTGATAAACACTTATGTCAAGCCTCGCAGGTATAGCGACAAATGATGTCGCGATTGGCACGACGAATTGTAATTACACAACAGACATGAAATGGAAAAGCTAAAATCTTCTATCCTTAATATGGTTATCGTGCTGACGGTAGTGTCGCTCGTGGCCGCACTCGTGCTCGCTTTGGTCAACGAGGTGACTACCGAGCCCATCAGACAACAAGCCATAAACGAGATAAACAATGGCATAAAAGACGTGATGAGCACGCCGAGTCTGAAGGTGACCAATACCGACACCATATCCGTAAGCAACGACGAAACTGTGAGCAAGTATGTCATCCACAACACCGAGACCGCCAACGGCAAACCGCTCGGGGCGGCCATAGAGAGCTCGGTAATGGGCTTCGGTGGCGAACTGAAAATCTTGGTGGGCATCTCAAACGACTATAAGGTATTGGGTTATAAGATATTGCAGTCGAGCGAGACTCCTGGCCTGGGCCAGAAAGCCGACAAGTGGTTCCAGAAAGACGGGAAAGGCAATGTCATTGGTCGCCAACTGTCCGACGGCAAGCCTTTAAGCGTGAGCAAGGACGGTGGTGACGTAGACGCCATAACGTCGTCCACCATCACGTCAAGGGCCTTCCTGAAAGCGGTGAACCAGGCTTACCAGGCTTACAGGTCATCACTTGGCTCATAAACACACCATAAACCATACGACGCCGACAGGGCGAAAGCCATCAGGCGCCGGAAAAACATACAACAAATGAACAGTTTGAAAATTATTGCCAACGGGTTGATTAAGGAGAATCCCACGTTCGTGCTTCTCCTCGGCATGTGCCCTACCCTCGCCACGACCACGTCACTCATCAACGGTATCTCGATGGGACTGTCTACGGCTTTCGTATTGATATGCTCAAACATCGCCATATCGCTTATCAAGAACCTTACCCCCGACGCGGTGCGCATTCCCGTGTTCGTGGTGGTGATAGCGTCATTCGTCACCGTGCTTCAGATGTGCCTGGCGGCTTTCTTCCCGTCAATCAACTCGTCCCTCGGCCTCTACATCCCACTTATCGTGGTCAACTGCATCATCCTCGGACGCGCCGAGGCGTTCGCATGCAAGCATGGCGCGTTAGACAGCATGCTCGACGGCATTGGCGTCGGACTGGGCTTCACGCTCGGCCTGTCGCTTCTCGGTTTCTTCAGGGAGCTGCTCGGCACGGGCTGCGTGATGGGCATCCGTCTACTGCCGGAGACAGCTGGCATGCTCTTGTTCATCCTTCCACCGGGAGCTTTCATCACCTTGGGCTATCTCATAGCCGTGGTCAACAGGCTGAGAGCCAAGCAACAATAATCGCATAACGACATAATAGCACCAAATCAATGGAATACATTCTGATTTTCATCTCCGCGATATTCGTCAACAACATCGTCTTGTCACAATTCCTCGGCATCTGCCCATTCCTCGGCGTGTCGAAAAAGATTCAGACATCACTCGGCATGGGCATGGCCGTGGCTTTCGTGCTGACCGTGGCCACCGTGGTGACTTTCTTGTTGCAGAAATGCGTGCTCGACCCTCTCGGCCTGCAATATCTCCAGACCATAGCGTTCATCCTGGTCATAGCGTCTCTCGTGCAGATGGTTGAGATAATCCTCAAGAAGGTCTCTCCCGCCCTCTACCAGTCGCTCGGAATATTCTTGCCACTCATCACCACCAACTGCGCCGTGCTTGGCGTGGCCATTCTCGTGATACAAAAGGACTTCACGCTCATCGAGAGCATTGTTTACGCGTTCTCCACGGCCATCGGCTTCGCGTTGGCTCTTGTCCTCTTCGCCGGAATACGCGAGCAGTTGGCTTACGTCAATATCCCCAAGGGCATGAGAGGCATGCCTATCGTACTCGTAGCGGCAGGATTGCTGTCTTTGGCCTTCATGGGATTCAGCGGCGTGGACCTTGGGCTGAAAACGTTGTTCGGCTTGAAATGAATCTTGATGCGACATTGCATGGTGCGGCACCATGCAATGCTTTTCAATGCTAACCAAACAGAAAAAGGCTTTGCCTGGAAATGTCCGGCAAAGCCTTTTTCTGTATATATAAAAAACAATATGGTCGCTCGAAAGCGACCACACTATCATTTTTCTTACTTTATGATTCCCTGCTCTACGAAGATCTTCTTCAAGACCTGAACACCACGCTCAACATGCTCCTTGGTATGTGTCGCCATAAGCGCGAAACGCACGAGCGTGTCTTGCGGCGCGCATGCTGGAGGCACCACGGGGTTGATGAACACACCCTCGTCGAAAGCCAGCTTGGTCACGAGGAACGTCTTGGTATTGTCACGCACGTAAAGCGGAATGATAGGACTTTCTGTCTCACCAATCTCAAAGCCCTCCTCACGGAAACGCTCCAAGGCATAGTTGGTGACATCCCACAAGTGCTGGCGGCGCTCTGGCTCATTCTCAATGATATGGAGTGCCTCCAACGCGCAAGCCGTAGCGGCTGGCGTGTCGCTCGCTGAGAAGATGTAAGTGCGAGACGTGTGACGAAGATAGTTTATGGTGTCCCAGTCGGAAGCTATGAAGCCGCCAATGGAAGCCAAGCTCTTTGAGAACGTGCCCATGATGAGGTCAACCTCATCCTGCAAACCGAAGTGGTGGCAAACGCCACGACCGCCCTCGCCGAACACGCCAAGGCCATGAGCCTCGTCAACCATGATTGAGCAATTGTACTTGTGCTTGAGCTCCACTATCTCAGGAAGCTTGGCAAGGTCACCCTCCATTGAGAACACGCCGTCCACGACAATCAACTTGATGGCGTCGTGAGGAAGCTTCTCGAGAATGCGCTCCAGGTCTTCCATGTCGTTGTGCTTGTAATGGAGCTGAGTGGCGAAGCTCAGACGACGGCCGTCCACGATGGACGCATGGTCACGGTCATCGCAAATGAGGTAATCGCCCCTGCCTACGATTGTTGGTATCACGCCAGAGTTGACAGTAAAGCCTGTGGAGAAGCAAAGGGCTGCGTCCTTGTGCTCATACTCCGCCAACTCTTTCTCAAGCTGGACGTGAATGTCAAGCGTGCCATTGAGGAAGCGACTTCCGGCACAGCCTGAGCCATACTTGTCAAGCGCGGCCTTGCCGGCGTCAATGACCCTTTGGTCTCCCGTGAGACCCGTATAGGCATTGCTGCCAAACATCAGCATCTTGCGGCCATCCATGATGACCTCAGGCCCTTGCTTACTCGTTATCTCTCTGAAATAAGGATATACACCTTGTTCCATGTACTGTTGTGGTACACGATAATGCTTGTATCTTTCTGTTAGTTGTCCCATTTTAAAATAGGTGAAGAAACTCTTTATAATGAACAGTTTGCAAAGTTACAAAAAACTCTTTATAAACCATAAAGAATAGACAATAAAACATTTTTTTAACAAAAAAACCAAAAAGAACACGCATATTAATAAAGGAAATGCTTATTTTTGTCTGTAAAATGACTTCCCAATGACAACGATAAGATTCATCATCAATCCCATCTCCGGAACAGCTGGCAAGTCTAAGATACCAGAGGCTATAGACATGTATTTAGACAAGTCTAAGTTCAGCTATGACATCGTGGAAACTCAATACGCCGGTCACGCTACCGAGCTTTCTCGGCAAGCCGCTGAAGAAGGCGTCAATGTCGTGGTGGCCGTTGGCGGCGACGGCACCGTCAACGAAGTGGCGCAGAGCCTCACCGACACCGACACGGCCTTGGCCATAATACCGTGCGGCTCCGGCAACGGACTGGCTCGCCACCTTTTTATTCCTCTTAATATAAAGAGAAGCATAGAGGTCATCAACCAATGTGTCATCCACGACCTCGACTATTGCCTCATCGACGGCCACAAGTTTTTCTGCACTTGCGGATTGGGGTTCGACGCCTTCATTAGCTTCAAGTTCGCCGAGTCGGGCAAGCGCGGCCTGATTTCCTATGTGCAGCAGGTGCTTGAGACCGGCCTGAAGTACAAGCCCCAGACCTACGAGCTGACCACCGAGGAAGACGCGAAAGAATACAAGGCCATGCTCGTGACATGCGCCAACGCCTCGCAATACGGCAACAATGCCTACATAGCGCCACAGGCCAGCATGAGGGACGGGCTGATGGACGTGGTCATAATAGAGCCTTTCAACATCATGGAGATTCCGCAGATAGTGATAGACATGTTCAGCAAGACCCTGAACAAGAGCTCACGCATCAAGACCTTCCGCACGAAGCACCTCCACATACACCGCTCCTCAGAAGGCCCGATACACTATGATGGCGAGCCTGTCATGGCAGGGGCCGACGTGGATATCAATCTCGTGCCAAAGGGCATCAAGGTAGTGGTGAACGACGATGCCGACAAGAGCAAGCGCAAGCCCACCCCCCTGCAGAAAGTCGCGTGCGAGATATTCAACGACCTCAACACCATACAAGACGACATAGCGAGACAGACACGACGGGGCATCAAAATGGCGAAGATGCTGCAGAAAAAGATTGGCGACAACTTGCCAAATATATAAAAAAAAGAAAAAACACACCATAACATTTCGTTATAACCAAGATAATTAGTAATTTTGCAAACTCGAAAGACGAACATTATAGTAGTTTGAAAATTAACAAGATATAATCAGATAATTAACAAGATGACAAAAGCAGATATCATCAACGAGATTGCTGAGCAAACAGGATTACAGAGGAAAGAGGTTTCCGTAGTGGTGGAAGCTTTCATGGAGACTGTGAAAAGCACCATGCTCAATAAGAAAGAGAACGTGTACCTGCGTGGGTTTGGCAGTTTCATAATAAAGCATCGCGCCTCAAAGACAGCCCGCGACATTGGCAAGGACATGACAATCACCATCGCGGCTCACGACATTCCGGCTTTCAAGCCTGCCAAGGTCTTCGTTGACGAGATGAAAGGCGAGTAACAACAAGAATATTTTTTCATATCACAACATTTTAATTTTACAACTATGCCAAACGGTAAGAAGAAAAAGGGCCACAAGATGGCTACTCATAAGCGCAAGAAGAGACTGCGCAAGAACCGTCATAAGAGCAAGTAAGCCCGAGAGACAGTTCCAAAAGGGGCTTGCCCTAAGGGCTTGCCCCTTTTTTTATTTGTTGAACATGTTGTCGGAGAGACAACAGTGAGAAAAACACCATCAGAAATGACAAGTGAAGTAATTATCGATGTCAAGCCCAAGGAGATTTCCATTGCCTTGCTGGAAGACAAGAGGCTGGTTGAATACCAGAACGAGTCACGCTCGGCAAGCTACTCTGTGGGCAACATCTACGTCGCGAAAGTTAAGAAACTCATGCCAGGTCTTAACGCATGCTTTGTGGATGTAGGTTATGAACGCGATGCTTTCTTGCATTATCTTGATTTGGGTAGTCAATTCAACTCCTACGCTAAGTATCTAAAGCAGATTGAAAGCGACAGGAAACATCCCATGCCATTCGCGAAAGCCACACGCCAGCCTGAATTGCAAAAAGACGGAAGCGTGCAGCAAACGCTGAAAGTGGGACAAGAAGTATTGGTGCAAATCGTCAAGGAGCCCATATCAACAAAAGGGCCTCGCCTGACTTCCGAACTCAGCTTCGCCGGACGTTTTCTCGTGCTTATCCCATTTGGGGAGAAGGTGTCGGTTTCATCAAAGATAAAGAGCGGAGAGGAGAAATCAAGACTGAAACAACTCATCCAGAGCATCAAGCCAAAGAATTGTGGAGTCATCGTGCGCACCGTTGCCGAAGGCAAGAGAGTGGCAGAACTCGACGCTGAGATGAAAGTGCTCACCAGCAGATGGCAGAGCACCATCGACAAGGCACAAAAGACACAACGCCGTCCACAACTCATCTATGAAGAGACGGGCAGGGCCGTGGCCATGCTGAGAGATCTCTTCAACCCCACTTACGAAAACATCTACGTCAACGACGAGGAGATTTGTAAGGAAGTAAAAGACTACGTGGCAATGATAGCCCCTGAAAAGGCTGGGATAGTAAAGATGTACACCGGCAAGGTGCCTATCTTTGACAATTTCAATGTCACAAAGCAGATAAAGGCCAGCTTTGGCAAAACCGTCAACTACGCTCATGGCGCATACCTCATCATTGAGCACACCGAGGCCATGCACGTGGTGGACGTAAACAGCGGTAACAGGTCGAAAAACCAAAATGGACAAGAAGGCACGGCACTCGACACCAACCTTGGGGCTGCCGACGAGCTTGCCCGGCAATTGAGGCTACGTGATATGGGAGGAATCATCGTAGTAGACTTTATCGACATGAACCTTGCCGAAGACAGGCAAATGCTCTATGAGCGAATGTGCAAGGACATGCAAAACGACCGTGCACGACACAACATCCTTCCGCTGAGCAAATTCGGACTGATGCAGATAACGCGCCAACGCGTGCGTCCGGCTATGGACGTCAACGTCGAGGAAGACTGTCCATCCTGCGGAGGAACAGGAAAAATACGCGCCAGTATCTTATTCACGGATCAGCTTGAGAGAAAAATTGACCAACTCGTCAACAAGATAGGCATAAAGAAGTTCTATCTTTACGTTCATCCATACGTTGCGGCTTATATCAATCAAGGCATTGTGAGCCTTAAACGCAAATGGCAAATGAAGTATGGCTTCGGAGTACACGTCTACTCCTCGCAGAAGCTCGCTTTCCTGCAATATGAATTCTATGACCCTAACGGTGAGTTCATTGACATGAAAGAGGAAATAGAGACAAAGTAACCAATAATAAAAAACCGCCGCGCTTAACTTTATAGCGCGGCGGTTTTTGTTTTATCTGTCAGCTTTGACGCTGAAAGGCGTCAAGCGTTTGGTATCACCTTGAACCTTATACGGAACGTATGGGTCATCTCATCCCAGTTGGTGCCAAGCAAGACAAACTTGCCAATCTGTGACGTAGACCTCACGTGCTTGCCAATGCACGGGCAGACGTCGTAGTCGCCAACACGCACTATGCGTATAGCCTCAGACGCGTCCTTGGGCAAGCGGTCAAGCGATATGCCATCGGGCAGGTGGTCGCGGTCCACCATCTCATAGGTCACCGGCATGTCGGCCTCTATCAGCCTGTTCATCTCAACCTCAATGGCTTTCTCCTCCTGGCGCGACGGCTTGTGGTCGAGCACATAGCTTATCTTGCTCTTCTTGCGCTCGATATGGGCATTGTCCGACCTCTCACAACCGAACATCCTTATCATCAACTGGTTGAGCAAATGCTCAGCGGTATGGGCAGGCGGGAACTCATCCTTGCCATGCTCGTTAAGGACTAATGAGTCTGTTCTCATCTTGGTATTGAATTTAAGAATCTTCGCGCCATAAGGGGACAACTCCACTGTCACGGCCCCGTTTTTTTTCAGCTCAAGCGTCAGCTTCTCGCCACTCAACAGGTCGGAAGCCACGACCTCTCGCTCAGGCAGGCCAAGGAAGTCGAAGGCATGATTTGGAATGACCACGGAGACACGAACGTCGGGACGCGAGAAGTTAACCACGATGAGCAGCACCTCGTCGTCTTTCTTCCTCATGAAGGCAAACTGCTCCCTGGGGTTGAACTGCCATGTCTGGTTGTTGGCATACATCAGGTCGAAACATTCTCCTTCCCTGACCGCCTTTTCCCTGTTGGCCAAGCGCAGTATCTCGCGATAGGTCTTTTGCAAGCTCTTCTCCCACTCAGTGAGTCCGTCAGAAGTGAAAAATTCCCTTCTGACAGAATCCACGCGCCAGTAGTCGAAAATGGTCGTGCGGCCATCCTTGCCCGAGAAGCCTTCCTCGTCCATGCCACGCTCGCCAACCTCCTGGCCGAAGTAGACCATGAATGGGTTTTTCTGCAGGAGCGCAGCCACCACAAGGGCAGGCACGGCCTTGGCGCCGTCACCGCAATAGAAGTCGCTGCCAACGCGTTGCTCATCGTGGTTCTCAAGGAAGTAGAGCATGTGATCCTTTATGTCGTCAGTGTTCTGCCAGCACCACGTTATGCTGTTGGCAGGGCAGCGCTCGCACACCACGTCACGAAGGCAATCATACATGCCCACCTTGTCGTACAGGTAGTCGAAACCCGAGGCCACATACCTGTGATACTGGTTCGTGTCGTAGACCTCACCGATGAAGACGAGCTGCGGGAAACGCTCCTTCACTATGCCCGTGGCATAAGCCCAAAATTCCGACGGCACCATCTCCGCCATGTCGCAGCGGAAGCCGTCGATGCCTTTCTCCGCCCAAAAGAGCAAGATGTCGGTCATCTTCTTCCACGTGTCGGGCACGGGGGTGAAGTGATGGCTTCGGCCACCGGCATCGCAATAGTCGACACCGTAGTTGAGCTTTACCGTCTCATACCAATCATACTGGCCAGGCTTGGCGTTAAACTTGTCGTTGCCAGTGCATTTGGCCGGGTTCTCCACATAAGGCTCCTCGCCATCGGCTGGCTGCACGGGGCTCACGAAAGCGTGGCCCGGACAATAATAGAAATTGTTTTGCGGGTCAAAATGCTTTGTCGTGTCGTCATTCGCGCCCAAGTCGCTCACGCCTTCGGGAAGGTTTACGCTATGATATTCACGCGCCACGTGGTTTGGCACGAAGTCTATTATCACCTTCATGCCTGCCTTGTGGGTGCGCTGCACGAGAGCCTCAAACTCCGCCATGCGCTCAGGCACGTTCTCGGCCAAGTCTGGGTCCACGTCGTAATAATCGGTTATGGCATAGGGTGAACCTGCCTTGCCCTTCACCACGCAAGCGTGTTGACGCGGGATGCCATATCTCGAATAGTCTGTTGTCGTGGCATGACGAATGACACCCGTGTACCACACGTGCGTAAAGCCCATGTCGTGTATCATCCTCAGCCTCACGACGTCAAGGTCGTTCATCTTCCCCACCCCATTCTCGGCAATCGTGCCATCCTGCTTGCACGACGTGTTACGATTGCCGAAAAGGCGCGTGAAGATTTGATATATTATAACCTTTGTATTCATCGACCGTTCAGGCAATTCCTTGAACTGCTACTGTCTTGTCGATACGATGAATCATGCCCTGAAGAGCCTTGCCCGGGCCACACTCCGTGAAGTCGTCGGCACCATCGGCAATCATGTTCTGCACGCTCTTTGTCCAACGCACGGGGCTGGTGAGCTGGGCGATGAGGTTTGCCTTTATCTCGTCAGGATCAGTGTGAGGCTTAGCGTCAACATTCTGGTACACAGGGCACTTAGGAGCCGAGAACTGTGTCTTCTCGATAGCGGCCTGCAGCTCCTCCTTTGCGGGCTGCATGAGCGGTGAGTGGAAACCGCCACCCACGGCCAAAGGCAACGCGCGCTTTGCGCCGGCGGCCTTCAACTTCTCGCAAGCCTCTGCAATGGCCTCCTTGTCGCCTGAGATGACGAGCTGGCCAGGGCAATTGTAGTTGGCGGCCACTACGACCTTGCCTTCCTTGCTGACCTCGGCGCACACCTGCTCCACTGTCTCGTCAGGCAGGGCGATGATGGCAGCCATCGTGCCTGGGTTCTTCTCGCAGGCTTTCTGCATGGCGTTGGCACGTGCGGCAACGAGCTTCAGGCCATCCTCAAAGTCGAGAGCGCCACTGGCCACGAGGGCAGAGAACTCACCGAGAGAGTGGCCGGCTACCATGGCCGGCTGGAAGTCGTCGCCAAGGCAAAGGGCTGAGATAACGCTGTGAAGGAAGACGGCAGGCTGTGTCACCTTGGTCTCCTTGAGCTGCTCGGCGGTACCGGCGAACATGATGTCGGTAATCTTGAAGCCAAGTATCTCGTCGGCCTTGTCGAAGAGCTCCTTTGCCAACGCGTTGTTCTCATACAAATCCTTGCCCATGCCCACGAACTGCGAGCCTTGTCCGGGAAAAACGAATGCTTTCATCTTAGTATTCTGGTATAAAATGTTATATAAATACAATGTTGTCTTAATAAAAATCCCATTCACTACAAGAGCGAATGGGACCAATATGATTGTTTGCTTTACAATGCAAATATAAAGCTATTACTCTGCGGCAGGAGCCTCTTCAGCCTTGGGAGCCTCTTCAGCCTTAGGAGCCTCAGCCTCGACAGCCTTAGGCTCTTCATTCTCAGCCACTACCTTAACAGGGACCTTCACCTCCACGTCCTTGTGGAAATGAACAGTAGCCTCAAACTCACCCACCTTGCGTGCCTCACGCATAGTGATAATCTTGCGATCAATCTCAATGCCGAGCTTAGCGAGCTCCTCAGCGACCTTAGCCGGGCCCACTGAGCCATAAAGATGACCAGTGACAGCCACCTTGGCCACTACTGTGATAACGACATCCTTGAGAGCCTCGGCGCGCTTCTCAGCGTCAGCCTTCTGGGCTGCGAGCTTGGAAGCCTGCTGCTTCAAGTTCTCAGCGAGAACCTTCTTGGCGCTCTCAGAGGCGATAACGCCCTTGCCTGTAGGGATGAGATAGTTGCGGCCGTAACCGTTCTTAACGTTAACAATCTCGTTCTTGTATCCGAGACCGATGATATCTTCTTTCAGTATGATTTCCATGTCTTAGCCTCCTTCTTATTATTTCAACAGATCGGTTACGAATGGAAGCAGCGCGATCTGGCGAGCACGCTTCACGGCCTGTGCCACGCGGCGCTGATACTTCAGCGAAGTGCCAGTGATACGGCGGGGAAGAATCTTGCCCTGCTCGTTGAGGAACTTCTTGAGGAACTCAGGATCCTTGTAGTCAATATACTTGATACCGCTCTTCTTGAAACGGCAATACTTCTTCTTCCTCGTGTCGATGGAAGGAGCGGTGAGATAACGAATCTCACTGTTGTTAGCGCGTGTGTTGTTCTGCTCTGCCATGATTATGCCTCCAACTTTTTACCCAGCTTAGCGCGACGCTTCTCCGCATAAGCGGCAGCATACTTGTCGAGCTTCACTGTCATGAAACGAATCACCTTCTCGTCGCGGCGGAAGCCGGTCTCAAGGGTGTCAACTACTGTAGGCTCTGCCTTGAACTCAAACAGGCAATAGAAGCCTGTCGACTTTTTGTCAATGGCATAAGCCATTTTCTTCAATCCCCAGGCCTCTTCGTTAAGAATCTCAGCACCATTGTCGGTGAGCAGCTTCTTGAACTTAGCGGCCGTTTCCTTCATCTGTTCATCAGACAAAACGGGAGTCAAAATGAAAACGGTCTCGTATTGATTCATACTACTTTGAAATGAATAATTTGTTGTTTTGCAAAAATGCGAGCGCAAAGGTACGCTTTTTTATCTGAATATCAATGACCTATCCTTTATTTTGCTTATCTTTTAACATTCATTTTAACATTCCTCCCTACCAAGGACACGTTTTTATTTGTACTTTTGCATCCACATATTATAATGACAAGCATCATCATGCGAAAAACATTAAACATAATAAGGAAGTCGTGGGCCACGGCGACGAGGCTTTACTCCAGGGCCATGCGCCACGTGGGGTTGCCATTCGTCTACGGCGGGGTCATCTGCCTCGCCTTGTTCTACGCCACCGGGCTCACCAACTATAACATACTGAGCATCTTACCCGTCATCGCTATCTTTTTCGGCATAGCGGGCTATGTCAAAGGCGAGAAGCGCAAGAGCCTCTACTGAATAAAACATCTAAAACCAATATGGAAAATAACGACAACTTGACTTACGAAATGCTGCCGCCCTCATGGGCGTTCTGCTTTGTTGACAACTGCCCGAAGGCCCCCGACTGCATCCGGCACATCTCTTCACGCGTCATCCCGAGTGGCGTCACGGCGGGCATCGCCGTCTACCCCACCGCGGCAAGCGGCGACAACTGTCCCCACTTCAAGCCAACAAGGAAGATTCACGCGGCATGGGGCTTCGACACGCTCTTCGACGAGGTGAAGCAAAAAGACACCACGGCCTTGCGCAACGCCCTCAAGCACTACCTTGGCGGCCACGGCACCTATTATCGCTACCATAACGGCGAGAAACTGCTCTCTCCCGAACAACAAGAATGGATCATCAACTTGTTCAAGAAGTACGGATACGCCACCAATCTCCAGTTTGACCACTACCGCGACGCCTACGATTTGGAATAAGGAAAAAACACGCCACGCTTCGGCTTTATCCTTGTCACGGCACGAAGCGCGTCAGTACCACGCCGTGGTAGCGTCAGTACCACACCGTGGTAGCGTCAGTACCATGCCGTGGTAGCGCCAGTACCACGCCGTGGTATTCACCGTACCAAAGTCGCGGAAAGTTTTGGTACGACAAAAGAGACGAAGCGTAAAGGCAAAAAATAAGGTGTTGAAAACAGACCAAGCTGATTTTCAACGCCTTACTTTTCGGAGCGGGATACGGGAATCGAACCCGCCTCACAGGCTTGGGAAGCCCGTACACTACCGATATGCTAATCCCGCACAATGTGCGAAACACACATTGAGCCGATACCCGGACTCGAACCGGGGACCCACGCATTACGAATGCGTTGCTCTACCAACTGAGCCATATCGGCGATTGCGAGTGCAAAGATAGTAACTTTTTTATTTCTGACAAAGTTTTATCATGTTTTTCTTTCTTTTTTTTCCAAAAAAGCCCAAGAAACATCATTTGGCGTTTCTTGGGCTACACATTATATAAAATATAATAGTCTGCTAATCATCACTTGGAATACTTCTTTATCAAGCCCTCGGCGCGTTCGTCGGCCAACTCCTGGGCCTTTCTCAGGGCCTCCAGTCCGGCCTCCTTTTGCTTGAGCTCACAAAGCGCGATGCCTTTTATGACGAAGAAGTCGGAGACCTTGTCGGCGCCTTTGATGTTGAGAGCCATGTCGCAGGTCTTCACGGCGTCTTCCAAACGATTGACGCGAAGCTGCAGGCTCGCCATCTCGGCATAGTAGAGCGGCTCGGTGCGCGTGAGGACAATGGCATGGGCAATGTCGTTGAGCGCCGGCTGATACTGGCGTATCTTCATCTCACACTTGAACTTCATGTAATAGAAATCGGCAGTGGCGTTGAAGTTCATCAAGGAGTCGTATTTCAAGTAGTCGAGAAACGCCTGGCGGTAATTGCCGTCCTCGTCGTATTGCCTGCCACGCGCGAGGACGTAAGCTGCTGAGGGCTGTCCCGGCTGCACGCTGACGGCCTTGTCGAGCAACGCCATGATTTCCGGTTTCGGGGCGTTCAGGCGCGCCTTGCACTGCGCCGACTCATAATACACCTCGCCCGTCTTGCCAAGGTCGGTTTGCTGAAGGGCGGTGAGCATGTCGAGCGACTCCTTGTATTTGCCCTTGGCATACAACACCTGCGCCTGCTGATGCTGATAAGCGGGCAGAGGGTTGACCTTGTAAGCCTCGCCTGCCAAGTCGTAAGCCTTGTCAAGGCTCCACTTCGTGAAAGTGGTGTCAACACGGTAGATGGAAGCGCGATAAACGAGAGCGGCGTAGTTGCTGTAAGCCACGTCCTTGTTGGCGGCACGCTTCGTCTCGGTCTGGAGCATCTCGTCGGCCTCAGCGAGCTTGGCATGGTTGACAAATTGCGTCGCCCTGGCGTTATAGCCGTCGGGAGCCGTCGGGAAAGAGCGGATATAGTCGTCGATATAACCATTGTACCTTGCGCTGTCTACCAGGCTCGACGCAAGCACAAGCATCAGCGACGCCTCTTTTTGCTCTGCCGGCAATGCCACGCGTATGCCCGTGGCGCGAAAAGTCTGGTCGTTGATGGAGAAGCCGTAACGCTTGAAAGTCGTCGTCAGGCGCGCGTCGGCGGAGAACGCCTCGCCGCCGTCGTCGGGCCTCTGCACTATGCCAAGCAACTTGCCGTCGGCGCTCACCACGGGGCAGCCCAACATGGAGCCAGACACGTCCTCGTCCTTGAAGACGTAATAGTTAAGGTCTGTCATGAACTTCTCGGCGCGGACAGGCGACACGCCCTTTATCTCAGGCTTCTTGATGTCGTAGCCGACCAGGTACATTGACGTGACAGGTGAATTGCCGGTCGTCATGGGGAGCGCGTTGCCGCCATTGGCATAGCCCTTAATCCTGAAACGGCACAAGTCGTAGTTCTCTGACACCCCGAGCATGGCATCCACGTCGTATTGCCTGCCCTTGCTGTCTATGATTACCGCGCGCGAGGCTCCCTTGAAGAGGTGCCACATGGCGATGGCCTCGCCGCCAGCTCCCACGAAGACGCCACGCGACGAAGAATGTATGGTGCCGTCGGCATTGTATGTCGTCAGGGAGAAGACGCTTTGCGCGGCCTTCTTCACCGGGGCGGGCTGTGCCATAGCCGTTATGGGCAACATCGCGGCAATGGCAAATAGAAGTTGTATAATCCTTGTTCTCATTGTTCTCTTGTTTCTGTTAATCATTGTTTCAATATTTCTCACCTCGCGTTCTCAAGCAACGTGCGGGCGTTGTCGATGGCGGCCTGCGACACGCTGCTTCCGCTTAGCATCTGCGCTATCTCGTCCACGCGCTCGGCTTGCGCCAGCAAGCGCATGTTGCTTACGGTTCCGCCCGGCGTCTCCTCCTTGCTCACCTTGTAGTGGGTGGTTCCCATGGCCGCTATCTGCGGCAGGTGGGTGATGGAAATCACTTGACGATTACGGTCGCCCATCTCGCGCATTATCTGCGCCATCTTCTCGGCCACGCGGCCACTCACGCCCGTGTCTATCTCGTCGAAGATGATTGTGGGCAACTTCACCGCCCCGCTTATCATGGCCTTCAACGACAACATGACACGCGCTATCTCACCACCCGACGCCACTTGCGCCACGGGCTGGAGCGCCGTGCTGCTGTTGGCGCTGAAGAGGAAGCTCACCCGGTCTGTTCCGGATGCCGTGCAGTCGCCTTCCTTGAAGTCTATGGCGAATCGCACCTTCGGTATGCCCAATGGCACGAGCCTTTGCCGCATCTCGTCCTCCACCTTGGCGGCGGCCTTTCTCCTCACCTGGCTGAGCTTCTTGGCCACGGCGAGACAGTCGGCGTAAGCCTTGTCGCTCTCCGCCTTGAGCTCGGAGAGGCGCTCCGAGCCACCGTCAATGCTGTCGAGCTCGGTCTTTATCTTCTCTTGCTCGGCGATAAGCTCGTCGGACGATGACACGTGGAACTTCTGTTCCAACGAGTAGATGAGGTCCAGCCGCTCGTTGATGGCATCCAACTCTTGCGGGTCGAAATCGACGTTCTCAAGGTAACTGTCTATCTCGCGCGAGATGTCTTTCAGGTCAATATAAGCTGAATCAAGCCTGTCGGCAATGGCCTTGGCCTCTGGATACACCTCGGCGATGTCGCCCATGCTGTCGGCAGCGGCACGCGTCATGGCCATCCCCCCGGCGTCTTCTTTCGACAACGCCTCGGAAGCCGTGAAAAGCGCGTTTTTTATGTCCTCGGTGTGGCTCATGGTCTGCGAGCGTTGCTCCAGGTCTTGCTCCTCGCCCTTCACGAGTTTCGCCCTGTCAAGCTCAGAGAACTGGAACCGGAGAAACTCCTCGTTTTCCTTGTTTCTACGGCACGCCTCCTCATAGTCGACATAAGCCTTCTTGGCCTGGAGCCAAGCGGAGTATTTCCCCTTGTAGTCAGCAAGAAGGGCCGCGTCGCCGGCGATGATGTCCACGACGTTGAGCTGGAAGTCTTCCTTCTGGAGCAAGAGGTTCTGGTGCTGACTGTGAATGTCGATAAGCTGGTCGCCAAGGTCGCGCAGGGTGGTGAGCGACACGGGCGTGTCGTTTATGAAAGCGCGGCTTTTGCCTTTCTCGCTCACCTCGCGCCTCAATATGCAGTCGGTGGCGTCGTAGTCTATCTCGTTGTCGTCGAAGAACGACTCCATGTCGTAACGAGACAAGTCGAAATGCGCCTCGATGATACATTTCTTCCTGCCCAGTTTCACTTGCTTGGAGTCGGCGCGTTGGCCCAACAGCAAGTGGAGCGCGCCTATCACGATGCTCTTTCCGGCGCCCGTCTCGCCCGTGATGACGGAGAAGCCCGGAAAGAACTGGATATTAAGCTCGTCTATAAGCGTGAAGTCCTTTATGTAAAGTTGTTTGAGCATTTTTGTTTATTGCTTTATCTTTTCCCACGCGTTGTTTTGCGAGGCATTGATAGAGAACAGGATGTCGTAGACCGTCTCCTTCTCTTTCGGCGTGCCCTTGCCCTTATAAATGTTGGCAAGCTCGTCGCGCTTGTAGTCGGTCCATATTTGCGGCAACAAGCTTTGCGGGCGATCCTCATGGCACTTCTTCAGGTCGTTTTCAATAGCCGCCGTTATCTCCGCCCGTCCACGGTCAGCGTTTGCCGCCATCTCGTCAAGGCCCTTGCGGTAATAATCATACTGCAACTGCCTGAAAGGTTGCATGCCGCCATTGAGATAGTCGTTGATTATGGCAAAACGGCAACGGTCGTTGTCAAACGACTTCCACCCGGTGAAGTCGAGGTTCTGGGCATTGTTCACGAGATTCATGCAACGCTCCAAGACGTCGTTGCCGCCAAGAGGCGAGAAGCTGTCGAGGTTGATGCCGATTATGAGATAAGCGTAATAAGCGAAGAGAGCCGTAAGCTGGTTGTCTACCGTCTCCTCGTTGAATTCCAACTGGTCAAACTGCCTGAAAACAAAGTTGAAATCGTTGTCGGTATTATTATATAATGTAGAATTGTAGGAAGCGTTATACACGGGCCTGTTGGCCTGGATGATGGCCTTGCACGTGAACATACCGCCCGCCTGGTCGTATTTTGTCACCGTGATGTTGAAGTTGCACGTGATGCGCTCCCTCTTGGCAAACTGCAAGTTGGTCCACTGCCTGTCGTTGACAAACTGCGTCAGGGTTTGCTGCAGGTTGTCAAAGACAGAAGCGTCCGTGCCACTTATCTGGTTGTGGTTTATCGTAATCTTGGCATTAAGCTCCTGGGCTCTTACCGCCAAGACCACGACGAGGGCGACAAACACTAACAGGATTCTACGCATTCATGTTCAGTTTTGCCTCCCTGAGCCTTATGCGCGTCAGCACCTGCTTGGTGTTGAGCGTGAAGTCGGCGTTGAGCATCCAACTGTAATAGCCTGGGTCGCGATGAAGCACGTCGGTAACGACATGGCCCTTGTATTTCCCGAAGTTGAAGACCTCATGGCGCAATGGCTTCCCGTCCTTGTCGGTCAGGGCCTTGCCATTCTTGTCTTTCACGTCTTCCCATACTATACGTCCGGCGAAATCGACATTATTGTTCATCCTCGACTCCTCGGCCAAGACGTTCATGTCGTTGGGAAGGGCCTGCGACGGTTCTTCGACGGTCGTGGGGTCATACTTGTCGAGCTCTCCCATCAACACACGGTAAGTGGCCTCGGCGTCTTGGTCGGCACGGTGGGCACGGAAGTCGTCTTCCATCTTGTGGCCGGTGTAGAACCTGTAAGCCGCCGCGAGATTGCGAGGCTCGCGCTTGTGGAAAATGTTTTGGGCGTCGATGAGGCGACATTTGGAAAAGTCGAAGTCAATGCCCGCCCGCAAGAACTCCTCTGCAAGCATAGGTACATCAAAGCGGTCGCTATTGAAGCCCGCGAAGTCGCATCCGATGAATGAGTCGGCCAGTTGCTTGGCCAGCTGCTTGAACGTTGGCGCGTCTTTCACCATGTCGTCGGTTATGCCCGTTAGCTGTTGCACGAAAGCAGGTATCGGCTTGCCGGGGTTCACGAAAATGCTCTTCCGCTCCTCCTCGCCTTCCTTGTCGCCAGGGGAGACCTTCACATAGGAAATCTGTATAATACGGTCGTTGACCAAGTCAAGGCCGGTGGCCTCCAAGTCGAAGACCACCAAAGGTTTAGTAAGATTCAGACGCATGGCTTACTCACCCAAAAGCAATGGCATGATCAACATCAGTACATCCTGGTCCTTGGGCTGCTCAGTGGGATAGATGACACCGGCACGGCTTGGGTCGCCAAGAAGCATCCTGATTTCATCAGTCGTTATGCTGTTAAGAATCTCTGAGAAGAAGTCGCCACGGAACCCGATCTGCAATGGCACGCCATTGTATTCGCAAACGATCTTTTCCTTCGCGCTTGTGGCAAAGTCGAGGTCTTCAGACGACAGCTCAAGGCAACCATTGTCGAGATGGAACCTTATGAGCTGAGAGCTCATGCTCGCGAACGGCAACACGCGGCGAATGGCGCCAAGGAGGGCCTTACGGTCGATGACGAGCTCGTTTGCATTGTCGGTAGGTATGGCGGCATTATAGTTGGGGAACACGCCCTCGATAAGGGTGCTCGAAAGCATGCCGCCCTGGAAATGGAACTCGGCGCAATTGGAATTGAACTTGACGACGACATCGTCCTCGCTCTTGTCGAGAACGGCACGCAGGAGCATTGCCGGCTTCTTTGGAAGGATGAAAGAATCGTGAGTCTCGCTTTGGATGTCCATGTAACGGCAACGCACGAGCTTGTGGCCATCCGAAGCCACGAAAGCGAGGCAGTCGGGAAGGAGGTCGAAATAGATACCGTTCATCACCGGGCGAATGTCGTTGTTGTCGGTAGCGAAGAGCGTGCGGTTGATGTTCTCGCACAACACCTTGGCATTGACGGTCAGCGTCTTGGCATCGCCGCCAATAGGTTCCTTTTGCGGGTATTCCTCCGCGTCCTGGGCCGTGAAGTTGTATCGTCCGTTCTGGTACTCAATAGCCACCTCATAAGTCTCAGGGTTGACCTCGAACGTGAGAGGCTGCTCAGGCAGCTCCTTCACCGCGTCAAGGACCGTGCGGTTGGGGATGGCGAATTTGCCTTCCGCGTCGCACTCGTCAAGAGGAATAATGGTCCTCATAAGGTTTTCACTGTCGGAGGCCGTGACTTCCATCTTGCCATCGTGGACTTGGAAGAGGAAACTCTCAAGAATAGCAAGGGAGTTCTTGCTGTTGATGACCTTCGCAAGGGTTTGCAAACGGCTGTTGAGAACCGTGCTGGAAAGTGTGAATCTCATCGTATCTTTAGTTTTGTTATATTCTACTATTATTTATCGCACAAAGATACATATTATTTATTGAAATGGTCGGAAAACGAAAAGGCTTTTTCATTTTTTTCATTTTTTAATCGCCAAACGCTTTGTCATAAGCGATTTTTTCTCTAATTTCGCATAATATTCAGAAATCACAAATTCAAATTTATACAACTATGGCTTTACAAGGAATAGAAGTTGAAGGCGTAATCATAAAAGAGTATCCCGCCAAGGAAGGCACATCACAGCGCACCGGCAATGCTTGGAAATCGCAAGAGTTCGTCATCCAGACAAAGGATCAATATCCTCGCGCGTGCCTTTTCCACGTGTTTGGCGCTGACAGGATAGCGCAATTCAACATTCACCAAGGCGACACCGTACACGTGTGGCTTGACATCAACGCCCACGCATGGCAAGACCGTTATTTCAACGACATCAATTGCTATCAATGCGACCACGTTGACCCTAACGCGGTGAACGCCGGCGTTCCGCCAATGTCAGGCAGTCAATTAGGCGGCACGGCACCGGTTTCCCCAGCAGCCACCACGCAGCAGACCACGCAAGACCCTCTTAACGGCGGTGACAGCTCCAACGGTGAGGATTTGCCATTCTAAACCAAGCTTCAAGACAATTTAACCCGACCCTACCAAGACCTCAAGCCTTGGTAGGGTTGTTCATGTATAGACGACGATTATTATGTGGTTATTATTAGCCTTCATGTCAGCGACCCTGCTGGGGTTTTATGATTCCTTCAAGAAGAAATCTCTCAAGGACAACGCTGTCATTCCCGTGTTGTTCATCAACACCGTAATTTGCTCGCTCATCTTCTTGCCCTTGATTGTGCTGTCCGCCACGGGCACGTTGCCGTCGAGCTGTCCTTTCCACGTCGGCGGAGGTGGTTGGGAGATGCACCGCTACGTCATTCTCAAGAGCGTCATCGTGCTCTCTTCATGGCTGGCCGGATACATAGGCATGAAGCATCTGCCCCTGACAATAGTGGGGCCCATCAACGCCACTCGCCCCGTGATGGTGCTAATAGGGGCATTGCTGGTGTATGGAGAGAGGCTCAACGCTTGGCAATGGGCCGGCGTGGCGGTGGCTGCCGCGTCCTTCTTCTTGCTGAGCAGGTCTGGCAAGAAGGAAGGCATCAATTTCGCGCACGACAAGTGGATTGGGTGCATCGTCTTGGCGGCGATACTCGGAGCCGTCAGCGGGCTTTACGACAAATACCTCATGGCTTCGCCCTCTGATGGCGGCGTGGGGCTTGACCGTATGGCGGTGCAGTCGTGGTACAACATCTACCAATCGGCGATGATGCTCTTGATGCTCGCCATCATCTGGTTTCCGCGGCGCAAGGCCGACAGGTTTCACTGGAGCTGGTCGATAATAGGGATAAGCATATTCCTCTCAGCCGCCGACTTCCTCTATTTTTACGCCCTCAGCCTGCCCAGCGCCATGATTTCCATAATATCCATGGTCAGGCGAAGTAGCGTGCTCGTGAGCTTTCTGTTCGGGGCCATCTTCTTCCACGAACGCAACCTCAAAGGCAAGGCCATCGACTTGTCGTTGGTACTTTTATCCATGGTTTTGCTATTTATTGGAAGTAAATAAGTTTTTTTCTTTGATATTAAACGCAAAAAGGCTAACTTTGCAAAATAACAGACGCTAAAGCGCCCAAGAGATAACATAACTTCTTACACAATGGCACAGAACATTTTCAAGGGATTAGGCATTGCTTTAATAACACCGTTCACAAAAGAGGGAGAGGTCGACTATAAGGCCCTCGCTAAACTCGTGGACTACCAGATAAACAACAATGCCGACTTCCTATGCATACTCGCTACGACCGCTGAGGCCCCATGCCTCACTCGAGAAGAGAAAGACAAGATAACCGAGGTAATAAAGGACGTCAACAAAGGACGCGTCCCTTTGCTGAAATATTGCGGCGGAAACAACACTGCCGCGGTCATCGAAGAGATGAAGTCGACAGACTGGAGCGGCATTGACGGAATATTGAGCATTTGCCCATTCTACAACAAGCCATCGCAAGAAGGCTTATACCAGCACTTCAAGGCCATAGCGCAGAACGCGCCATTGCCAATTGTGATGTACAACGTGCCGGGACGCACGGGGGTCAACATGAAAGCCACCACTACCGTGCGCTTGGCCACGGAGTTCCCAAACATCGTCGGCATCAAGGAGGCCTCTGGCAGCCTGGAGCAGGTTGACGAGATATTGAAGAACAAGCCACGCCACTTCGATGTCATCAGTGGCGACGACGCTCTGACATTCTCCATGATAGCAAGCGGCGCGATAGGCGTCATCTCCGTCATTGGCAACGCCCTGCCAAAGGAGTTCTCAAGAATGATACGCCTGGAGTTCAACGGCGAATACGAGCCGGCGCGCAAGATTCACCACATGTTCACCGAGCTCTACAAGTTGCTCTTTATCGATGGCAACCCAGCCGGCGTGAAAGCGTTGCTCAACGACATGGGATTAATAGAGAATGTGCTTCGCCTGCCCCTTGTACCGACAAACATCGAGACGAAGCAGAAGATGGCCGACATACTCAAGGAACTGAGATTCTGACATGACGCGACCATGGCTGTCACGACAATAACGTTACTCACCGACAAACGAATTTATCATCTTAATTCCGCATATCATGAAAAAGGTTCTCACTTTAATCATCGCCGTGCTTGCCACCATCTCGGCAAGCGCGCAGTTTGAACAGGGAAAGACATATATCGGCGCCTCACTCTCCGGACTTGACCTCAGCTACAACGGCATAAACGAGGCTAAATTCGGTATCAACGCGCAGGCAGGCCTCTTCGCCGCCGACAACTTACTGGCTTACGCCCAAGCCGGCTTCAACCACCCGGGAAAAGAGCAAAGCAACGCCCTCAGCCTTGGCGTGGGCGGTCGTTATTACATCACGCAGAACGGCATCTTCCTCGGTGCCAATGCCAAGTATGTTCACTCGAAAGGCTACAACGACTTCATGCCTGGCATAGAGGTGGGTTACGCTTTCTTCTTGAGCCACACCATAACCATTGAGCCAAGCATCTACTACCAGCAAAGCATTAAGAAGCACTCCGACTACTCCACCATAGGCCTTCGCCTCGGCTTCGGCATCTATCTCGACAAATGATGGAGCGATACCCATCCGTGTTGCTCGCGCGCGCAACCGATGAGCTTGGCAAACTTCCTGGCGTGGGGCCCAAGACGGCGTTGCGCCTTGCCTTGCATCTCCTGAAACAACCAGTGGCTTCTGTCGACTCATTCGCCGACGCCATAAGCAAGCTGAGACATGACATAAAATATTGCCGTATCTGCCATAACATAAGCGACACGGATGTCTGTCCCATCTGTTCCGACGAGCAACGCGACCATTCCACTATATGTGTCGTGGAAAACGTGCAAGACATCATGGCGATAGAGAACACACAGGCTTACCATGGCCTATACCACGTGTTGGGTGGCATCATCTCTCCGATGGATGGCATTGGCCCGGGCGACATAGAGATAGACTCTCTCGTAAGCAGGGTGGCCGCGGGAGGCATCAAGGAAGTGATTCTCGCGCTAAGTTCCACCATGGAGGGAGACACCACCAACTTCTATATCACGAGACAACTCAAGCCCTTCAACATAAAGCAAACAGTCATAGCAAGGGGCATCAGCGTGGGCAACGAACTGGAATATACAGATGAGGTAACCCTCGGTCGCTCCATCGTGAACCGCACGCCAATAGAGTGATTGTCTGACAACCAACAAAACCATATACATTTTCTTGATGAACAATTCCCGAAAACTACTCCTCGTAGAGTTTTGGATTCCCATTTTCATCTGCTTCAGCATCATTATCTTGTTCGAGAACGACCTGCTGCTCACTGGCGGCTGGATTGAAAACAAGGTACCAGAATATTACGTGGCAATGGCCATGGAGCTCATAACCATCATCCTGATTCCACTATCTCTGCGGTTGTTCAAGTTTGGCTTCGTCAAACGCCAGCTATCGTCAAGCCCAAGTCGCGCCCTCAGCACATGGGGCACCGTGCGTCTTTGCATGCTCACGGTGCCAATGATGGTCAATTGCGGGCTTTATTACATGTTCATGAACGTGGCCTTTGGCTACATGGGCATAATAGGTGTTTTGTGCCTGTGTTTTGTATATCCGTCAAAAGACAGGTGCCAAATGGAGACTTCTGAAAAATAAAATGTTGCTGTCAGTTATCATAGTAAGCTATAATGTCAAGGATTATCTATGGCAATGTCTCACGTCGCTACGTAAATCCTTAAAGGACATCGACGCTGAGGTGATAGTGTTTGACAATCATTCCCACGACGAGACTATCAAATGCCTTCAACCACAGTTTAAGGATGTCAAGTTTATAAGCAGCAACCACAATTTGGGTTTCGCCAAGGGCAACAACCACGCCATAAGGCTGAGCAAAGGCAAATATGTGCTATTGCTCAACCCCGACACCATAGTGGCAGAAAACACGATTCGCAGCGCCATCGCGTTCATGGAGACGCATCCGCAAGCCGGTGGCGCCGGGGCGAGGATGACAAACGCGGATGGCACAGACGCAAAGGAGTCTCGGCGTGGCATCCCCACTCCACTGACGGCACTATTCAAGTTCACCGGGCTCTGCTCCCGTTTTCCCCAAGGCAAGCACACAGGACGCTACTACATGAGTTGGTTGCCTTGGGACAAAGAGGCAAGGATAGAAATCATCAGCGGGGCTTTCTTTCTTATCAGGCGTGCGGCTTTGGAACAAATAGGACTGCTCGACGAGAGCTTCTTCATGTACGGCGAGGACGTAGACCTAAGCTACCGATTGCTGAAAGGCGGTTGGGAAAACTGGTATTTGCCATTACGCATTCTTCATTACAAGGGAGAGTCGACACAGAAGTCAAGTTTCCGCTATGTACACGTGTTCTACAAGGCCATGCTCATCTTCTGCAAGAAGCACTACAAAGGCATGGGCAGGCTGTTACTGCCATTCTTAGGGCTTGCCGTCAACACGAAAGCCATGATAGCACTTTGTGCCGTGGCGTTCAAGAAAACACGAAAAAACTTAGGCTTTGTCGACGATAACATTCAAGACAGTTTTTTTATCATCCATGTCAGCGCAAGCAACATGAAGAAATGCCAGCAGTTCGTTTCTGAGAAGGGATTATGGGCCGAGTTTCATGATGCCAACACCAACTTCTTAAAGACCACCTTGCCGCGTCAAAAGGGCCCCAGGACCTACATTACCTTTGACTCATCCGCATTTTCCTACTCCGACATTCTGTCTGCCATGCACGACTATTATGGTACCAAGGCATTCATTGCGGTGTACCACCCCGACGAAGACATGATCATCACCGACCATGAGACTTTTAAGAGTTAAGAATGAAGAGGGAAGAACGAAGAGCGAGGAGTAAAGTGTGAAGAATGAAGGGCGAATACGACGCAAGATACATATATAATAAGAATGAGAGAAAACAAACTGCCTGATGTCATCCTTAGGGCCATGGAGCCAGAAGACCTTGACATGATGTATGCCATCGAGAACGACCACGACACATGGAGCGTTACTGATGTCAACACGCCATATTCTCGCTTCGTCTTGCATGAGTTCATAGCCAATGCCACTGGCGACATCTACACCGACAAGCAGGTAAGGCTGATCGTGACCAATAAGAGCGGGGAGTTTATCGGCATGATAGACTTGTTCAACTTCAATCCACAACACAAACGGGCAGAGATAGGAATCATCATAAGAAAAGAATACCGCGAACAAGGCTATGGGAAGGCAGCGCTGCTGGAACTCATCAATTATGCCCAAAGAATCATACACATTCATCAACTATATGTATATATGAGCGTGGACAACACAAGTTGCGTAAAACTCTTTGACGATACTGGCTTTGAGCGTGACGCAGAGCTGAAAGACTGGCTTTTTGATGGCGATAAGTACCATAATGTCTATCTAATGCATTTTTTTGTAAAAAAACGTGCAAAAGTTTTGTGGGATAAAAAAAAACTTACTACCTTTGCACTCGCAAAAAGGAAATAAAGCCAACAAGGTGCGTTAGTTCAGTTGGTTAGAATGCCTGCCTGTCACGCAGGAGGTCACGAGTTCGAATCTCGTACGCACCGCAAGCTTTATCACTTTTTACCCAGCAGGGTGCGTTAGTTCAGTTGGTTAGAATGCCTGCCTGTCACGCAGGAGGTCACGAGTTCGAATCTCGTACGCACCGCAAAAAAGCCATTCATCTTTTGATGGATGGCTTTTTTGTATTTGTATGTATCACGTGTTTTGCAACGATTCAAATCCTGTCGAGCACGCGCACGATAAGTCCATCGATGTCGCCCTTATAGTCGGTCTCCATCTTCTTGGCGCGACGATTGGCTATCACCATGCAACAAGTCATGGCGTGATGCCCCATCAGCGCGGAGAGACCGGCCAACGCCGACGACTCCATCTCGAAGTTGTCTATACGCAATCCCTCATACTCAAAGCTCTCTATCTTCTCGTTGAGCCCTGGCGCCATCAATGGCAGGCGAAGCTGGCGGCCTTGAGGTCCGAAGAATCCGCCACAAGCCACAGTGATGCCACGCACCATGTCGTCGCCGGCAATGCGGTCGAGCAGCTCAGCGTCGGCCGATGCCACGTAAGGATTGCCCATCTTGTCGTTCCATCCCACGTGCCGTTTGAAGGCGTCTTCAAGTTTCAAGTCGCTCGCCTCATCCCTGCCAGCGTAGAAGTTGAGCAGTCCGTCAAAGCCGATGCTCTTTACGCTCGCAATGTACGTGCCACAAGGCGTGTTGGGTTGAAGGCCTCCACAAGTGCCAACCCTGACAAGGGTGAGGGCGCGGTGCGTAGGCTTCTCCGTGCGTGAGGCGAAGTCGATGTTAGCCAACGCGTCAAGCTCATTGAGCACTATGTCGATGTTGTCGCACCCGATGCCCGTGCTGAGGGCCGTGACGCGCTTGCCTTTATAAGTTCCCGTTATCGAGTGGAACTCACGATTGGAAATCTCACATTCCTTGCTGTCGAAATGTGAGGCCACAAGCCCTACCCTGCCCTGGTCGCCAACAAGGACGACCTTGTCGGCAAGTTGCTCAGGCTTGATATGAAGATGGAAAACAGAGCCGTCATTGTTTATGACGAGCTCTGACTCTGGAAAGAATTTACTCATATCGGTTAAGTTGTTTAGTTTGTGTGGTTGTCTGTTTAATCTTGCTTTTCAATCCTGCGTATTTGTTTCTCCGTGTCGGTAATGTCTTGCGTGGCTTTTTCCAGCTGCCTCTCCGCCTTCAAGATGGCTTGCGACAACGACTTGTCACCACGATGATAATTCTCCCGCATCGCGTCCAACTTAGCCTTTCCCGACACGCACATGGCTTGCAGCTCCACCAGTTGCTTATATAGCTGCCGGCTCTTGTCGCTCTTGAACTGCGCCGGACTTGTTATCACCGTCTTATCGTCCACCACGAAGGCCATGGCGTTGTCGTCGCCACCGCCCTTCTTTGTCGCGTTTCTCTTTCTCAGGTTATCCAGTCGCTTCATCGCCGCGGCGCGGTCGCCGAAATGCCATGTCGCCTTTATACTCAGCAATCGCGCGAAAGGCATGAGCTCATCGTCATCGAGGTCGTCATCGTTGAAGTTCTGTCGCTTTTCCGTTGGCACGAACGTATATACGCACACCTTTCCGGCTGGTTGTCGGCGGTCGGTGACCAACCACCCAAGCGAGTCAAGGTCATCGATGGCAAGAAGATAGTCGTTGGCCGTGGAGTTGAACGGCAGCCCCACGTTTTGCGGCTTATACCACGAGGCGTTGTCAGAGTCGAACGCGCTCATGAAGATGTCGCGTCCGCCCATGCTCTCGCTCCCCTCAGCGGAGAAATAGAGCGTCACGCCATCCGACACGAGGAACGGGAAGTTCTGGTTCATGTACATCTGGCTGTTGAAGTCGGAGACGCGCGCGCCCTCGCCCCATTCATCGCCCAGCTTGGTTTGAGTGTAAAGCACCGAGCTTGCGGAGTCGCCATCGGCGTAGATACGGCGCAAGCCCAGCTCATTCTCATAGCAACCCATCTGGTTGGCTACGTCGGCCTTCGGGTTCTTCGTCACCAACATCCCGGCTTCGCTTCCCAATGGCACATGGCTGAGGAAATCGCTCTTGTCCACTACCACGCTGTCGATGAACATGACCTTTGCCGTGGCCGGCAACAAGCTCTTGAACAGTTTCATTCCTTGCGCCGACACCAGCTGCGAAGGCTCTTTTGCCTTCTGCGCGGAAGGCGCCTTCTTCACCACGGGCTGCTTCTTGCGTTGCGCCCCAGCCCCGATAATAACTAAAGATAATAATAGTAAGAGAAATGTCTTTTTCATTGTTCTTGTTTTTTTAGGGGCGACAATCATCGTGCCGCCCCCATGTCTCAGGCGAGCAACTGGCTCGCCATGTTTGCCGCGGCCCGCCTTCCGTCGCCCATGGCAAGAATCACGGTGGCCCCACCACGCACGATGTCGCCTCCGGCATATATTTCTTGCCTTGACGACCGCATGTCATCGCCCACCACAATGGTGTCCTTGCGTCCGAGCTCAAGGCCCGTGATAGACTTCGGCACAAGCGGGTTCGGCGACACGCCTATCGCCACTATCACCTGGTCGCATTCGAGCCTCTGCGTCTCGCCCGTGGGCACTGGGCGACGACGGCCAGAGGCGTCTGGCTCGCCAAGCTCCATCACGTCGAGCACCACGGCGCGCACGCGTCCCTGCTCATCGGCAAGATACTCCTTGGGGTTATGCAGCGTGAGGAAACGGATGCCCTCCTCCTTGGCGTGCTTCACTTCTTCCAAACGAGCCGGCATCTCCACTTCCGACCGGCGATACACTATCGTGACATCGGCTCCAAGGCGCTTGGCCGTGCGGCATGAGTCCATGGCGGTGTTGCCGCCACCTACGACCACCACCTTCTTGCCTATGTTTATAGGCGTATCGGTCTCGGGGTTGGCGGCGTCCATGAGGTTGACGCGCGTCAGGTACTCGTTGGACGACATCACGTTGATGAGGTTCTCGCCCTCAATGCCCATGAAGTTGGGCAGTCCCGCGCCCGAGCCGACAAAGAATCCCTTGAATCCCTTAGCCTTCAACTCGTCTATGGTTATGGTCTTGCCAATGATGGTGTCGGTCTGGAAATGAACGCCCTCGCGGCGCAACGTCTCTATCTCGGCGTCCACGATGCGGTTTGGCAACCTGAACTCCGGTATACCGTATTTCAACACTCCGCCTATCTCGTGCAAAGCCTCAAACACGTAGACCTCGAAGCCTTTCTTCACCATGTCGCCGGCGAAGCTCAAGCCCGACGGTCCGCTTCCGACCACGGCCACCTTTATGCCGTTGCTCGGCTCCACCTGCGGCAACTTGCCGTCGCCGTGCTCGCGCTCGTAGTCGGCGGCGAAACGCTCAAGGTAGCCAATGGCCACGGCAGGCTCGTTCATCTTCAAGTGTATGCACTTGCTCTCGCACTGCTTCTCTTGTGGACATACACGGCCACAGACGGCAGGCAAGGCAGAGGTCTGCCTTAGCACGGCAGCCGCACCGAGGATGTTGCCGCGCTCGATGTTCTTGATGAAATCAGGGATGTTGATGTGCACTGGGCATCCCTCCACGCACGACGGCTTGGCGCAGTCGAGACAGCGGTGCGCCTCCTGTATGGCCATCTCCTTTGTCAATCCCTTGTTCACCTCCTCCAGGCGGGTCGTAGCCCTGTATTCTGGATCCAGTTCCGGCATCTGCACTCGCTTTATGGCCATGCGCTCCTTGGGCTTCATGGCCTTGCGCAGCTCTGCTCGCCAAGGTGCCGACCTGTCGGTAAGCTCGTCAGCGCCCTCTTCAGAAGAAGCCGTTTGGCAAGGCGAAGCAGCGCATGCCTTGGTGGAAGCCTCAGCTTGCGCGCCCGTGTCAGGCTCGCCCTCGTCGTGCCAGTGCTGAAGCTCGTCTTGTTCCACCTTCTTGAAAGTGGTCATTCGGCTCAACATCTCGTTCCAGTCCACCTCGTCGCCGTTAAACTCAGGACCGTCGATGCAGACGAAGCGCGTCTTGCCGCCAATGGTGAGACGGCAGGCGCCGCACATGCCCGTGCCGTCCACCATGATGGTGTTGAGCGACACGTCGTTGGGAATGTTGTATTTCCGTGCCATCAGCGACGTGAACTTCATCATCATTGGTGGGCCAATGGCGAGCACCTTGTCCACCTTCTCGCGCTTTATCACTTCCTCAACGCCAACTGTCACCACGCCTTTCTGTCCGTAGGACCCGTCGTCGGTCATTATTATAACCTCGTCGCTGTTGGCCCTCACCTCGTCTTCGAGTATGATGAGCTCCTTGGTCCTTCCGGCAAGCACCGACACCACCCTGTTGCCGGCCTCGTGGAGCGCGGTGAGTATGGGCAGGATTGCGGCAATGCCGATGCCGCCGCCGGCGCACACCACGGTGCCATATTTCTCTATCTTGGATGGCGTTCCGAGCGGGCCCACCACATCTTGCACGTAGGCACCCTCTGGCAATTCGCAAAGCTTTGTCGATGAGAGGCCGACTTCTTGCACCACGAGAGAGAGCGTGCCTTTCTCCGGGTCGCTCTTGGCTATGGTGTAAGGCACCCTTTCGGAGTGGCTGTCCACACGGACGATGATGAAGTTGCCCGGCTTGCAGCTCTTAGCGATGAGCGGTGCCTCCAACTCTAAATAAAAGACCTTCTCGGAGAATTGGGCCTTCTTGAGGATTTTGTTCATTGTCTTGTTTTTGGTTTATGTTAGTTTATGTTCAGCGAGTATGTTGTTGTCCAGGTCGCGGATGGAGATTACCCCATTGTCCATAATCCCGAACGTAGGCTGTTTGCCTCCTTTGGGGAAGGTTATTGATCCCGTGTTGCAAATCACGGTATGCCGGCCATCCTCCGCGCTTACCATGTCGGTCAGCTCCCACAGATGGGTGTGGCCATACACCACGGCGTCGAAATGTCCCGGCGGAAGGGTCTGCCGGTTATACACGTGGCCATGGGTCAGGAGGATTTTCCGTCCCTCGTCCACCACCACGGCGTAAGTGGCCAAGATGGGAAACAGGAGCAGCATCTGGTCGACCTCGGAGTCGCAATTGCCGCGCACCGCCACTATCTCGTCTCTCATCTTGTTCAGCTCCTCTGCCACGCCACGGGCGTCAAGCCCCTCGGGCAGCGAGTTGCGTGGCCCATAGTTCATGATGTCGCCCAGGAGCAACAGCATGTCGCATCGCTCCTTGCGGTAGATGTCCAATACAGTTCTCAAGCGCGGCAACGAGCCGTGAATGTCAGAAAGCAGAAGGTATTTCATGGCGTGTTCAGTTCTTGAAGTAATCTTTCAGGTTAGCGTCGCGCGTCTGCTTCATTATCTTCCTCACGGCGTGGTCGCGAATCTGCCTTACCCTCTCTCTCTTGAGCCCCATCTCCGCGGCTGTCTCCGCCATCGTCCTCGACTCCACGCCCAGTCCGAAGAAGCGTTGCACCACATGGCGCTCCCTTTCTTGCAGGCCTGCGAGGACAGACGCGAGCTCTTTAGAAAGCAGCTCTTTTCGCAGTTGCTTTTCCGGGTCTGGCGCGTCGGCGTCGGGGATGGACCTGGCGAGACTTCTCTCCGCGCTGCCTCCCACTGGCGCGTCTATCGACAAGGCGCGCGAGCGTCTCTTCTCCAGCTTCACGTCTTCCACGTCGCGCGGCACCCTGTAGATGCCGGCCTGCTGCTCTATGGCCTTGCCTATGGCGGCACGCACGAAAGGGGCGGCATAGGTGACGAAGCTCTTGCCGAGAGAGGCGTCGAAAGAGCGCGCCGCCGATAGCATGCCAATGTTTCCCTCGCTCACGAGGTCTTCCATCTCGAGCCCACGGTGCTTATACTGTGAGGCCAAACTTATCACGAACCCCTGGTTAGAGCTAATGAGCTTTTCTATAGTCTTGCGGTCGTTTTCCATTACTGAGAGTTTTTTCGGTTTATCATAATCCTGAATCCAGCAACATCTCGGCCACCTCCTCAGGGGTGTTGAACGGCATGCCGTCGAGAAGCTCTTGGTCGGAGAACTCATTGGAGAGTTCTTTGGCTTCTTTTTCGGTGAGCCGTGGCTTGCCATCGCCGTCCACGGCGTTGAGCAGGAGTTCAAGAATCTTGCTGCGGTATTCGTCTACTTCCATAGTTTCTTCGTATTTTTCTGTAAAGTTACAAAAAAAGTATTGAGTTGAGCCAATTCATTAATTATTTTTCAATAACAAAGCCGAAATGTGGCATTTCAAAGGGATTTTGCCTTAAATGGAGCTCTTCCGCAATTTGGAGTGATGCTTTTTACTAAAGAAGGCAATACGACCTCAACCTCATATTAATCCATGACTGGCACCGTGCGCCCACGTAGAATTGTAAAATATTATTGCCAAAATTTAACACTTGGAAACCGGTGCTTTTAGAGCGGAAAAACGGCTTCGAGGTGCCCCTTTGCTGCACCGCCAATGGCTTTTGGGCCAAAAAGTTTTGCCGTTACAGTGCAATCGCGTCGCGATTGCACTGTAACGGCGACGCGATAACACCGTAACGGCGACGCGATTGCACCGTAACGGCGACGCCATTTTAGCGAATTGGCAACGCCGAAAAGCCATTAAAAAACGTAATCGTTTAATAATCAACTACTTACCAAAACAGTTCATAATCGCGTCATTTCCACGCAAGCGACGACTTGGTTGAAAAAAATCGATTCTCAGACGACCTTTTGTAAAATATTATGATATGTATTGTATGCTTTGCAGGGGCTGCCCCTGCAAAGCGGTATGCGATTACACCAAAAATCCCGAAAGACACTAAAAAAATGTCGGATGGACTATTCAGCCGAGTAGTCGGCCACCATCTTGCGGTAAACGCTATAAAGGCGAAGGCGCGAGATGTAGCCAATGAGGTGGTTGTTGATGTCGACCACGGGCAAGGCCTCGGCATTGGTATGGTCAAACTTCTTCATCACTTTCTCCATAGGCTCGTTGTTGTAGAGGAACGCCGGTACTGGCGTCATGAGCTGCGCGACCGTGTATCGCTGGTAAAGCTCGGTGCGGAACACGATATGGCGAATCTTCAAGATGTCGATTTCGCCGAGGAGATGCCCATCGTCGTCGACCACAGGAAGATAGTTGAAGTCGCTGTTTGACAACACGTTGACCAACTTGCCAAGGCGTATGTCGGGCTTCACCTTCGTCACGTTTTTCTCTATCACCAAGTCCATGTTCATCAGCGTGAGTATGCTCTTGTCGGTGTGGTGGGTAAGGAGTTTCCCCTCGCGTGCCAAACGCATGGCATAGATGCTGTGAGGCTCGAAGATGCTTATCACCATCACGCTGACCACGGCAACGATGAGCAGAGGCACGAAGAGCTGGTAGCCGCCCGTGATCTCGGCTATTAGGAATATGCCGGTCAGCGGGGCGTGCATCACACCCGCCATCACGCCCGCCATGCCCAAGAGCACGAAATTCTTTTCAGGCAGATATGTGCCAAGCATCTCCATGTTCCAAAGTCGGGAAAAGAAGAACCCGGCAAAGCCACCCACGAAAAGCGACGGCGCGAATGTTCCGCCACATCCCCCAGCGCCATTGGTGGAGGCCGTGGCAACAATCTTCGTGAGGATGACGAAGCCGATGTAGGCTATGAGAAGTTCGGAATGGCCATAAAACAACGAGCCGTCCATCACCTGGTTCCAGTCGGCTTGGGTCTTTCCGCTCAACAGTATGCCCAGGCCGTTCCACCCCTCACCGTAGAGCGAGGGGAAAAAGAAGATGAGCACGCTGAGCAGCACTCCGCCCAAAAGAAGTTTTTTGTAAGGATGGTCTTTCTGCTTCGCGTAAACGCTTTCGCACCACGTCATGCCACGCATGAAATACAGGCTGACGAAACCGCAGAAAACGCCAAGGAGGATAGTGCCCGGCACACGCTCCACGCTCCATGCGTTGTCGAGCTGGAACGTGAACATGGTGGCGTTGCCGGCGAGTATGTAGCTCACCACGTCGGCTGTGATGGTGGCGATGAGTATCGGCACTATCGACGCCATGTTCATGTCTATCATCAGCACCTCAAGGGTGAACACCAATCCCGCTATTGGCGCCTTGTAGATGGCGGCGACAGCGGCGGCGGCGCCACAGCCCACGAGCACCATCAGCTGCCTGCTGCTCATGTGGAAAAGCCTACCAAGGTTGGAGCCTATGGCGGAGCCCGTGAGCACGATAGGAGCCTCGGCACCAACCGATCCGCCGAAACCGATGGTCAGCGCCGACGCCACGAGCGACGTCCAGCAGTTGTGGGCCTTCAGCTTCGACTGCTTGGTGGAAATGGCGTATAGCACACGAGTGATGCCGTGGGAGATGTTGTCCCTCACGACATACCTGATGAAGAGCATGGTAAGCCAGATGCCGACGACCGGGAAGACAAGGTACAGCCAGTTGAAGCTGTCGGCCACAAAGTCGTTGGTGAGGAGATTCTGTATCAGGGCGATGAGCTTGTGCAATGAAAAAGCGGCAAGCGACGCCAACACGCCTATAAGCAACGCGATGATGGATGTCGCTTGACGATTGGTGAGATGTCGCCCACTCCAGACTATTAACCTCTCCAGCATCTCACTTCCTGATAATCTGAACCTCTCCGTCTTGCCTTAACCTTACTATGGAACTTGGCGTGTGGGGCTTGTGCTCTTGTCGGCGAGAGAAGCACACGTAGTCCACGCTGTCGAGCAGCTCCTGGCTGATGTCGCCATAGTTTTGCGCGGCAGGCTCGCCACTGATGTTGGCGCTCGTGGAGACGAGGGCTTTCTGGAAACGATAGCACAGCTCGTGAGAGAAAGGCTCCTTCGTGATGCGCAAGGCTATAGAACCATCGGAGGCTATGAGGTTTGGCGCGAGATTCACCGCTCCGTCGAGGATGACGGTGGTTGGTTTCACGGCCAGGTCGAGCAAGTCCCATGCCACTGCAGGCACGTCGCGGACGTAGCGCTGGAGGCGCGCGTCGCTGTCGACAAGGCAGATGAGGGCCTTGGAGTCGTCACGGTGCTTAATCTTGTAAACTTTTGCCACGGCTTCGGCGTTGGTGGCGTCGCAGCCGATGCCCCAAACCGTGTCGGTGGGGTAAAGAATCACGCCGCCATCCCTAAGGACCTTGACGGCATTCTTAATGTCTTCTTCTTGTGTCATAATAAATTCAACTTAGCGCAAAGATACATATTCTTTGTTTTATGTGCAAAATTACTGTCAATATTTATAAAAAAAGCATTGGCTTTTGTGTTTTTTTCCGATATTTTACTACCTTTGCAATGATAAGAAACTTTTACTTAGAAATTCAAATAATAACAGACAAAAAACATATTATTATGGAAGAAACAGTAATGAAGCCGTATGTCATAGGTCTTGACCTCGGTGGAACGAACTCAGTGTTTGGCATTGTCGACTCTCGCGGAGACATCAAGGTCACCACGGCCGTGAAGACTCAAGTATATGATAAGGTTGAGGACTATGTGGACGCTTGCGTAGAGGCCCTTCAGGTGATTATCGACCAAGTTGGCGGCATAGATAAAATCAAGTCGATGGGTATCGGCGCGCCTAATGGCAACTACTATACTGGCACCATCGAGTTTGCCCCCAACTTGAAGTGGGGTCATGATGGCATCGTGCCTTTGGCAAAGATGTTCTCCGACAGGCTTGGCATCCCCGTAGCCCTTACCAATGACGCTAACGCAGCCGCTGTGGGCGAGATGACTTACGGTGCCGCTCGCGGCATGAAGAACTTCATAGAAATCACGCTTGGCACAGGTGTCGGCTCTGGCATTGTCGTCAATGGACAGCTGGTTTACGGTTGTGATGGCTTCGCCGGAGAGCTTGGCCATGTCACGGTTGTCCGTGGTGAGAATGCACGTCCTTGCGGATGCGGCAGGAAGGGTTGCTTGGAGGCTTATTGCTCGGCCACAGGCGTAGCGCGCACGGCACGCGAGATGTTGGCCAAGACAGACCGCCCGTCAATCTTGCGTGAGCTTGACCCAGAGAAGATTACATCGCTCGATGTCAGCATCGCCGCCAACAAGGGTGACAAGCTCGCAAACGACATCTATGAGTTCACTGGCCACATGCTTGGCGAGGCTTGCGCCGATTTCGCCGCATTCTCTTCTCCAGAGGCATTCATCTTCTTCGGTGGCATGACAAAGGCAGGTGAGCTTCTCATGAAGCCTATCAAGGAAGGCTACAACAACCACGTGCTTTCCATCTTCAAGGGCAAGGCCAAGTTCCTGTTCAGCAGTCTTGAGGGCAGTTCGGCTGCCGTGCTCGGCGCTTCAGCCATCGGTTGGGATCTGTAAAAAGCAATTCAGGCGCGCATAAACATGCCTGCGCGCCTGTGTTAAAATAATAGCGTCAGCCCCGTTTCCTTTTTCCCAATGTGGGATGAGGAAACGGGGCTGAACTGTTTATCACGACCCTCGCCGGGAGGGAAATCGAGCTTTACCGTCTTTTTTATTTATTGACAACCGTCTTTTCCGGAGCCGCATTGACATTATCAGTGACTGTCGGCCTTGTGTCCTCCTTCGTGACATATCGTTTCCAATAGGCAATGATGAGAGTGGTGAGCGGCAAGGCGATTATCAGTCCGATAAAGCCAAGCAGCGCGCCCCATACCGACAGCGAAAGAAGGAGGATGGCTGGGTTAAGGCCCATGGCCTTGCCCATTATCTTTGGCGTGACGACCATGTCGGTTATAACCTGCACCACGATGAACAGGCCGACGGCCATGCCAAAGATCATCCAAAAGTTCTGTCCCGTGTCGGCGGCCTTAAGCATTGCGAGAAACGCCGCGGGAATAAGGGCGAAGGTATGCAGGTATGGTATCAAGTCGAGGATGCCAATCAATATGCCAAGGCTTATGGCCATGGGGAAGTCCATGATGGTGAAGCCTATGCAGAACATTACCGCCATGCAGAACGCCACCGTGCCTTGTCCGCGAATATAGTTGTTGAGCTCTCTCTCCACGTCTTTAGCCAGTTCATGCCAAAACGGGCGATGCTTCTTCGGGAAGATGCGTATCCAGTTGTTGGAAAGATGCTCATAGTCGAGAAGGATGAAGAATGTGTAGAGAAGCGTGATGAGCGACGCCACGATGCTCATCACGATGTTCGCGGTCTTTCCAATCACGTTGAAAAGCTTTGGCATCGTGGTCTTGATGGCGTCGGCGAAGTCGCCACTCTTCAAGAATCGTTCAATTTGCTGTTGATTCTCCGTTATCTTCTCGGAGAGCCAGGCTGAGATGTTATTGGTGTGCGTGCTCTCGTGCAGCCAGTTGGCAAGTATGTCGTAGAGCTTCTGAAACTGCTCTATCATCGGTGGTATTATGAGCCAGACCAGCAAGCCGATGATAAAGCATACGAAGATAAACGTGATGATGATGGACAAGGCCCTCACGCGTATGTGAAGCTTGTTCTCAATAAACTTGACTATGGGGTAGAGCAAGTAGGCAAAAAGCCATGCCACAAAAAACGGGATGAGCACTTCGCTGAGGTACTTGACAAGCAAGATGGTGGCAATGACTAATAATATCATGCCACTCCAGCGGATGAATTTATCAAATGTTATCTCCTTCTGCTCCATATTTATCTTGCCTGCGTTTAATAAGCATGCCCCCCTACATCGTGTGTGTATTAGTCTTGGGGGACCTCAAACTTGTCGCCAGTCTCCTTGACAAGCTTCTCCTTGAAAGCCTCCGGGTAGCCAGGACGCTCCACGGTTGCGCCTATGCCCTCTTTAGTGCGCGTGAACTTGCCGTCAGCCTCAGGCTTTACGGTCATGTCGTTGTATTTCACGATGAGGTAGAAAGCCAATTGGCGCCAACGGGCAAGCATTTGCTGCGCCTTTTGGTTACTGTAATCGTTGAGGTATTTGATTGCCGCGTCCTTATTGTCCTTATACAGTTCCTTTGCCTTGGCTTCCACGGCTGCTTGGTTGGCGAAATAGCTTGCCTCCAAACTGTCGCGTACCGTCTTCAGGCTTGGGAACATCATTGAGTAGCGTGGGTAGACCATGTTGCTCACCCAGTTGCAAACCCAGTAGGCGTTCTTCATTGAGAATGTCACGGCATCGGCTCCAGGAGTGTTGTAGCACTCTGGCTGAACCGTGTTGCCACAGTATATTGGCGTGTAGGCAATCATGTTGCCGTCGTCGTTGCCAAACCAGAGCACGCCACCAATCTCGCGTGGCAGCCAAGACCTCATCTGAGACACATAAGAGAAACCTGTTTGCTGCGTTGATGTCGGACGCTCGTTGAAGTAGCTCTTGCCATTCACCTTGAATGTCAAAGGAGTCGGACGGTAAGGCATTTGCCATATGCCACCCCCCATGTCCTTGCCATCGGCAACCGACAGCTCCGTGCCTTCATAGTGGTCGCGCATGTCAGACTCAAGGTCTTTCACGCTGAGTTTCTTGTTTGGGACAATCCAAAGTGGCATGTCTTCCGCGTTCTTGTCTTTTCCAATGGCCCAAGGCAGCCAGCGGCTCATGTCCTTGTGGTGGTTGAAAAAGCTCCACACGCGCGCCTCGCACCATCTGCGTCCGGAGAAATCGGGGAAAGCGTATGTGTTTTTCCAAGAGAAGTCCTTGTCTGTGCCTTTATACCAACCTTTCTGGCGCGCGAAGCTGACAACGTTCTTGCTGTGAAGCACCTCGGTTTGATATTGCGAGAACACGCCAATACGGCTTTGGTTGGCATGGCCGCAAATGGCATTGTCTGGCACGCGAACGGCGACCCATACCACCTTTTGCTTTTTGTCGCCACCGCAGCCCATCATTTCCATGATCCAAGCCTCGTTGGGATCGCAGATGGTAAACGTCTCACCCTCAGAGTTGTAACCATATTTCTCGGCGAGCGATGTCATCACCTTGATGGCCTCCCTTGCGGTCCTTGAGCGTTGCAAGGCAATATAGATGAGCGAGCCATAGTCGATGATTCCGGTCGTGTCGACCATTTCCTCTCTGCCACCGTATGTTGTTTCGCCAATGGTCACTTGAAACTCATTGATGTTGCCAATGACATTATACGTAACGGGGGCTTCGGGTATCTCACCATGATATTTCTTAGTGTCCCAGTCTATCACCTTTCTCATCTCGCCTTTTTGGTGCGTGCCAGCGGCGTAATGCGCCAGTCCGATGAACATACCATAGTCATCGGCATTGTAGGTGCACATGACCGAGCCATCGGTGGAAGCGCCCTTGGCCACGATAAAATTGGTGCAAGCGGCAGCGGCTGTCGCCATCGTGAGGAAAGCAGCCGTGAAAAAAGCCTTGAGTATTTGTTTTCTCATCTTTTATTTGTTAATTCTATTAGTTTGATTTGTTTCTTTCTTGATGGTAAGGCCAATTAGTCTTTCCTTATCTTGTCACTTGTGGCTTCATCCTATCCGAGTCGGGGACATTGGCGTTAACTGGAATCCTGCCATCGGTCGGAGTTGCTGGCGTGTTGCCATTTGTGGGTTTTGCCGGATGAATCCTGATGAGCTGGATGTCGTGAATGCTCATCAGTTTAAGTGTCGTGGAAGATGTGTTGGCATCCATGCTTTTCGATAGCATGAAGAATCCGCGTATCTTCTTGATTCCAAGGCTGTCGTTGTCGGAAATCATAAGCGACATCGGCGTGGATGAAGAAATATGCGATACATTTGAAGTCACGCTGTCATTGCCAAGGACAACCGAGAGCACGACAACGCCATCCCGCATCCCGTCTTGGAAAATAAAGTCTGACTTGAAGTTGAGTAGCAACTTGTCGCCCTTGTGGAATGTCGTGTCAGGGGTGAGGTTGAAAGAATAGAGGTTGTAAGGCTCGTTAGGTATAAGCGCCAACGACCTCTCGCCATTCCATACGTCGGCAGAGTCGCCAGCGGCGGTAATGCCACTTGAGGAACTTGCGCCAAGCTTGTTTGCTTCCTCTTGCATGCGATCTGAGATGTGTTGATACATCGTGTGCAATTCATCGGTGTGGCGCATGTAATACACCATTGACGAGTCGAACTCGCCTTGTGAGACATTGTATTTCTTGAGCACCGCGGCACGATACTTAAAGGCGTTCTTCTCATATCCGCCCTCAGCTTGCAGTGCCATGGCATCGGCAAGATGATAGTCGTACAGGATTTTCTCCATCTCCCCAGAGGAGATTATAGACGGGGTGTTGTCGCAACTCGTGGCAAAGGCCTCGACGAGCATTATCGCAATAAAGAAAAACAATGCCTTTCTCATGGCTTATCCTTTCGTGTCTTTTACGGTATTTGATTTCTCACCGCTATCTTTTTCATGCTTTCCGCGAGCGTTGTCAATGGTCCTTCCAATGGTTGAGAGGTCTTTTGAGCAGAACAGCAGCAAGCAGATGACGCCCGTTGTGATGGAAGCGTCGGCAAAATTGAATACTGGTGAGAAGAAAGTGAAACTCTCACCACCGACCAAAGGCATCCATGTGGGCCAAGTGCTGTGAATGATAGGGAAATAGAACATGTCCACAACCTTTCCCATAAGGAAGCTTGTGTATCCAGAGCCGAATGGCACTGTGTAAGCCACGCTGTAAGGAGTGGATGCCGTAAAACAAAGTCCATAGAACATCGAGTCGAGGATGTTGCCAGCGGCGCCAGCCAATACCATGGAGAGGCAGACCACAAAGACGGTCCTGCCTTTCTGCCGTACCACTTGCCATATAAACCAGCCAATGGCACAAACGGCTACGACGCGCAGCACGCTAAGGAAAAGCTTGTTGACAAAGGTCATGCCCCAAGCCATTCCGTTGTTCTCGATGAATGTGATGTAAAACCAGTTGGTGACCCTTACTGATTCACCTAAACTCATAGTTGTCTTGACATGAATCTTTATCAACTGGTCTATTATTAAAATGACAGCGATAATGATCCATGCCAGAAGTCCTTTTCTCTTCACTTCTTTCTCGCGTTTTTAGTGGCGACACTAAGTGTGGCATGAGGCACAAGGCGCAACCTGTCTTTGGGTATCAATTCCCCCGTGACTCGGTCAATGCCATATGTCTTGTTTTCTATCCTGACGAGGGCGGCTTCAAGCGACTGGATGAACTTGTATTCGCGTTGCGCCTTTTGTATCAGGTTCTCACGCTCTATCACCTCCGTCCCTTCTTCAAGTACATGATATGTGGGAGCTGTGTCAGCGTCCGTGTTATTACTTTTGTTGCTTAAGGTCGCCATGGCCTCATTGTAGCTTTGCCTTGCGACCTTAAGTTTGTTGTTGATAATCTCACGGAACTCTTCAAGCTCCTTGTCAGAATAATGCTTTACTTGCATGACGACGTATTATTAGTCTTTCTCAACCTTTATGTTCAGTTTGAAGTCATCCAAGTCCACCTCCGTACCATCGTTGTCGGCAATGGCGATAGAGTTGGCAAGCACCTGGCTCTTTATAAGGTCGCCAAATGCCTTGATAGCGGCATCTGTCTCCCCGTTAGGAGCCACGGTGAGCCTTATGCGGTCCGTAATCTCGAATCCGCTTTCCTTGCGAATGTTCTGTATGCGGTTGATAAGCTCACGCGCCATGCCCTCGTTCTTCAACTCTGGCGTCAGTTCCACCTCAAGGGCCACTGTCAAGTTGCCATCGTTGCTGACGAGCCATCCAGGAATATCCTCAGAGATGATGTCAACGTCGGCCGCCTCAACAGTGACGGGATTGCCTTCAACCTCAAACGACATGGAGCCTTCTTTCTCAAGCGATGCTATTTCATCCTGGGACAAGCCGCTCATTTTAGCAGCTACACCCTTCATGAGTTTACCAAACTTCTTACCCATGACACGGAAGTTACACTTCACCTTCTTGACCAGAATACCCTGACCCTCAATGAAGTTCACTTCCTTCACGTTCACCTCGTTCTTCAACAAACCAGCCACAGCCTCGATGTGTGCCTTCTGGGTAGCATCTACGGCAGGAATCATAATCTGCTGGAGTGGCTGACGAACCTTGATGTTCACCTTGCGGCGCAATGCCAATACCATAGAGGTAATCTTCTGTGCGATGGCCATGCGCTCCTCCAAGTCGTGATCGATGGCTGCCTCGTCAGCTACAGGGAACTTGTCCAAGTGAACGCTCTGCAACTCGCCACCCAAGTCATGATACAACTGGTCGGCATAGAATGGAGCGAATGGAGCCAAGAGCTTAGCCACGGTCATCAAGCAAGTGTAGAGGGTCTGGTAAGCGCTGAGCTTATCCTCGCTCATCTCCTTGCCCCAGAAACGTTTGCGGTTCAAGCGAACGTACCAGTTGGAGAGGTCGTCGTTGACGAATGCGTCGATTAAACGGCCTGCACGGGTTGGGTCGTAGCCAGCCAACTCCTTGTCAACGCCCTTGATGAGAGTGTTGAGCGAAGAGAGAATCCAACGGTCAATCTCTGGGCGCTTCTCTGTAGGCACCTGTGCTGCATTAGGATCGAAACCATCCACGTTGGCATAGAGGGCGAAGAAGCTGTATGTATTATATAAGGTACCGAAGAACTTGCGACGTGTCTCGTCGACACCGTTAGGGTCGAACTTGAGGTTGTCCCAAGGCTCGCTGTTGGTCATCATGTAGAAACGAACAGGGTCGGCGCCATACTTGTCGATCATCTCGAATGGGTTGGTCACGTTGCCCACGTGCTTACTCATCTTGTTGCCCTTGGCATCGAGCACGAGACCTGAAGAAATCACATTCTTGAATGCCACGCTATCGAATACCATCGTAGCGATGGCATGCAAGGTGAAGAACCATCCACGTGTCTGGTCGACACCCTCGTTGATGAAGTCGGCAGGATAGTTCTTAGGAGGGATGGCATAGCCCTCGTAAGTGCTGTGGATGAGCGCGTCACGGTCTGCCTCTGTGCCACGAGCCATCTCACCCTCGAATGGGTAGTGGAGCTGGGCGTAAGGCATAGAACCTGAATCGAACCAAACGTCGATCAAGTCGCTCTCACGATACATTGGCTTGCCCTCGTCGTTCACCAATACGATGTTATCCACATATGGACGGTGGAGGTCAATCTTATCGTAGTTCTCCTGGCTGTAGTCGCCTACCACGAAGCCCTTGTCCTTCAAAGGATTGCTCTTCATAACGCCAGCGGCAACAGACTTCTCGATTTCAGCATAGAGCTCTTCCAAGCTACCGATGCACTTCTCACCACGATTCTCGTCGCGCCAGATAGGCAATGGAGTACCCCAGAAACGAGAACGAGAGAGGTTCCAGTCGTTCAAGTTCTCCAACCAATTGCCGAAGCGACCTGTACCGGTGCTCTCTGGCTGCCAGTTGATGGTCTTGTTGAGTTCTACCATGCGCTCCTTGCGTGCGGTGTCCTTGATAAACCAGCTATCCAATGGGTAGTAGAGGATTGGCTTGTCGGTACGCCAGCAGTGAGGATAGTTGTGAACGTGCTTCTCGCTCTTGAAAGCCTTGCCTTCCTGCTTCAACTCATAGCAGAGCACGATATTGAGGTCCTCAGCCTTCTCAGAAGCCTTTTTGTCCCAAACGCCATCCACGTTGAACTTAGGGTCGTAAGCGTTCTTCACGTAGTCGCCTGCGTGATGAGCGTAAGCCTCCTTGTCTACACAAGCATTGACAAAGTTGTTATCCAACTCATCGATGAGGTAGAACTTACCCTGAAGGTCAACCATTGGGCGGGTCTCGCCCTTCTTATTAATAAGGTATAGGGCTGGGATGTTGGCATCCTTAGCTACCTTGGCATCGTCGGCACCGAAAGTAGGTGCGATGTGTACGATACCAGTACCGTCTTCTGTTGTCACATAGTCGCCGAGGATCACACGGAAAGCCTCGCTCTCCATCTCCACGAGCTTGTCGCGACCGTCCTCAGAAGCGAATACCTTCTCAGGATGAGCGGCAGCATATTCTGTAACAAACTTAGGTGCGAAGTCGTCCACCTTCTCGCAAGGCTTCACCCAAGGCATCAACTGCTCGTAGCGCATGCCCTCAAGCTCTGTACCCTTCATGCGGTCAACGATGCGCCAAGGGCACTGCTTCTTCTCCTTGTCGAATGGCAGCAGGTCGCCCTCCTTGCACTCCTGGTCAGCCTTCAAGTAAGCGTTGATACGGCTCTCAGCCATAATCAATGTCATTGGCTCGCCATTGTAGAGATTATAAGTCTCGATGGCTACGTAGTCAATCTTAGGACCTACACAGAGAGCCACGTTAGATGGCAAGGTCCAAGGGGTTGTAGTCCATGCGATGAAGTATGGTTTGCCCCACTTTGTCCACTTTGCCTTCGGATCCTTGATGAGGAACTGGGCTGTGGTAGTGAGGTCCTTAACGTCGCGATAGCAACCAGGCTGGTTCAACTCGTGAGAACTCAAACCTGTACCTGCGCCTGGAGAATATGGCTGGATGGTATAGCCCTTGTAGAGCAAGCCCTTGTTGTAGAGCTGCTTGAGGAGCCACCACAGCGTCTCGATATACTTGTTGTCGTATGTGATGTAAGGATGGTCGAGGTCAACGAAGTAACCCATCTTCTCGGTGAGTTCGCGCCACTCGGCTGTGAACATCATCACGTTCTCACGACACTTGTGGTTATAATCCTCAGTAGAAATATACTTCTCGGAAGCCTTGTTGTCAATATCCTTCTTGGTAATGCCCAATTCCTTCTCTACGCCCAACTCAACAGGGAGTCCGTGGGTATCCCATCCCGCCTTGCGGTGAACCTGGAATCCCTTCATGGTCTTGTATCTGTTGAATGTGTCCTTGATGGAACGAGCCAGCACATGGTGAATGCCGGGATGACCGTTTGCTGAAGGAGGTCCCTCAAAGAAAATGAACTTCGGGCAACCCTCACGCTCATCAATGCTCTTGTGGAAGATGTCGCTCTTCTCCCACTCTGCTAAAACCTTTTCGTTTGTCTTGGTCAAATCAAGACGGTCGTGCTCGGCAAATCTCTTAGCCATAATGATATTTCTTTTTACCTTTTATTTTTTTATTATTTAGGCGCAAAGTTAGCAAAAAAATAACAGATAATCATTATCTTTGCACTAAAAACATAAAAGTATGGTAATTAAGACAGCAGAATACACCATTTCGTCTCCTACTGTGACGATGTGCCCCAAGGATCAACGTCCCGAGTTCGCGTTCATCGGTCGAAGCAATGTGGGCAAGTCGAGCTTGATAAACATGATTTGCAACCACAAGGGCTTGGCCAAGACTTCGGCTACTCCTGGCAAGACGTTGCTCATCAACCACTTCATCATCAACCGCGATTGGTATCTCGTTGACCTGCCTGGCTATGGTTATGCCAAGCGGTCAAAGACTGAGCGCGACAAGCTTGACCGCATGATCCGCTCTTATATCCTTCAGCGTGAGGAACTTGTCAACGTCTTCGTGCTCATCGACATACGTCACGAACAGCAGAAAATAGACCGTGAGTTTGTCGACTGGCTCGGAGCGAGCAACATTCCGTTCTCCATTATCTTCACCAAGGCCGACAAGCTCTCCGTGGGCAAGGCACGTGCCAATGCCAAGGCTTGGATGGACGCGCTCCTCGACACTTGGGAGACGTTGCCGCCTTATTTTATTACCAGCTCCAGCGCAAAGACGGGCAAGGAAGAAGTGCTCGACTATATAGGCCAGATTCTCAAGGACATTGGCCATACGGAAAAATAACACAGGATGACACCATATTTAGACATTCAGGGGTTGACAAAGAGCTTTGGGGCCCAAGTGCTCTTCGACAACATCAACATGTCGGTTGCTGAAGGGCAAAAGGTCGGGCTCATTGCCAAGAACGGCACGGGCAAGTCCACGCTCTTGGAGATTATAGCCGGCAAGGAAGGCCACGACAGTGGCTCAATAATATTCCACAACGACATACGGGTGGGGTATCTTGAGCAAACTCCCGATTTCGACCCGGAGGAGTCGGTGTTGGACGCTTGTTTCAACCATAACGGTGACCCAGAGAAGGTGTTGAAGGCTAAGCAGATACTCACAAAGCTTCATATCGATGACCTCGCGCAGCCCATGAAGGAGCTGAGCGGTGGCCAGCGCAAGCGCGTGGCACTTGCCAACGTGCTCATTACCGAGCCCGATTTCCTCATACTCGACGAGCCCACCAACCATCTCGACCTTGAGATGATAGTGTGGCTTGAGAATTATCTCTCTCGCTCCACGCTGACCTTGCTCATGGTCACTCACGACCGTTATTTCCTTGACAACGTGTGCAATGTCATATTGGAGCTTGACGACGAGACCATTTACACTTATCGTGGCAATTACAGCTATTACCTGGAGAAGCGGCAAGAGCGCATCGACAACCGTCGGGCCGAGATAGCCCGCGCCAACAACCTCTACCGCAAGGAGCTGGAGTGGATGCGCTCCACGCCACAGGCGAGAAGCCACAAGGCGCGTTACCGAGAGGACGCGTTCTACGAGCTTGAGCAACGTGCCCACAGGCGCATCGAGGAACGGCAGGTGAGGCTGAAAGCCAGCAACGTGTACATCGGCTCGAAAATCTTTGAGTGCCAGCATGTGTCGAAGAAGTTCACCGACTCGCAAGGCAACGACAAGGTCATTCTCGACAATTTCTATTACAACTTCGCGCGCTTTGAGAAGATGGGCATCGTTGGCAACAACGGCACGGGCAAGTCTACGTTCATAAAGATGCTCTTGGGCCTCGTGCCGCCCGACAGCGGCAAGTTCGACGTTGGCGAGACCGTGAGGTTCGGCTATTTCTCACAAGACGGACTGAAGTATGACGAGAGCCAGAAGGTCATCGACATCATTACCGACATAGCCGATTACATCGACTTGGGCGGAGGCCGCAAGATGACGGCGTCGCAGTTTCTCAACTATTTTCTTTTCACGCCCGAGCAACAGCAAAACTTTGTCTATAAGCTCAGCGGAGGCGAGCGGCGCAAGCTCTACCTCTGCTCCGTGCTGATGAAGAATCCTAACTTCCTCGTCCTCGACGAGCCTACCAATGACCTTGACATCCAGACGCTTCAAGTGCTTGAGGAATATCTGCAGGATTTCCCTGGATGCGTCATCGTGGTCAGCCACGACCGTTATTTCATGGACAAGGTGGTCGACCACTTGCTGGTCTTCGAGGGCAGTGGGGTGATTAAGGACTTCCCCGGCAATTACACGCAGTACAGGGAATGGAAGTCGCTGAAATCGGAAAAGGACGATGGCTCCTCCAAGAAGGCCAAGGCGGTGAAGAAGGATTATCACCACGACACTCGCCGCCGCATGTCGTTCAAGGAGAAACGCGAGTTTGAGCAGTTGTCCAAGGACATAGAGGCTCTTGAGACAGAGCAAAAGCAGATAGAGGAGATGCTTTGCGGCGGAACGCTGTCAGTGGAGGAACTGACGGAGAAGAGCAAGCGTCTGCCACAGATAAAGGATGAGTTGGACGAAAAAGAGATGAGATGGCTGGAGCTCAGCGAGTTGGAATAACGTGGCTGTTGCTGTGTGTCCTCTTGTCGCTATCGATAACCGCGGACGCGAAGAGGGGCAAGAAGCTCTCCTTGCTCCACCGCGTGCATACCTATGCCACGACAGTTGACACGGCCAATATCTCAAAAGAGTTTTATTCCTACTCGCGCGCTTTCATCAAGGTAGACAAGCGCAACCCCATTCTCATGCTCGTGCCATCGGCCTATATCATTTCCCGAGGCGGCAAGCGAGAGTTTCTCACGGAACGTTTCTCGAAGATACGGATGAAAAACTACAGCGACTTCGATACGAGGACCTTGTTGAGGATTAGCAACATTCCGAGCTATCGAGGCGCCATGAGCAGTTTCAACAGGTACATGACGCCGACCATCTACGACGAGACCGTCGTGGGTAACACCATCCTTTCGCCTTTTCACCCAAACAACTTCAAGTTTTATAAATATAAAGTGGACGCCGTCACTGGCGACGTGGTGAAATTGAGCTTCTCCGGCCGCCGCAAGAACACCCAGCTCGTTCATGGCAACGCCGTCATCGACAAATTGACGGGACGCATAATCAGCTGTAACATTTGGAGCGAGTACGACATGGTCAACGCCCTGCTCTCCATGACGATGGGTAACAGGGGCGCCAACTCGCTATTCCCTAAAGACTGTGACGGACTGTTGCGTTTCAACTTCCTTGGCAACAAGGTGTCGGCTCATTACATTTCAAACTACGGCTTGAACAATGCGCTTCATGGCGACGGTTACGACAACGCTGACAATCCTGCCCTTATGGATAGCGTGCGCCCAGGAACACTTCCCGCTCAAGAAAGGAAAATCGTGGACGACATACTGGCCGCGAAGGCCGTCAAGGACACCGCCGACACGGTGGCCACGCACAAGAAGCGTGGCAGCTGGGTGAAAATGGTGTTCTGGGATGCCGTGGGAGACAACGTGTTCAACCGCATCAAGATGACCTTCGGGCAGAACAGCCAAGGCTATTTGCGCATAAACCCCGTGCTCAATCCTCTCTACATGAGTTATAGCGACAGAAGGGGATTCACATATAAGTTCGCGATGCACGCCAACTACCAAACGGGCGAGGATGCCGAGCTGCTCGGCAACTTGCGCTTCGGTTATTCCTTCAAAATCAAGCAGTATTATTTCCGCCTGCCATTATATTTCTACATGAGCCGGCGCAAGAACAGGTATGTCAAGTTTGAGATAGGCAATGGCAATCGCATACGCAACAATCTTATATACAATGACATGGAACAGGCCTTAAACAACTTTGGCAACCATGCCTTGATGATAAAGACCCCTGACCATTTCAATGAGTTCACGCAGACAGACGCGCGCCTGGTGCTCAACTTCGATGTCAACAGTTTCATTGGCTTCCAGGTGGGCTCGCTCTTCCAAAGGTACAAGGCGTTTACCACTGGCTTTTTCCGCGCCATGGATAAGCCTACCCATTACAGTGCTTTCGCGCCGGTGTTCGAGGTTCAATATCGTCCGATGGGTTGGTCGGGACCTATCCTGACGCTCGACTATGACCGTGGCGTAACCAACGTGCTCAATTCCAACATGAAGTATGAGCGATACGAGTTCAACGCTGAATACATCCATCACCTCAACCGCCTGCAAGCGTTGCAGATGAGGCTTGGCGCGGGATTCTATTCCCACAAGGGACGCGACACCTACTTCCTCAACTATGAGAACTTCAAGGAGAACAACATACCAGGAGGTTGGAACGACGACTGGAGCGGTGAGTTTGAGTTGTTGAGAAGCGACAACTACAATTCCTCGCCTTATTATGTTCGTGGTAACCTCACCTATGAGTCGCCGCTCTTGCTCTTGAGCTGGCTTCCCATAGTAGGCCACTACATGGAGATGGAACGCGTTTACGTGTCGTGGCTCGACGCGCACAAGATGCACCCTTACGTTGAACTTGGCTATGGTTTCACCACAAGGTTTTTCTCTGCCGGCCTGTTCGTCAGCAACGGCAAGGGCAACCGCACGTTTGGATGCAGGTTTGGCTTGGAGCTTTTCAGGCATTGGTGATTATTCAATGCAATAGGGGTTATCCAGCTTCCTCTTTTTTTAAGACGAGGCATCCTAAAAAAGCAGTAACTTCGCAGCGGTTTCAAGTGAAAAGCGGCAATATGAAGCGAATAGAACGAACAACATATCTAAATAGAGAATCACCTTCACGGCGTCGGTCTCGAACAGCTTAAAATCCGTGTGGAGAAATAAGATTCCGTCTTTGTGGAAGCCTATGGGAAACCTAACCATTTGTAAACTTTTTTGGTCGAAAAACACACTTTCCGCGGCTCGCAATCCAGAGAGCTAAAACGTGGTTTTCGGGCGTCGGTGACGCTCAATCATGCCAAAAATGAAGCCGAGCCATCACCGTTACGGTGCAATCGCACTGCCGTTACACCGTAACGGCGACGCGATTGCACCGTAACGGCGACGCGATTGCACCGTAACGGCAGTGCGATTGCACCGTAACGGCGACCTCGAAAGCCTCATTTTGGGGCCGCGAAAAAGCGCGAAAATGATAATCCTCTGATAATCAGTATTATATATAAATAGCTCACCATTCGCGAATTTGCGGCCAAGCGACCGCCCGCTCGAAAAAAATCGATTCTCAGAAGGCATTTTGTCGTGATTTTTCAAACGTTTTGGCAATCCATCAACACAACGTTCCGGCATTGCCGACAAGAAGCAGGAAACCACATAATACACCAACAGTGAACATTTGTTAAATAGTTCAGAAATTGTAATCATTTCAATTTAGATTAAAAATAATTCACTATATTTGCAAAGTGCTTGCCAAACGGCAAAGCACGGATAAACCAAAAGCCTCAACCTATGACGCACAACTTTCTTTATAATGTGTACCGACTGTATGCCGACGGATTCAAGCACATGCGGCTTGGACGCGTGCTGTGGGCCATAATCCTGATAAAGCTGTTCGTGATATTCGTCATACTGAAGCTGCTGTTCTTCCCCGACGTGCTGAAGCAGAAAGCACACGACGGCAACCCGGCCAACTACGTGGCCGGAGAACTGATAACGAGATAAACCTAACTAAATAACACATTATCCTCAACACCATGAACCTCCTATTAACCATCGACCCTTCACTGATAGACTGGTCAAGGGCCCAATTCGCACTGACAGCCATCTACCACTGGCTCTTCGTTCCGCTGACGCTCGGTCTCGCCCTCATCATGGGCATCATGGAGACTTGCTATTATCGCACCGGCAAACAGTTCTGGCGCGAGGCGGCGGTCTACTGGCAACGGCTCTTCGGCGTCAACTTCGCCATGGGTGTGGCCACGGGCATCATCCTCGAATTTGAGTTCGGCACCAACTGGAGCAACTACTCTTGGTTCGTGGGCGACATCTTCGGCGCGCCGCTCGCCATAGAGGGCATCGTGGCGTTCTTCATGGAGAGCACGTTCGTGGCCGTGATGTTCTTCGGATGGGAGAAGGTGTCGCGCGGGTTCCACCTGGCCTCCACTTGGCTCACCGGCCTTGGCGCCACCATCTCGGCATGGTGGATCCTCGTGGCCAACTCATGGATGCAATATCCCGTGGGCTGCGAGTTCAACCCCGACACCATGCGCAACGAGATGACGAGCTTCATCGACGTCGCGCTCTCGCCCTTTGCCGTCGACAAGTTTTTCCATACCGTCACGTCGTCATGGATCATCGGCGCCGTCTTCGTTTGCGCCGTGAGCTGCTGGTATCTACTGAAACGGCGCAACACGCGGCTGGCCACGGAGAGCATAAAGATAGCATCGGTCGTAGGCATAGCGGCAGCGGTGTTGACCATGGCCACCGGCGACTCGTCGGCGGTGAAGGTGGCCCAGGCGCAGCCCATGAAGCTTGCCGCCATGGAGGCCCTCTACGATGGCGGCAACGGCGTGGGCCTGACGGCCGTGGCCGCGGTGAACCCCTTTGAGCAGCCCGACTACGCCAAGGGCGGAGAGCCGCCATTGCGCATCGCCATGCCCTGCGGCCTGTCGCTGCTTGCCACGCACAGCCTGGACGGCTACGTGCCTGGCGTCAACGACCTGCTGAACGGCTATACGCGTACCGACGGCAAGCGCGAGCCATCGGCCGAGGAGAAGATGCAGCGTGGCCGCAAGGCAATAGCCACGCTTGCCGAATACCGCAAGCTGAAAGCCGCAAACCCAGGCGACAAGCAGCTGCCACGCCTCGCGGCGCAGCTCAAGGAAGACATGCCGTATTTCGGATATGGCTACATCAAGGACCGCGCCGAGCTGGTGCCGTATATCCCCGTCAACTTCTATGCCTTCCGCGTTATGGTGGGCGTGGGCACGCTGCTGCTGATCTTCTTCCTCGTCATTGGCCATGTGGCATGGCGACGTGACGTGGCTGGGTCGCGCCGCTGGCTCCATTGGGCGGCCATAGCCATGCTTCCGCTGGCCTACATAGCCAGCGAGGCGGGCTGGATAGTGGCAGAACTGGGCAGGCAGCCTTGGGCCATACAAGACATGATGCCCACCTTGGCAGCCGTCTCCGACATCAGCACGGGCAGCGTGGCCCTCACCTTCTTCATCTTCCTCGTGCTCTTCACCGTGCTGCTCGTGGCCGAGCTGCGCATCATGTGCAAGGTGATAAGCAATCACACATCAAATTAACCATAAAAATAAAGAAACCGTCATGACATACACATTTCTTCAGCACTACTGGTGGTTTATCGTGTCGCTGCTCGGCGCCCTGCTTGTTTTCCTGCTCTTCGTGCAAGGGGCCAACTCCATGGTCTACAGCATAGGCGGCAACGAGGAGGGGCAACGCAAGGTGCTCGAGTCCACGGGCCGCAAATGGGAGATAACGTTCACCACGCTCGTCACGTTCGGCGGAGCCTTCTTCGCGTCGTTCCCCTTGTTCTACAGCACGAGTTTCGGCGGAGCCTACTGGCTTTGGATGACAATCCTCTTCTCGTTTGTGCTGCAAGCCGTCAGCTATGAGTTCCAGCACCGCAAGGGCAACCTGCTCGGCAAGCGCACGTATCGCTGCTTCCTGATAATCAACGGCATTGTAGGCCCGCTGCTGCTCGGCGGCGCCGTGGCCACATTCTTCGACGGGTCCAACTTCATCGTGGAGAAAGCGGCGCTCACCGATGTCGGCGGCCCGGTGATAAGCCGGTGGGCCAACGCCTCGGCTGGCCTCGACGCGCTCCTCGACCCTTGGAACCTCGTGCTCGGCTTGGCCGTGTTCTTCCTCGCGCGCATGCTTGGCGCGCTCTACATCATCAACAATGTCGCCGACGACGGCATACGCTCGCGCGGCAGGGCGCGCCTCTTGGGCGCCACGGTGCCTTTCCTCGTGCTGTTTCTCGCGTTCTTCATCCGCCTGTTGCTGAAAGACGGATATGCCGTGGATGCCGCCACTGCGGCTATTGTCATGGAACCGCTGAAATACCTACACAACTACCTCGCCATGTGGCCACTGGCCATCATCACGCTCGCCGGCGTGGTCTTGCTGCTCTATGGCATGGCGCGCACGGTGCTGAGCCCCGCCTACGTCAGGGGCATCTGGCCAGCCGGCATCGGCGTGGTGCTGGTGGTGCTGTCGTTGCTCCTCGTGGCCGGATGGGGCGGCACGGCCTACTATCCGTCGAACGCCGACCTGCAAAGCTCGCTCACCATAGCCAACAGCTGCAGCAGCGAGTTCACGCTTCAGGTAATGTCGGTGGTAAGCATCCTCGTTCCCGTAGTCCTTGCCTACATCGTCTATGCGTGGTATTCCATCGACAAGAAGAAGCTCGACAAGGAAGAGCTTACGACCGACGAGGTATATTGATTCGCAAGTAACACATCATGGTCAAGTTTGTCTGTATAAAGTAAACTTTTTCAGGAAAAGAGTAAGCTTGACCACCAATTCAGAAGAAGGGGAAGACTTTTAGGTCTTCCCCTTTTACAATTCATCCATATCTCTCAGTTAGAAGTACACATCTGCACCCATGCAGCTTTTCACTCCGAGGCGGGTCAGAGCGGGTCCCCCTGACCCCTTGACCCGTAGTTTCCGACCTCGTAAACCGTTCCGTTTTCGATGAGGGCGGCGCGTCCTTTTTGTTTCAGGCGGTTTTCGAGGTTCTCTACGTTTACGGCAATGACGCGGGAGTTGTGGAGGAAGGTGATGTCGTCGAAGATAGTGTGTCCGACGAAGATGCGGTCGGCATTGTAGGTATCAAGTACGTAGGTGACGCCTTCTTCCGATATAGGGTCGTAGTCTTCT
>JALEJI010000041.1 GCA_022769825.1 Prevotella sp. | reverse complement strand
ATCATTGTATAATAAAGCGACTGAAGCTGCAAGTCCAAGCCTTTGAGTTGAGGATTCGCTTTTAGTTGCCTCATAATAAACGTCTCCCTCTTTTAGGATTCTCTTTATCAGTCTGGACTTGCCCAACCGTCTGCGACCATAGACAACCAGTAACTTGCCTTTGCAACCCTTTAGGGCAGCTTCCAAGCGGCCTAATTCCTTATTTCTATCGATAAAATTCTAAAATGTATGTTTCGAATATACTACTTTGCAAAGATAGTTCTTTAGAATGAGATTTTCAAGAATAGCTCCAACTTTTTCAACAGTCATCAGATTTTTAGGCCATTCCGCAAGCATAGCATTGACGGAAGAGATAAATGACTTTCTTGTAACAATATCACTTTGCCTTGTGTACAAAGATAACACATTGTTCTGAAAGAGATGTAAGTTCGTACTTGTTTTTTAAAAAATCTCGTAATATGCTGATTCAATACTCTACTAACTGTATAAGCAAATGGCTGTCGGAGTTTGGATGTTTAACGAAGTTAAGTACGGAATTATTTAATGGCATGAAAGTATATTCTCATTTAATTTATTGTCCATCTCAAACAAAATGCGTATCTTTGCGAAGTATAGGAAACGAAAGTACACATGTGGAACAGAATTGAATTATTGTTACCATTCTGTTACTTTCACCTATTTCAGTTATACGCAACTCATTCGTTTTTAAACAGTTATTAGGTCTTGCAGATTTTTGTGCCACTGAGTATTTCAGCAGGACAGCGAGGATATGGGAGAAAACAGGAATGTATAACAGTCTTAGTCCCAACAGGAATCCCAACAGTGATTATGGCAAGTGGATAAGAGAGGAAAGAAGATCTAATGGCATTACAGTACAATGGCAGAAAAAAGAAACATCTTTAGCCTCTTTTTTCTGCCAGTTTTCAAGCTTGGTCTTCCATGTAGGGAAGATATTTAATTTGTACAAAAGCAAATATCATTTCAAGAAGGTGATGACACGGAGAATAGGTATGCCAAAGTTGAAGTTGTCGCTGCCGTTGGCCCCCGCGAAGTTCACCGCCACGAGGTTGCCATCATCGTCAACTACGGGTGAGCCGCTTGATCCATGCATGGCCGGAATGCTGTAGACTATGCGGTTGCCGTCGGGAGCCTGCGAAATAGTTCCCATGGTAAACTGCGCGTTTATGCCATTGTTTGTCTTGGCGAGCGACACGCCCTGGTTATAGCCTATCATGTAGAGCTGCTGCGTTATCTTCACGTTCTCCTTGTCGGGGTCGAACTTGGTATAATAGAATATGTACTTGTCTGGTGGAGTCTGCTTGCTCTTGAGCTGAAGCAGGGCAAGGTCTGAGTTGGCGTCTTGCGAAGTCTTGAGTAAGGCACATGGCCGTTTCATGAAGTCGTCCCAACTGTTCACGTTGCTTCCGTCGTAGGCGATGCCAAACTGCGAATGCAGCTGTATGGAGAAGTTGTAGCCGAGGATATTGCTCCTCACCCTGTCCTTAACGTTCTCTGCCTGGGCGTATTGCTGTCTAAGGTTCTCAAGCTCCGTGTTGAGCTGGTCCACTTCGTCTTGGCTCATGTATAGCTGGCTCTCGCCATACTCATCCTCATACACTCTCGACTGCGCATACTGCTGTATGGCCTGGTAACGCTGATCCATCGAGTCTTGCAGAGCCTGTATGTATTGCGCGTAGCCTTCCATGATGGAGTTCATGTTCTGCCTAACCTGGTCCTTGTCAATCTCCGGCGCCACGACATGCCTGTTTGTCAATATGCGCCCGGTGCCATCGATGAAGAAGCCCGTGCCATTGAGTATGGCCGGCGACCTCTGGATGTCGGCAAGACTCGACGTGAGCCCTTGCAGGGAGCCGTCGTCGGCTATGCCCGTGAAATAGAAATGTTCGCCGTCGGCCAGGGTGACGTCATAATAAAACTCATTGCAAATGAGCACCACCCCCGACTTCTGCTCGTTGAAGATTTCCTGAGGGTCTTTCTTGCAACCTGCCACTATAAGGAGAAGCAAGAATGAAAACAAAATGATACGGCTCTGTTTCATAAACACGGTTTTATAAGGGTTGACTTTGTTACTCAAACATGGCTTTCCATTCGAGGAAGCGTCGCAGTCCGTCCTCGCCGAAGCGTGCTATGCTCTTCTTAGCCTGCTCAAACGTCTTCTCGCGGTCGGGATGCGACTTAGAGTAGAACTTGTCGGCATAGCACACGAGTTTCTCCTCCAGTGTCTCAGGAAGGAAGTCTTGATGTGGCAAAGGCAAGTCTTGATTTATTATCTCCTCCCTTGTCAGTCCTGCCCCGGTGTGTCGCTCGCAGACCCTCGCATGGCGTGGGAAGCCCTCACTTCTCATTATCTCCCCGCCAATCAAGCCATGACGCAGATACGGCTCCGTGCCATGACAGCATATCCCCGGAGCGTCGCAACGGAAGATGCCTATGTCATGGAGCATGGCCGCCTCCTCCACAAACTGGCGGTCGAGATGAAGCTCAGGGTGGGCGTCGCAGATGGCGAGTGCCCTCTTGGCGACGAGTGTGGAGTGGATAAAGAAAATATCCCGAAGCTGGTTGGCCTCGGGATAATATTTGTCAATGATCTTGTTGTAGTCCATATATAAAAAAGGTGTGTGCCATCTTTTACGATGGCACACACGCCATGTGTCGTTTTATTTCTCGTCGCGCTTGATATAGGCAATCACGCTGCCCTTCTGCACCTTGGAACCTTGCTTCGCGTTTATCTCCACGAGCTTGCCTCCGAGGTCGGCCTTTACCTCCACGAACTCGCCCCAAGGAGCCTGAATCCAGCAGAAAGCGTCGCCCTCCTTGTATTCCTTGCCGATAAACGGCTCAAGGGCAGGCTCCGCCTCTCCGTCGCCTTGGAAGTCCCAGAAGATTTGACCACGCACAGGAGCCACGATGGCGTCGGCCTGGGCGTGCTTATAAGCCGCAGCCTCCTCGGGCGACACCTTTGCGCCCAGCTTTGCGTCCTTGGCCTTCTGCAAGTCGGCAAGGAAGTTTTTCTTGGCCTGTCCACTCTTGTAGTTGCGATACTGCTCCGGGTGCATGGCGAGTTCGAAGAGCTCCTCGTCGTCTTCGCCATATTCCCAACCGTTCTCGTCCATCTCCTTGCGGAAGTCGTCGAGGGCGGGCTTCAGCAGCGTGTGAGGGTCAACGTCGGTAAACTCACGGCCCTGCTTCTTGGCCAGCTCCACGAGCTCAGGATCAATCTGTCCGGGCACCTTTCCGCTCTTGCCGAGAATCATGCCCCACATGTTGTCGTCCATCATCACGAAGCGGCCCTTGCCCTGTTCCATGGTGAGGAGGTTCATCAACGCGATGTTCTTGGTATACTGAGAGAATGGGGTCACGAGTGGTGGATAGCCAACGCGAGGCCATACATAAGCCACCTCGTCGAAAAGCTTTATGAGCAAGTCGTCCATGGAAAGCTCAGGCTCACCCTTCTTCTTGCGCAGGTTGTTGATGGTGGTGCGCATGCCACCGAGGTCGGCCATCATTGATCCCATCATGCCGCCAGGAAGGCCACAGGTGAGAAGGAGCGACGACATTACCTTGTTGCCAGGGTTGATGAAATAGCCAAGCCATTCGTCGATGAACTCCTGAGTCATGGCACGCGCCTTCATGTAAGCGCCCATGTTGATTTCAGGCACGTCGAAACCGGCGTGCTTGAGCATGCTCTGCACTGAGATAACGTCGGGATGCACCTTACCCCATGACAGGGGTTCGATGGCGGTGTCGATGATGTCGGCGCCATTCTCGCAAACCTCAAGGATGGAAGCCATCGACAAGCCTGGGCCAGAGTGGCCGTGATATTCGATCACGATGTCGGGATGCTTGGTCTTGATGCGCTTCGTAAGCTGGCCAAGGAACGCGGGCTGACCGATTCCGGCCATGTCTTTCAAGCAAATCTCCTCTGCACCGGCTGCTATCTCCTCGTCGGCGAGCTTCTCATAATAGTCGAGAGTGTGCACTGGTGAGGTGGTGATGCAAAGGGTGCCCTGGGGAGTCATTCCGCCCTCTTTCGCCCACTTGATGGATGGGGCGATATTGCGTATGTCGTTCAAGCCGTCGAAGATACGGGTGATGTCGGTGCCTTGAGCGTGCTTCACGCGGTACATCATGGCGCGTACGTCGTCGGGCACGGGATACATGCGGAGCGCGTTGAGGCCACGGTCAAGCATGTGCGTCTTGATGCCTGCCTTGTGGAGAGGGGCCGTGAAAGCGCGAACCGCCTTGTTAGGGTTCTCGCCGGCAAGCAGTTGTACTTGCTCGAATGCGCCACCATTGGTCTCGACACGCGAGAAGCAACCCATCTCAACAAACACGGGTGCTATCTTGGCAAGTTGGTCGGCGCGCGGCTGAAACTTGCCGCTGCTCTGCCACATGTCACGATAGACAAGACTGAACTGAATCTTTTTCTTCATTATATTCCTTAATCTTTACGTTGTGCTAAAAATATACTTATCCCCCATTCGACGTGCAAAATTAGATAAAAATCATCAAAATGGAGATATGCTGTCGCATTTTTTATAATTAATAACTAACTTTGTAGACTGAAATCAATAATGTGAATAAAAGGCCAAGCTAAATAATAACATTAATTTAAAAGATGTCGCATAAACTTGTTTTTATCTTTTGCCTGTTTTTCAGCTCTCTTGCCGCCCTTGTATCGTGCAACACAAAGGAGATGAAAGACGCCGAGAAGCCAGCTTACACGGTAAGGCTGCAAGGCGACAGTGCCGTGTACGGCCTTGCATGTGATGGTTGCAACGACACGATCGTCGTGGTATTGCCGGAGGACAACAGCGACCCCGTGACATACAACATCATGGAAGCCAAGCGGAGGAAACGCGTCTTGGGCAAGGTGCAGATTGGCGACCGCCTTTGCATAGTGTTGAACAAGAAAAACAATCAGAAGGCCGATGTAGTGGTCGACATCGACAAGCTCGCGGGCATTTGGTGCTATATCGTGATGCCAAAGATGCGTGACGCCGGGCAAATGAGCGCCAAGGCACAGGCGCGCATGATGAACAACATGAGCGACTCGCTCAAGGAAACCTACCTCATACCGCGAGAATATGGTTTCTACCTCAAGCGCGACTGGATAGCGTCGAGCGTAGGCTATGTGGACGACAACAACGCCCTGGCCCAGGAAAGCCCAGTGGAATATCCTCCCTTGGGATTTTTCACAGCTTGGCACCTGTGGAATGGCATGCTCGTGATTACGAGCGGTACGCCTTCGTCAAAAAACAACGGACAAATAGACGTGAAGAGCCTTCAAAACGACACTTGCTCGATAGACTATCTTTATGGCGACTCCTTGGTGTTGTCGAGCGATGGCGTATCGAGAAGCTATTACAGGAAGGAAAACATCAATGACGTGAACCGCAGGGCACAGGCCGTGGCAAACGAGCTGAAGAAAAAGGCCCTGAAGGAAACCGTGAACTAAACAGGCTAATATGGAAAAGAAAATGAACATAGCTGTGGCCGGCACAGGCTACGTAGGGTTAAGCATCGCCACCTTGCTTGCCCAGCACCAACATGTCACGGCGGTAGACGTGGTAAAGGAGAAGGTAGAGATGCTCAAGAATCACATATCGCCAATAAAGGATGAATATGTGGAGCGTTACCTTAAAGATAAGCCTCTCGACATAGACTTTACCACTGATGGCGAGGCGGCTTATCGCGATGCCGATTTCGTGGTCATCGCCACGCCAACCAACTACGACAGCGTGAAGAACTTCTTTGACACGAGCCATGTGGAAGAAGTGATAGAACTCGTATGCAAGATTAACCCCAATGCCATAATGGTGATAAAATCGACCATCCCCGTGGGTTACACTTCGATGGTAAGGGAGAAATTCCACTCCGAGAACATCATCTTCGCCCCGGAGTTCCTGCGCGAGTCAAAGGCCCTTTACGACAACCTCTACCCGTCGCGTATCATCGTGGGCAGGCCAGAGGGCGACGCACGCCTCGACCAGGCCGCACACGTCTTCGCCTCACTGCTTCAGCAAGGGGCCATAAAGCAAGACATTCCAACGCTCTTCATGGGCACCACGGAGGCAGAGGCGGTAAAGCTCTTCGCAAACACTTACCTCGCCCTCAGGGTGAGCTATTTCAACGAGCTTGACACATACGCCGAGGTGAAAGGCTTGTCGAGCCAGAACATCATAAACGGTGTTTGCCTTGACCCACGCATAGGCTCATTCTATAACAACCCATCGTTCGGTTATGGCGGCTATTGCTTGCCAAAAGACACCAAACAACTACTTGCCAACTATAAGGACGTGCCAGAGAACCTCATACAGGCCATCGTGGAGAGCAACCGCACGCGCAAGGACTTCGTGGCCGACCAAGTGCTTCGCAAGGCCGGATATTACAGCTACAACGACCAAAACGCATATAACGCAGCCGGTGAGCACCCTTGCGTGATAGGCGTGTACAGGCTGACCATGAAGTCAAACTCCGACAACTTCCGCCAATCAAGCATACAAGGCGTGATGAAGCGCGTGAAAGCCAAAGGCGCAACGGTGATAATATATGAGCCGACGCTCAAGGAAGGCTCCACGTTCTTCGGGTCGAAGGTCGTCAACGACCTTGACGCGTTCAAGGCGCAAGCACAAGCCATCATCGCCAACCGCTACGACAAGGCTCTTGACGACGTGAAACAGAAAGTTTATACCCGCGACTTATTCTTCAGGGACTAAACTCCTTACAACCAAAGACATATTTTTCAAACCAAATGAAGACAGATATAGAAATTGCACAGGAAACGACCTTGCGACGTATAGACGACATCGCCAAGGAGCTTGGAATCGACGAGAACCATATTGAGCCTTATGGCCGCTACATCGCCAAGGTATCGCTTGATGCCATCGACGAGGAACGCATGAAGCGTCATAACCTCATCTTGGTGACAGCCATCTCGCCGACAAAAGCCGGCATTGGCAAGACAACGGTATCGGTGGGCCTCGCGCTCGGCTTGAACAAGATAGGCAAGAAGGCCGTAGTGGCCTTGCGCGAGCCTTCGCTCGGCCCTTGCTTCGGCATGAAAGGCGGAGCTTGCGGTGGCGGCTACGCGCAACTGCTGCCAATGGACAAGATAAACCTACACTTCACGGGTGACTTCCATGCCATAACAACGGCAAACAACATGATTGCGGCCCTGCTCGACAACTATCTCTACCAGCACGCCAAAGACGGGTTCCGCCTGAAGACAATACTCTGGAAGAGGGTGCTCGACGTGAACGACAGGTCGCTCAGGCAGATAATAACAGGTCTCGGTCCGCTCACCAACGGCATACCAACGCAAACAGGTTTCGACATTACGCCCGCGTCGGAGATAATGGGCATAATGTGCTTTGCCAAGGACATCGACGACCTGAAGAGGCGCATCGGCAACATCCTGTTGGGCTTCGATTACCAAGACAAGCCGTTCTACGTGCGCGACATGGGCGTTGAGGGCTCTATCGCCGTACTGCTGAAGGATGCCCTGAAGCCAAACCTCGTGCAGACAACCGAGGGTACGCCGGCAATAGTGCATTGCGGGCCTTTCGCCAATATAGCGCATGGATGCAACTCGGTCGTCGCTACGAAGATGGCCCTCACGCTTGGCGACTACGCCATAACGGAGGCCGGCTTCGGTGCCGATCTCGGCGCAGAGAAGTTCTACGACATCAAGTGCCGCACAGCGGGGTTGCAACCTGCATTGACAGTGCTGGTGGTGACGCTTCAAGCCTTGAAGATGCATGGCGGCGTTGCCTATCAAGACATTAAGGAGCCCAACATTGAGGCTGTCAAACAGGGCTTCTGGAACCTTGACAAGCATGTGGAAAACATCAAGCGTTTCGGGCAAAAGATCGTGGTGGCATTCAACCGCTACAACAACGACACGGAGGAAGAGATTGAAGCCGTGAGAGCTCATTGCCAAGAATTAGGCGTGGGCTTCGCCGTCAACAACGCGTTTGCCGAAGGCGGAAAAGGCGCCGAAGAACTGGCCAACACCGTGGTAAAGACCATAGAAGACACGCCTTCGCCAAAGCTGCAATATCTTTATAAGGACGATGACAGCGTAAAGGACAAGATAGAGGCTGTCGCAAAGAAGATATATGGCGCTGGCAGCGTTAGCTTCGCGCGCAAGGCTGAAACGCAACTCAAGCATATCTACGACTTGGGCCTGTCCGGCCTTCCCGTGTGCGTCGCCAAGACTCAATACAGCTTCTCGGTTGACCCCAAGGCTTATGGCAAGACCGACGGCTTCCATCTCGACGTTGCCGACATCGTGATAAACTCCGGTTCTGGAATGATCGTGGCCATAGCCGGCAACATTCTGCGCATGCCTGGACTTCCTGCCACGCCGCAAGCCAACAACATTGACATTGTGGATGGCAAAATCGTTGGATTAAGCTGATGAGCTCGCGACATTTCCTTTTCATCGTTGTCGCCGTGTGGTCGCTGTTGCTGTCATCATGCTATGAGCACCCCACGGGGCAACGTCCAATGCGCAAGAAGGCCATATCAGAGCGCACCATGGACTCGCTGTCGTTTTTCCAGAAGCACCATTACACTAACAACTACAACTTCGTGGTGCGTGCCGACTCACTTACCCTCCTAAGGCAACTGCCCGAAGAGGAAGCGGCCGGGATGGAGACCGACTCGTTCAGCGTGCGCAAAGGTGATCATTTGGCTGTGGCTGACATCAAGATGATGCCTGCCGACTCCATAGACTCCGTATGGGTGCAATTGGCTAACGACACCTCCGCCTTCGGTTGGACACGGGAAAAGGAAATGTTGCCTCGGGTGATGCCCGACGACCCCATATCGCAATTCATATCTGCTTTTTCCGACTCCCACTTCATCGTGTTTCTAATCGTAGTAGCGGTTTTTGGCACAAGCTACACGCTGTGGAAACTATTCAAGAAGAAGGCATATATCGTTCACTTCCACGACATTGACTCTGTTTATCCCACGATGCTTTCCCTTATCGTGGCAAGCGCGGCCACATTTTATGCCACTATCCAGCTTTTCGCACCACAACTGTGGCAGCACTTCTACTTCCACCCAACGCTGAACCCATTCTCTGTGCCGCCTGTGCTGATGTTGTTCCTGCTTTCCGTATGGGCAATCTTGATAGTTGGCATAGCTTGTGTTGATGACGTGTGCCACAAACTCACGGGAACGCAAGCGGTGCTATACCTCGGAGGACTGGCGGCAGTGTGCGCCATTGACTATATCGTCTTCAGCGTCACCACATTGTATTTTATCGGCTATCCATTGTTAGGCGCCTATATTGCCTTCGCATTGTATCGACATTGGCGAAACCGCACTATATATATATGTGGCAACTGTGGAAAGCCTATCAAGCACAAGGGAAAATGCCCTTATTGTGGCGCGATAAACGACTGAACTTATTTCTAAAGATTAAAACAATTCACACAGCATGAGCAAGACAGACTTGATGAGGCAACTCGTGTCTGAACTAAACGCGGCTTCTGATGCCTACTATAACGGGCGTGGGGAGTTGATGACTGACCATGAGTGGGACGCCAGATTTGATGAGCTGCGCCAACTTGAGCAAGAGACTGGTGTCGTCTTGCCCGACTCGCCTACGCATAAAGTGTCGGCTGATTCGACCGTTGGGCAAAAGGAGGCTCATGAATATCCCGCGCTCTCGCTTGCCAAGACGAAGAAAACAGAAGACCTTGTGAAATGGGCGGAAGACAGGCCTATATGGTTGTCGTGGAAACTTGACGGACTGACCCTCGTGGTAACTTACGACAACGGCAGTCTGACAAAAGTGGTGACTCGTGGCGACGGACATGTTGGCACAAACATAACATACCTGGCACCGGCCATAAACGGCATACAGCCAACGGTGAAATCACGTGGGCATATTGTCGTAAGGGGTGAGGCGGTCATTTCATATGCCGACTTTGAGCAATTCAACCTTGAGAGCGACGAGGAATATGCCAACCCCAGGAACCTTGCCTCTGGCTCGATGACGCTGAAAGACCCCAAGGAAGTAGCCAAACGGCACATTCGTTGGATTCCGTTCACGCTCGTCCATACCGACGAGGACATAACCTCGTGGGGCAAGCGCATGGATTGGCTCAAGGAGATAGGCCTCGACTGTGTGGACCATGAGCTGATAGAACATCCCACATTTAATAATGTGAACGAAGCGGTAAACAGATGGTCGCTCAAAGTGACAAACAAGGAAAATCCATATCCTGTGGATGGTCTCGTGATAGCGTACGACGACACCGATTATGCCGCCACGGGATCTGTCACGGGGCATCACGCCACGCGTGCCGGCTTCGCCTTTAAGTGGGCCGACGAGAGTGTCATAACGGAGCTTGACCACATTGAATGGAGTTGCGCGGCGTCTACCATTTCGCCGGTTGCGGTGTTTAAGCCAGTTGAGCTTGAAGGCACTACCGTGAAACGCGCGTCGCTGTGCAACATCAGTGAGTGTGAACGTCTGGGCATTGGCGGAAAAGGCACGGAACTGGAGGTAATCAAGGCAAACAAGATAATACCGAAGGTCATAAGCATACGCCAGACACAAGGTGTGCTTGACATACCAAAGACCTGTCCTGTATGTGGCTCGCCAACCGTAGTGGTTGAGAGCGAGGCAAGCAGCACCAAGACCCTTCATTGCACTAACCACGAATGTCCTGCCAAACAGTTGAGGAAGTTCGCCCGATTCGTTTCCAAGCCTGGCGTAAATATAGACGGCATATCCGAACAGACGCTCCAGCGGTTCATAAACCTTGGCTGGATAAAAGATTTCTCCGACATATACAGCATACCAGACCATGCTGCCGAGATAGCGCGCCTTGACGGTTTCGGCGACAAGTCGGCAAACAACATCGTGGAATCCGTGTCAAAGGCCCGCGACGTAGACGCTCAACGCCTGCTTTACGCCCTTTGCATCCCGCTTTGCGGTCAAGACGTGTGCAAGCGGTTGTTGGCTGCACATAAGCTCGAAGACCTCATGAAGATAGTAAGAGGGGAAGACAACGCCGGCTCTTTGTTCGCGCCGGACAAAGTAGCCATACTGTCAGCGATACCGGGTATCGGCCCAGAGAAAGCAAGGCAATTCGTAGCGTGGTTTGAGAACGAGGCTAACATTAAGGTCTACGACAAGCTAATGAGTGAAGTCAACATTAAGCAAGCGCAGCCTGCTTCTGTAGGGGAGTTGTGCAAGGGGTTGACATTCGTTATCACGGGCGACGTGAACCATTACAAGAATCGCAACGACTTGAAGGCCTATATAGAGAGTGAAGGTGGCAAGGTGACAGGATCAGTCAGCAAGTCAACGTCGTACCTTATCAATAATGACATTAACTCCACAAGCACGAAAAACAAGAAAGCCAACCAGCTCGGCATCCCCATCATATCTGAGGATGATTTCATAGATAGATTTACACAAAAAGCATAAACAACATATAAGACAAAAATGAGAATAGATATAATTACCGTCTTGCCCGAAATGATAGAGGGGTTCATAAACGAGAGCATACTCGCGCGTGCGCAAAAGAAAGGCCTCACCGAGATTCACTTACATAACTTGCGAGATTATACTAACGATAAATGGCGACGTGTGGATGACTATCCCTATGGAGGCTTCGCGGGAATGGTAATGCAGTGCGAACCTATTGACAATGCCATATCAGCCCTGAAGAAAGAGCGCGACTACGACGATGTAATCTACGTCTCGCCAGACGGTGAACGTTTCGACCAGAAAATCGCCAACGACATGAGCCTACAAGAAAACCTGATTATCCTGTGCGGGCACTACAAAGGCATTGACCAGCGTGTAAGAGACCATTTGATAACACGTGAGATAAGCGTTGGCGACTTTGTGCTTACCGGTGGCGAGCTCGCTGCCGCGGTAATTGCCGATGCCGTGGTCAGACTTGTGCCTGGCGTGATAAGCGATGACCAAAGCGCACTTTCAGATTGTTTTCAAGATGATTTGCTTGCTGCTCCAATCTACACTCGCCCTGCCGACTACAAAGGATGGAAGGTGCCAGACATACTGCTGTCGGGTAACGAGGCAAAGATAAAACAGTGGGAAATGGATCAAGCTCTTGAGCGTACCAAGAGGTTGAGACCCGACCTGCTGAAATAATAATGGCTGAATATCCACGGTCGTTCAATAACGGACAATTCAGGTATAATCATTGTTAATTATTGGGATTGCGCGCACCATTTACAATTTTTATGATTAACTTTGCGTGCATAAAAGGAAAGTTGGCAGAGTGACCGAATGCGCTAGACTCGAAATCTGGTATACCCATTACGTGGTATCGGGGGTTTGAATCCCTCACTTTCCGCCTTTAAGTCAAAAAGGAAGTCTGATGAAGGCTTCCTTTTTGCATTTATAGTCAGCAAGTTACGAAATTATAGGCGCGTAAATGATTGGAAATTAGGGTAATAAGGGGATAGTAACCAAACGAAAATGAGTTGTAATCTTTGGTAATCATTGACAGACATTAGGCGATTTGTGTTTACCATAGTGTTTACCACTCCTTCGGTCAGTGTTTACCACTGCTTAGAATGATAATTTGCCAATTCATAAACGCAAGACAATGGAGAATGACAGAATGCCGGTTGTAGGCTTTGTGTACAACAGAAAGAAGACGGCGACGAAGAGTGCCGTCATTGAGATCCGGGTGTCTTATGACTACAAGAAGAAGTACCTGTCGACGGGTGTCAAGGTGCTGCCTAAGGAATGGCGCGGCGACATGGTGACGGGCAGGACGGATGCCATAGAACTGAATAAGGCGCTTACGACAATGCGTAACAAAGTCCTGAAGGCGATCAACGACATGCTTGAGGAAGGGGGTCTCAACATCCAGGAGATTCCGTCGCGGATGAAGCGTCTTGATGACGTTGGCAAGACGTTCTACGAGTATTGTCAGGAGCGTGCGGAGGTGCGCCAGTACGGACGCATGGATGACACGTGCAAGCGTTATGACCGCTTCTTGAAGTGGTTCCGTGAGTGGGGTGGCATCAAGAGCTTTGCCGACGTGACGGAGCGTAATATTCTCTTGATGGATGAGTCCTTGAAGAAGAAAGGGATGTGCAATTACTCGAAATGGAACAACTACCACCGTTTCCTCAACTCGTTCATCCTCGATGCTATCAGTGAGGGTTATCTGAGGCGGAACCCGTACAAATGGGTGCATATCGTAAAGGACAAGGTGAGCCACGGCCTGCACAAGTATCTCACCAAGGACGAGCTCCGTGCCATAGAGACTGCCCGGATGGGCACGGAGAGCCTTGACCGGGTGCGCGACCTGTTCGTCTTTCAGGCGTGCACGTGCCTTTCGTATAAGGATCTTGTTGCTTTCGACGCAAGTAAGATCAAGGAAGAGCACGGTCGGATGATGTACACGGGCAAGCGTGGGAAGACCGGGGTAGAGTTCACTTTCATGCTTTTGAGGCCTGACTTGGCTGTCTTGAAGAAGTACGGGGGCAAGTTGCCGCTGCTCAGCAATGTGAAGTATAACCAGTATCTGAAGGTGGTTGCTCAGACGGCTGGCGTTGACAAGCCTATTACGACGCACTGGGCGCGGCATACGGGGGCGACGATGCTGCTTAATGCCGGGGTGGACATGGAGACGGTGGCAAAGATATTGGGTCACTCCTCCACACGCATTACGAGAAGTACCTATGCCAAGCTGCTCGATGATACGGTGGGCAGGGAGATGGAAAAAGCAGAGGAAAAAGAGCGGTAAGGGGAGCGACATCTTTCTATTTGCTTTTGCGCTTGCGGATGTTGTCCTCGAACTCGGTACCCATGGACTGTGCCTCGTCGAAGATAGAGCGGATGTCGGCCTCGATGGTCATTTCCTCCTCCTCGCAGCCCACGGGACGGAATGGCTCTGGGGTGGCAAGCTCTGTGGATCGTTTTGGGTATGCCGCACAGTTGAGAACGGCATGTGATATGTGGATGAGGGCATCACGCATGAGCTCGGAGAGGGTGGCATATCCTCCGCGCTTGGCTACGGCTTCAAGGAGCATGAAGTCGGGCTGTGATATTCTGCATGATACTCTGACCGTCTTGTTGTCTCTATTGCTCATTTCTTCTTGATGGCTGATGTTAAAGGTTGTGTTATCGCTCACTGCGTGCTCATGACGCTCGGTGCATGAGCACGCAGTTGGAGAATTACAAGAGGCGTTTTGTCTTGTCTACCACTACAAGTGCCGTATTAACCATTGTGCCAGCCTCCTTGAATGACTTGTCCGGGAGTTCACGCATATAGCCTCCGTAGTGTGCGACAGTGTCGCGCAGCATTTTGTACGGGCTGTCAGTACGCCACATCACAGACTGAGAAGCGATAGCTACGACTCTGCGGTTTGCCATTGAGATCGCCTTGAGGATGTGTAAAGCGTCTTGTCGTTTGCAAAACGGTGGGTTCATCACTATAACATCGTACGATGCCGACGGTGTGAATTTTAGGAAGTCCTCGCCGACGACTCGGAAGCCTCGCTCCTCAAGTACGGCCCGATTCTTTGGATCGAGTTCGATGCAGTCTGGCGATGGCATAAACTGCGCAATATTGCCTTGCCCAGCAGAGGGCTCAAGAGCGCGTTCGCCTGGACGTATATCCGCTATCTCCACAATCTCGCGAGCGAGAGGCTCGGGGGTAGGGTAGAACTGAAGTACTTGTCGCTCCGGGATGTATTCGCCAGAGTCGGCGATGGATGTAATGAGGTAGCCTACATCTTCCTTGAAGACAAAAGCCTTCTTCGCGCTCGTCCACTTGCCGCCAATACTCTTCAGTACCTTGGCCACATGTTCGTATAGCTTGCGTTCCAGCTGCCCAGGCAGACGCAAAAGGCTACCATCAAACTCGGAGGTCTTCAACACCTCCACAACAGATTTGTCTATCTTCATACGTTATGATATTTATTGGATTTTTATAAGTCGTGAATATGTGCTGCGAGCCTCGTCAATCATTTTCAGCGTGTCGCTATCCGGTGGCAAATTGTCAAGCATGTCTGCTATCTTGGCGAGTCTTTCCGATAGTTTTCTCATGTGTGCCCGCTGCTCCTTGCGTTCCTGCTCTATAGCAGAAATGATACCTTCGCATGATAGAAAGTCGTCCTTCTTGCCTTTGTATGCGAGGATCATTGTGGCAATAGATGTTAGGCGAGAGACCAGCCACTCT
>JALEJI010000052.1 GCA_022769825.1 Prevotella sp. | reverse complement strand
TTGTACTACTTCTCTGTTTATGTAAATCTCTTCAAAGAACTCTTTTCTTGTTTGCTAACCGGTGTATTTCCGAAAAGCGAGTGCAAAGGTATAGACTTTTGCGATACCCTCCAAATGTTTTAGCGATTATTTTTCAAAAATGATGGATAATTGACGTAAATCAAGGGAATGGGCGGCTTTTAGACGGGATAGACAGGGATAGACTTTATAGACGGGATGGACTTTATAGACGGGATGGACTATATAGACGGGATGGACTTTATAGACGGGATGAACTTTATAGACGGGATGAACTATTATAGATTGAATATAAACATTTCTTCAGAAGGAAACAAGAATTTATTCTGAATACAGGCAAGAATAAAATGAAAAAAGACGTATCTTTGCAATGTTGTATTAAACCAAACAGAAGAAACTAATAATAAAACATAACAACAAGGAATGAAAAAGCTACTAATATCATGTCTTTCGACAATCATCACCATGACATTGTCGGCACAGACGGTTCAGCACATGAACGACCTGAAGCCTGAGCCGAAATCGGGTGCCATCAACTTGAAACTAACAGGCGAGCTATCGAGTGGACGAAATGGAGACTTTCGTCAAATGCGCGATCTTTGTTTTCAAGTTCATCATATTGACCTTGGCGATGCGCAAAGCCTTGAAATTCCCAAGAACGCATTTCACTCGCGCCACCAACTCGAGACCATCATATTGCCAAAGACCATAAAGACGATTGGCACACAGGCGTTCTTCGCCTGCGACAAATTGAACGCCATCACCATACCACAATCAGTTGATAACATCGGGGCTGCAGCATTCTCAGGATGCAAGAGAATCAGCGAACTTACCATCGAAGGAAGCCCCAATATTGGCGAATACGCATTCGCTCGCTTAGAAAGCCTGAGGACTGTCCGGGTGAACACCAAGGTTCCTCCTAAAGCTGACGTGTCCTCATTTTATGGTGTTGAGCCTGGCAAGGTGCGCTTCATAGTGCCGAAAGGCAGCGAAGGAGCTTACAAGAAAGCCACGGGCTGGAGCCGATTTTTCACGGAGCCAAAATTCGCCCACGAGGTTAGCGACCCAGAGACTTGCCTTACGCCATACCCATCTGACATGAGCATCGCAAAGGGAGCCAAGCCCATAAACGTTCAGACGGCGTGGAGAATACTGACACCAAAGATGGACGGGCACTCCTATATACTGGATAATGAGGTGAAACAAGCGCGCGACATCCTCACCGCTCGCATCGGCAACATCGCGAACAGCCGCCAACGCGGCATACAGCTCGTGCTTGCCCTTGACCCTTCGCTCAAGGATGACGAGGCATATACACTGACCGTCAACGCCAAAGGCGTCAACATCAGCGGCAAGACCACACGCGGCGTGTTTTGGGGCTTGATGACACTCGACCAGCTCTTGCGAGGCTCCGGCATGAAAGATTGCGTTGACGCCATTCCACAACTCACCATAAAAGACGTGCCACGCACGCACGTCCGAGAGCTAATGGTCGACCCGGCGCGCACTTTCATTCCTTACGAGGATTTGAAAGGATTCATACCCGAAATGGCACGCTATAAGCTCAACGCCCTTCACCTGCATTTGGTTGACGACCAGGCATGGCGCATAGAGATAAAGAAATACCCACAACTGACCGAGCAGGCCTCATCGCGTTGGGGCATGGACGACATCCAAGCCCCATACAAGGGATTCTACACCCAAGAGCAGATGCGCGACCTCGTGAAGTTCGCCGCACGCTATCACGTGGAAATCATACCAGAGATAGAGATGCCAGGACACGAGGTTGCCGCCATAAGCGTATTTCCCGAGCTTACTTGCCACCAGCGCCAGGTCCCCGTCCGCACCACTTGCGGCGTGTCGAACGAGCTGCTATGTCCTGGCAACGAGTTCACATATGAGTTTCTTGGCAACGTATTCAAGGAACTTGCCGACATCTTCCCGTCGAAATACATTCATCTCGGAGGCGACGAAGCCGGCAACCCAGCCCTCGACTGCTGGACCGACTGTCCAAAATGCCAAGCGCTGAAGCAGAAACTCGGCATAACAACCACCGACCGCTCAGAGAACTGGAAGCTGCAAGGCTATCTCTTCGACCGCATTATAGCTTTGCTGCGCGACAAGTACCACAAGGTTCCGATGTTCTGGTATGAGACCGACTTCAAGAAGATACAGCCAGGCTGCGTCACCTTCGCATGGCGCAACGGACTGACCGACAAGGCTCTCGACGCTGCCGTGGCAAACAACGCGCGCATAATGCTTTGCCCGGGCGAGCACTGCTATTTCGACTACCCCATGGCCAAAGGCGACATGCCAGAGAAGAACTGGGGCATGCCCGTCACTTCGCTAAAAGACACCTACTCGCTCGACCCAGCATGGGGAAAGGACAAAAACTTCGAGAGCAACAACCTCTTCGGCGTGGCTGGCACGCTATGGAGCGAGTGCATCACGTCGCCAGAACGAATCTACTATCAGGCCTATCCTCGAGCCATAGCCCTTGCCGAGGCAGGATGGAGCCCGCAGGAGAAACGCTCGTGGGAGTCGTTCCTGAAACGCATGCGCCCGATGGCAAAAGACATGATGCGCCGCGGAATATCATTCTCTATGGAATATTAAGCCGACGATAACAAATTACACATATTATATATACATGACGAAAATCAAAACCACACTTCTTTTATCAGCCGTGGCATTGGCAACCTTTTCGACCAATGCCTTTGCCACCCAAAAGAAAGGCACCAAGACAAACAGGAACACAAAAGCGAGGATTGAGACCGGCATGCGCACAATAACAGAAGACGCGGCACGCGCCCACGTCTATTTCCTTGCCGACGTCTTGCTCGAGGGGCGAAGGGCCGGGGAGCGAGGCTCACGCATAGCCAAGCGATACATAGAGTCGCGGATACGCGAAATCGGGCTCAAGCCCCTGCTCGGCGACTCATACGAGCAGCCTTTTGAGGCTTGCGGCGTACAGAGGCTAAAGCGAAGTCCTCGTTTTTACGTAAACGCCGACTCGATTGCCAAGATAAAGAAAGGCGTTTACCAGTCGCTCGCCCTAAGCAATGTGCTTGCCATGTTGCCAGGACGGAAAAGCGACGAATATGTAGTGGTGGGAGCACACCTCGACCATGAGGGGCAATACGCGGACGTGGCTGGCGACGGAATATACAACGGGGCCGACGACAATGCCTCGGGCGTGTCGGCCGTGTTGCAGATAATGAAGGCATTTGCGGCAAGCGGTGAGCAACCCGAACGCACAGTGGTATTCGCCTTCTGGGACGGCGAGGAATACGGACTGCTTGGCTCACAATATTTCACCGACCATTTCAGCGGAATGGCAAAAGTGAAAGGTTATCTCAACTTCGACATGGTGGGGAGCGGCACTGACAGCAAATACCTCATGTACTTCTTCACGGCGGCACATCCAAGACTTGGAGAGTGGCTCAAGGACGACATCAACAAATACAAGTTCAATACCTTCGAGCCCGACTATCGCGCATGGGAGAATCCCGTTGGAGGCAGTGACCAACAGTCGTTCCACCTCAAGGGCGTGCCAATAGTATGGTATCACACCGGCGGACAGCCACACTACAACCAGCCCTCTGACGAGGCCCCGACATTGAACTACCCGAAGCTCACCGACATAACGCGCGCCTCGTATCTCACTGCATGGCACCTGGCAAACGAAACGGCCTATTAAGACTGTCGTAAAAAACTCATAGAGCAAAAAAAGTTTACTGGCAGAAGCTGTGTTTACGATTATTTTAATACCTTTGCATCCTTGTATACAAACATATTAAAAATCGAATTGTTTTCATAGCATTATGAAAAGACTTCAAAAAATCACGTCGACGCTGTTAGTCAGCGTTCTTCTTACCCTCGGCTGCCATGCCGAAGGAAAATTCGTGCCATTCAAATATGGCAATTTCGACACTTGGGTCGTCCGTCACGTTCATGAGTCATCAGTAATAGGCGGCAACACGAAGACCCTCTATGAGATTGGTCCCCATCATGAGATAACTGGCGAGAAGCCATACGTGAACCTTGGCGGCTCGCCCTGGGGCACAAGTAACGTGATGGCAAAAGTGATGGGAGTGGTAAAGACCAACAATTCCGTTTACCGCGACGTACACGGTTCCGGTCATTGCGCCAAGATGGAGACCCACATAGAGACCTGCAAGGTGCTCGGCCTAATGAATATCAAGGTGCTCGCGGCCGGCAGCATATTCCTTGGCGACATGAAAGAACCCATCACCGGCACCAAGGAAGGCGTGAAGGCATTAAACTGGGGCATACCATTCAAGTTTCGCCCAAAAGCCGTCAGGTTCGACTATCGCGTCCATGTGCCTGGAAGCAAGAACCGAATCAAGCAGACTGGTTTCTCAAAGGCTTCCACCGTGGCTGGTCCTGACTATTGCATCGCCGTGCTGTACCTGCAGAAGCGCCACGAGGACGCCAAGGGAAACATCACCGCGAAGCGCGTGGGCACCATGGTCGTGAAATACGGCAAGTCGACCAACGGCTGGGTCAACGGAGCCACCTATGAGATACACTATGGCAACATTACGGGCAAGTCGTTCTATAATGCCACCACCATGGGACTTCGCTCCACCGATTACGCCCGCAACTCCAAGGGCAAGAGCGTGATCGTGCACGAGACGGGATGGGCATCGCCATCTGAGAGCCCGACACACATCATATTACAGTTCTCGTCCAGCCACGGCGGCGCTTTCGTGGGCACTGTCGGAAACACGTTCTGGGTGGACAACGTTGGCCTTGTTTACTAATGAGACTATCACTTATATCACTTCTCATGCTCCTCGCCACGACAAACGCCGTGGCCGTGGAGCATTCCGACTCGGTCACGACGACAAGGAAGCGAAGCGTCGTGACCCGCTTTCTCGACTATTTCAACGATGCCAACAAGGGCAAGAAGAAACGTGGCATCGATTTCTCCATCATAGGAGGCCCACACTACAGCACCGACACGAAGCTCGGCATAGGGCTCGTGGCTTCGGGACTGTACCATTCAGCCCAACGCGACAGCCTGCTGCCACCAAGCAACATATCCGTGTTCAGCGACTTCTCAACCGTGGGTTTCTACATGATTGGCATACGTGGCACACATATATTCCCGGGTGACAGCCAACGCATTGACTATACCACATATTTCTATTCCTTCCCAAGCTATTTTTGGGGAGTGGGATTTGACCAGGGCGACAACGATGACAACAAGAGCAAGCTCAAGCGTGGCCAGGCGCAAGTGAAGGCCAGCTGGTTGTTTCGCGCGTCGGGCAACCTGTTCATAGGCCCGACATTCTCGTTCGATTACATCAACGCGCACCATATCGACAACCCTGAGCTTCTCGGCGGACAACGCCACACCACGACAAACATAGGAGCCGGCCTCACCTTGCTCTACGACACCCGTGACAACCTCACGGCCCCAAAACGCGGCATGTACCTGTCGCTGCAACAGGTGTGCCGTCCGCGATTCATGGCAAACCATTACGCCTTCTCCTCCACCGCCCTGCGCACCAGTGGATACATACCCATATCCTCCGCGACATTGATAGCACTCGACTTCCGCACGGAGTTCAACTATGGCAACCCAGCTTGGGGCATGATGGCCCAACTCGGAGGCAGCAACACCATGCGAGGCTACTACGAGGGCCGTTATCGCGACAAGAACAAGATGGAGGGTGAGATTGAGCTTCGCCAACACGTGTGGAAACGCAACGGCATCGTGGCATGGGCAGGCCTGGGCACGGTGTTCAACAAGTTCAGCTCGATGAGGGCGCGCAACGTCCTGCCCAACTTCGGCTTGGGCTACAGGTGGGAGTTTAAGAAGAATGTCAACGTGCGCCTCGACTACGGTTTCGGCAAGTCTGGGCAAAGCGGATTCCTCTTCAACATCAATGAGGCTTTTTAAGACAGCCCACATACCCTATTTTACCAACAACGACTAATGAGCAATAAGCTACATTTCATACTATCCCCCAAATTTCTTTTCTGCTACGCGGTCATCGCGCTGGCCGTGCCAAACATGGCATTGTCGATAACAGACCACATGCCCATCGTGGCCGCGATAGCAAACATTGTCCTGCCCTTGTCGGCATACGCCATCGTCATGTCGCTCTCGCGTCGACCTGGCAGGCAGGTATGGATTCTCTTCCCATTGGTGTTCTTCGCAGCCTTCCAAATGGTGCTTGTCTATCTCTACGGTGGCGGCGTGATAGCGACAGACATGTTTCTCAACCTCATCACGACCAACCCCGGCGAGGCCATGGAACTGCTCGACAACCTCGTGCCGGCGGTCACGGGAGTCTTCGTGCTCTATCTTCCGCTGCTCATAATAGCGGCCATTCAGTGGTCGCGCCATATCACGCTTGGCACAGCCGCGCGCCGACCCATTCGCCGCCTTGCCATTATTGTCGGGGCTGTGGCCGCAATGCTCACCGCCGCGCTCTACGCTGTTTATCCCAAGGGCGAGGAAAAGGCTGGCCGGTTCGAGTACAGGGTCGAGAACAACCTCTACCCCATTAACGTATTCTATAATCTCTACCTCGCCATTCACGAGAGTTGGCTCTCCGCCCATTATCAAGAAAGAGTGGCTGGCTACCGTTTCGACGCGGTATCACGACACGACAACGACTCCACCGAGGTTTACATATTGGTCATTGGCGAGACGGCACGATCGCGCGATTTCCAGCTTTACGGATACCCACGGCAGACCAACCCCATGCTATCCAAGGAGAAAGGACTGATGGTGTTCAAGGGCGTTCGCTCGCAATCCAACACTACCCACAAGAGCGTTCCCATGCTCCTGACAGCCTCAACCGCCGAGGACCATGACCGTCTATACCATGAGAAAGGCATAATAGCGGCATTCCGCGAAGCCGGATTCCACACGGCTTTCTTCTCCAATCAGCAACGCAACCACTCGTATATCGACTTCCTCGGCGAAGAGGCCAACGACGTTTGCTTCATACGTGAACACCTTGCCAACAAGTTCACCTACGACTCGCAGCTCTTGCCATACGTGAGGCGTGAACTCGCGAAGCATCCGAAAAAGTTGTTCATGGTGCTGCATATGTATGGCTCACATTTCAACTATCGCGACCGTTACCCAAAGGCTGACGCGCGTTTCCTGCCCGACTTGCCCACCGAGGCAAAGGCGAAGAACCGCCGCCAACTGCTCAACGCATACGACAACACCATCTTGGAGACCGACCGTTTCCTCGCCAACCTCATATCCATGCTTAAAAAGCAAGGCTGCATATCGGCTTTGCTCTATACCTCCGACCACGGCGAGAACATCTTCGACGACAGCCGCAAGCTGTTCCTTCATGCCTCACCACGTCCATCTACTTACGACACTGACGTGCCGTTGATGATATGGACGTCAGGTGGATACGACCGTTTGTATGCGTCAACCCTAACCGCTCTAAGGCGAAATGTGGTCAAGGGGGTTGAGTCCAACGCCTCGGTGTTCCCCACAATGCTCTCGATAGGTGGCATAAAGACTAAATTGCATCTCGACAGCCTGTCGCTTGCCAACCCTGCCTACAAGCTCGGCACGCGCTATTATCTTAACGACCACAACCATGCGGTTCCTTTGTCGGCATACGGCATAAGATGACCGCACGTTAACATTTACCACAAGACAAGACCATGATACCAAAGGATTTCGCGGAATACACACGACGGCTTATGGGCGACGAGCTCTACTCCATACTTGAAAACGGATTGTCGCAAGACGCTCCCGTGAGCGTGCGCCTAAACCCCTTCAAGACCCACGATGGCCTTGACGGTTGCGAGCGGGTGCCATGGTGCGAATGGGGCTACTGGCTCCCAGACCGTCCGGCGTTCACCTTCGACCCCTTGCTTCACGCCGGACTGTATTACGTTCAAGAAGCGTCGTCAATGTTCGTCACCGAAGCCGTAAGGCAATGCATTGAACGTGGCGTCATACCACAAGAGCCACTGCTTGCAGCCGACATCTGCGCGGCTCCTGGAGGGAAGTCAACCGCCCTGCGCTCCATACTGCCCGAAGGCAGTCTGCTCTTCAGCAACGAGCCTATGAAACAGAGGGCAAGCGTGCTTAAAGAGAACATCGTGAAGTTCGGGCATCCCGATGTCATCGTCACAAACAATTTCCCACGCGACTACAAGAAGACAGGACTTCTGTTTGACCTCGTGGTGGCCGACGTGCCTTGTTCCGGCGAGGGAATGTTCCGCAAGGACGCCGGGGCCATTGACGAATGGAGCGCGCAGAACGTGGAGAAATGCCGCCTGCTGCAGCGGTCCATCATAGAAGACATCTGGCCATGCCTAAGACCTGGCGGCACGCTCGTCTACTCCACCTGTACTTTCAACGCCCACGAGGATGAGGAGAGCGTACAATGGATAGCCGACACACTGGGAGCCGACTTCATGGCCTTGGACGTTCCGGAGCAATGGAATATCACGGGCGCGCTCGTTGGCACGGCGCCTTGCTACCGCTTCATTCCTGGCCGCACACGCGGCGAGGGACTGTTCATGGCCGTGCTAAGGAAGAATGGCGCAAACAAGAAAGAAAGGGCAATAACGACTGAAAACAAGGGAAAAGCCAACAAGAAGAAAGCCTCCGAATTGGACAAGTGGTTGATTGGCGACTTCTCCGTGGTGGAAGCCAACGATGGCCTTAGGGCGATACCGTCTCGATGGCTTGCCATATATAATAACGTGGTGAAAAAGCTTCACGTCATCCACGCCGGCGTGGAACTGGGCGTGAAAAAAGGCAAGGACATAATTCCCGACACGTCGCTCGCGCTCAGCACGGCTCTCAACAAGTCGGCATTCCCACAAGCCGAACTTGACACGGCCCAAGCGGTCAATTACCTTAGGAAAGAGGCCGTGACACTGCCCACGGGCGCGCCTCGCGGCTTTACCCTTGTCACTTACCGCCAACAACCGTTGGGCTTCGTGAAAAACATTGGCCAACGGGCCAACAACATCTATCCGCAAGAATGGAAAATAAAAAGCTCTCATATCCCATCGTCAGCATCATCGTTGCCATGGCACGCAACCGGGCGATAGGCATCGACGGCACACTGCCTTGGCACCTGCCGGATGACCTCGCCCATTTCAAGGATACTACTTGGGGGCATGCCATAATCATGGGCAGGCACACCTTCGAGTCGCTGCCCCATGGAGCATTGCCAGGACGACGCAACATTGTGGTTAGCACCACACTAAGCTCTCTGCCCGGCTGCGAGGTGTGCGCCTCATTGGACGAGGCATTGGGCATTTGCGCGCAAGATGTGGAAAAAGGCTCTCGCGAGGAAGTCTTCATCATAGGAGGCGCGGCTCTATATAAAGCGGCCTTGCCATTAGCCAAACGAATGTATATGACGCTCGTGGACCAGGAACCCACTAATGCCGACACGTTCTTCCCCGAATTCGACACCGGCCAATGGCGGGAAACAGAACATGAACAGCACAAGGGATTCGCGTTCACGCTATGGACATTAAAAAAGTAATCATGGACAAGAAGACACAAGCATACCTCGATTTTCTGCGTTTCAGCATAAACGAAAATACGGAAGTTCCAAGTTCGGCGAAAAACATCGACTGGGAAGGGCTTTTACAGTTCGGGACAAAGCAGTGCGTGCGTGGAGTATTGTTTCTCGGAATGAAAAAGCTGGGAACCACAAACAATCACCCTTCCTTTGAACAGCTTGGGCAGTGGTTGGCATCGGTATCAGCCATCAAGAAGGCGAACGTGCAGGTTTACCGTGACGCCTCCTTATTGACGAGAGTGTTCAAGAAAGAGACCGGACTGGACAGTGTGGTGCTGAAAGGGCAGGCAAATGCCATCAAGTATCCTGACCCTTATATCCGTGAGCCTGGCGACATCGACCTATGGACAATGGCTTCCACAAAACAAGCCATAAGATGGGTACGGAGCCACGACCCCAAGGCAAACATAGAATACCACCATATCGACATGAGGGGCTTGCGCACACCAGTAGAGGTGCATTACGTGCCATCTTTCGTGGGCAACCTCTTTTACGAATTGCGACTGCGGCATTATTTCAAAAAGGAAAAAACCAAGCAGTTTGGCAACATGGCTACATTGCCAGACGGTTTGGGTGAGATTGGAGTGTTGTGCCCTCAATTCGATTGCCTGTTCCAACTGTCGCACATGATGCACCACTTCTTCTTCGAGGGACTGGGCTTCCGACAAGTAATCGACTTTTATTACCTTCTTCGTTCAATGCCCACTATAGACAAAGGCATCATGGCCGAGGTCAAGCGCCTGAACATGCGCAAGTTCACCGCCGCCATGATGTTCATCATGCACGACATCCTGGGACTGGAAGAAGAGAAACTGCTCTGCGAGCCTGATTCCAAGATTGGCACCATGATACTCGAGGAGATGCTTCATGCCGGCAACTTCGGCTACCATGACGACAGGTACGAATTTTCCAACCTTCCCCTTTGGCGGCAATATCTTCTTGAGACCTACCGCAACTTCCACTTCGCCAAGACTTTCCCCTCAGAGACCGTCTTCGGCAGGCCTTTGTCGCGCTTCTGGCATGCGGCCTACAAGCTTTGGCTATCGTCCGTGGCAGGCTGATCACTGAAGTCTATCGGCAACTGCCTGTCGATGACGGCATTGAAGCTGACGATTGTCTCCGAGCGCGAAAGGCCCAACGGCTGAAGCTTGTCGTGGATTATGTTGAGAAGGTGGTGGTTGTTGTGGGCGAATATCTTGATAAACATGTCGAAACCACCCGTGGTGTAGTGGCATTCAGTAACCTCTGGAATCTGCCTCAACTTCTCCACCACCGTATCAAACTTCTCGGGATTCTTCAAGTACAGGCCAACATAGGCGCAAGTCTCATAGCCTATTTTCTCCGGGTCTATGATAAACTGTGAACCCTTGATGATACCGAGAGACGTGAGTTTCTGGATGCGCTGATGAATAGCGGCTCCACTGACATTGCACGCCCTTGCCACCTCAAGGAAAGGTATACGTGCGTCACTTTGAATAAGTTGCAGGATTTTTTTGTCTAATGCATCAATAACTTGACGTGCCATTATATAAGAATATCTTTTAATTACAAGGCAAAGTTACGAACTTTTCTAATAATCCGCAATTTTTTCAGTCTTAATATTTCCAAAGTCTCACATTGATGATATTTTCACGCTGCATTAGACGACCCGCCTCATGGAAGGGCAATGGCTATTTTTCCGCGCCATTGACTCTTTTATCCGTAGCCGAATAGTTTATGCGATACGCCTTGGCCTCCCTGAGGGCTTGCTTGACGTCGCTTATTATTCCCATCCTGGTGCCACGGTCGGCCTTTATCGACACCGTCATCTGCTCCTGGTCTTCCGGCGACATCCTGTTTCGTTCCGCCGACACATAGTCGGCCACCTCCGACGGTGAGATGAACTTATCGTTGAGTTGTATTCGGGTGGCGTTGCCGTAAATCTTGCGCAACTCCGCGGTTGGGCGACCTATATATATGTATGTCACCGATGTCTTCTTGGTAAGTCGGGTCAGTTCCGTGCCCTGCGGCGTGCGAAACTTCACCTTGACCGTTTCCTTCTGCATGTGCGTGACAATCATGAAGAAGAACAGCACCGTGAAAATGAGGTCGGGCAGCGACGCGGTATTAAGCCCTGGCACCTCATGCCTTCTGCGTTGAAACATTCTCATTGTTCGCCTCCTTTCCCATTGTATTGTTCGGCTATGCGTTGCGGGCAATCGTCTTTCACCTTGTCGCGTTGCGCTTGCGACAATGCCGCGTAATGGTTGCCGAAAAGCCTCAAAGCCGTTTGCTCACGCAAGTCGCGATAGGCGGCCACGAGTTCCTGCTGCATGGCGAAATAAGAATCGTAGCTTGCCTGCGGGTCAACGTTTACGGTGACGAGATGGCGTTTGCCCACGCGTTTCACGAAACTCTCAACCTCATGGCGCAACTTGCCCACAGGAAAGGGCTTGTCGTCGACCGTCAGTTGGCTCTCGGCGTTGATGGCGAGCCTCAACGTCGTGCCTTTCTCCACGAACGACTGTTGCACGTCGTCCTTGCCCGTTGGGGTGAGCTGCCGCCTCAGTCCCTTGTCGATGTCCATGTTGGTCGTGACAAGGAAAAAGATCAGGAGCATGAACGAGATGTCTGCCGTTGACGTGGTGTTAAGACTCGGCACATGTCGTGATTTACGCTTGAACATCATGGCTTGCGAATGTATTTTGTGGCACCGTACACGACCGCCGCGATGGCCACGAATATCATGGCCAACGAAGTGGAGACGAACATGCCCGAGGCTTTAAGCCAAAACGTGTCAGTGTAATTGAGCCCGTTGATTCTCATTGGGGCTGACGACGCCAACAGGAATGTCAGGAGCAGCATCAAGGCCGTGCCCGCGGCTACTGCCAACCCTATCTTTCTCACGGGAATGTTGTTGACGACGCGTTCGCCGCCCTTGTTCACCTTGCCGCTCCATATCGCCGACCACGCTGCCACGCCAATGGCTCCCGCCGTGAGCAGCAGCATGAGCACGAGGAGCACGTCGGTGAACAACGGCGCGTTGAAGTTGCCATCTTCGTCATAAGGCCGGTTGAACCCGACAAGCCAGAAGAGCGCGAACACCAGCACGGTGACGCCGCTCAGCACGTAGAGCACCCGCGAGGGCAACTTTCTATAATCCGTTGTCATAGGTCAGCCCTCCTTGTTGGCGTTCTTGTATCGGGCAATAGCGTCCATAAGCGTTATGGCCGATTCTTCCATCTGCGACGTGAGGTGGTCAATCTTCGAGAGTATGTAGTTGTAGAACAGCTGCAGGATGAGCGCCGCTATTATGCCGAAAATCGTGGTGATGAGCGCCACCTTCATGCCTGCCGCTACAATGGTCGGGCTTATGTCGCCAGTGGTCTGTATCTGGTCGAACGCCATCACCATGCCCACCACGGTGCCGAGGAATCCGAGCGACGGCGCCATGGCTATGAAAAGCGTTATCCACGAGCATCCTTTCTCCAGGTTGGCGTCCTGCACCGAGCCATAGCTCACGATGCTCCGCTCTATGTTGTCCATCTTCTCGTCTATGCGCTCCAGGCCCTGATAGCATATCGACGCCACTGGTCCGCGAGTGTCGCGGCACTGCGCCTTTCCGGCCTCTATGTCGCCATTCTCCACGTGCTTGCTGAGGTCGGCCATAAACTTCTTGGCGTCTATCTCGCACAGGCTGAGGTATATGATGCGTTCTATGCAGAAGGCGAGGCCAAGCACCAAAGCCAAGGCCACGAACGACATGAAGCCCGCGTTACCCTCGATAAACTTTGTCTTGAGCGACTTGTAAAAGCCCTGACCCTCCTCTGCCGGCATGCCGGCGTCGCCATCAAGATCCGCGGTGGAGGCCGCGCTGTCGGCATCCATCAGCGAATCTGTCGCGGCGTCGTCAACGGCTGCCGACGCCGTGTCGGCTTGTTGACTGGAAGACGGCTGCTTGGCGCTTGAGGATTGGGCCTTGGGCGCGGCCGTTGACAACTCTGTCGCGGCCTTGCCTGCCGACGGCTTTTCCGCCCAGGCCGTGGAGACACAAAAGACGAGGGCGACACAAACTATAACATTGGCAAACGAAAACAACGGTTTGCCTTTCTTGTTAACTTTTTTGTAAGACATATTCCTTAATTAAAATCACGGCAAAGTTACTCCAATTTATGCTTTAAGCAAAGAAAAAGACATAAGTTTATGCGATTTTTTCGTAACTTAACGATAGCCTTTTTGAAATGGCTTCACAAGTGGCGCGGACTTATTGCCAGTGAAAAAAATATTTTGCAAATAAAACAGGCAAAGGGGCAGTCTTTACGTTTTTCTTCGTATCTTTGCATTACAACTATTCCGCAAATACAACCCACAGTAATGGAAAAATGTAATTTTGTCACGATTGCCGACCTTGACAAGCAGCAACTTCTCTATCTCCTTCAGATGGCAGAAGAGTTTGAGCTCCACCCCAATCGTGAACTTCTCAAGGGCAAGGTCGTAGCCACCCTTTTCTTTGAACCGTCAACCCGCACGCAACTGTCGTTCCAGACTGCGGCAAACCGCCTCGGGGCACGCGTCATTGGTTTCTCCGACGCCAAGACCTCAAGCACGACCAAAGGCGAGACTCTCAAGGACACCATCCTCATGGTGAGCAACTATGCCGACATCATCGTGATGCGCCACTTCATTGAAGGCGCCGCGCAATATGCCTCGGAAATCGCGCCCGTGCCTATCGTCAACGCCGGCGACGGCGCGCACATGCACCCCTCTCAATGCCTTCTCGACCTTTACAGCATCTACAAGACACAAGGCACTCTCGAGAACCTCAACATCTATCTCGTGGGCGACTTGAAATACGGTCGTACCGTCCACTCGCTTATCATGGCCATGCGCCACTTCAACCCCACGTTCCATTTCATAGCTCCCAAGGAGCTCGCCATGCCGCAAGAGTATAAGGACTATTGCGCAGCCAACGGCATACGCTACGTGGAGCACGCGGAGTTTACCGAGGAAGAGATTGCCGACGCCGACATATTATATATGACGCGCGTGCAGAAGGAGCGTTTCTCCGACCTCATGGAATATGAGCGCGTGAAGAACGTCTACATCCTCCGCAACTCCATGCTCGGCAAGGCAAAGCCCAACATGAAAATCATGCACCCGCTGCCAAGGGTCAACGAGATTGCCTACGACGTTGACGACAACCCGCACGCCTACTACATACAGCAGGCCAAGAACGGCCTCTTCGCTCGCGAGGCCATCTACTGCCACTGTCTCGGCATTACGCTCGACGAGATAAGAAACGACAAGACCATCATTGAGTGAGAACGAGGAAAACAAAACAAAGACACCATGTCAAAGAAAGAACTTCAGGTCGCCGCCATTGAGAACGGCACCGTTATCGATCACATCCCGGCCGACAAGACATACCAGGTGGTGAAGCTGTTGCGCCTTGAGGAGATAAGCACTCCCGTCACCATCGGCTACAACCTCCCGTCAAGCAAGATGGGAAGGAAAGGCATAATAAAAATCGCCGACAAGTATTTCTCCGACGAGGAGATAAACCGCCTCTCCGTGGTGGCGCCAAACATCGTGCTCAACACCATACACAACTACACCGTGGTGGAGAAGAAGCGCGTGGAGACACCACTGGAGTTGCACGGCATCGTGAAGTGCAACAACCCCAAGTGCATCACCAACAACGAGCCGATGAAGACCTATTTCAACGTGGACAAGGCTAAAGGTCTCGTAAGGTGCCACTATTGCGACAAGGAGCAACGACTCGACGAGGTCACACTGGTATAAACGAGACTGAAACATCAACCTAACTATAATCCGGACGATTATGCAGCAAGACACCAAGATTTTTGAGCTCATCGAACAGGAGCACCAACGCCAACTCAGGGGCATGGAGCTCATCGCCAGCGAGAACTTCGTTTCCGACGAGGTCATGGCGGCCATGGGCAGTTACCTCACCAACAAATATGCCGAGGGTCTCCCCGGCAAGCGCTACTACGGCGGCTGCCAAGTGGTGGACCAGGTGGAACAACTCGCCATCGACCGCGTGAAGCGTCTCTTCGGCGCCGAGTTCGCCAACGTGCAACCCCACTCCGGCGCGCAGGCCAACCAAGCCGTGTTGCTCGCCGTGCTCAAGCCTGGCGACACCTTCATGGGTCTCGACCTCGACCAGGGCGGCCACCTGTCTCACGGCGCAAGCGTCAACACCTCCGGCATACTCTACCACCACATAGGCTATACCCTCTGCCGCGAGACCGGTCGCGTGGACTACGACGAGATGGAACGCCTCGCCTTGGAGAACAAGCCGAAGCTCATCATCGGCGGCGGCTCGGCCTACAGCCGCGAATGGGACTATGAGCGCATGCGCAAGATTGCCGACGAGGTTGGCGCGCTGCTCATGATAGACATGGCGCACCCTGCCGGACTCATTGCGGCCGGACTGCTGAAGAACCCCGTGAAATATGCCCACATCGTGACAACGACGACCCACAAGACCCTTCGCGGCCCTCGTGGAGGCGTCATACTCTTGGGCAAGGATTTCGACAACCCTTGGGGCTTGCGCACCAAGAAAGGCGAGCTGAAGAAGATGAGCCAGCTCATAAACTCCGCCGTCTTTCCAGGCAACCAGGGCGGACCGCTCGAACACGTGATTGCGGCCAAGGCCGTGGCCTTCGGCGAGAACCTCCAACCGTCATGGGTTGATTATGCCAAACAGGTCAAGGCCAACGCCGCGGTGCTCGCGCAAGACCTCATCGACAAGGGCTTCGCCATTGTCTCAGGCGGCACCGACAACCACTCCATGCTGCTCGACCTCAGGCCTAAGTACCCCGACCTCACGGGCAAGGTGGCGGAGAACGCGCTCGTGGCAGCCGACATCACGGTGAACAAGAACAAGGTGCCTTACGACGAGCGCTCGGCGTTCCAGACATCGGGCATCAGGCTCGGCACAGCTGCCATGACCACTCGTGGCGCCAAGGAAGACATGATGCACCTCATTGCCGACCTCATCGACGAGGTGCTCGCCGACCCTGAGAACGACAAGGTGATAAAGAGCGTGCGCGAGAAGGTGAACGCCACGATGAGCGGCTATCCCCTCTTCGCTTATTAACAAGAACAACAAATCACACATATATAATATCACAATGAACAGAACAGAACTCATAGCAAAGGTGGCAGAGCGCGCGCAAGTGTCAAAGGCCGACGCGGCGAAGTGCCTCAACACCGTTCTCGGTGTCATTGCCGACAACCTCACCAAGGGTGACAAGGAGCTTACCCTGCCCGACTTCGGTCGTTTCTACGTAAAGCAGGTGCCTGAGCGCCAGGGCGTCAACCCTCGCACAAAGGAGAAAATCACTATCGAGGCTCACGAAAAGCTGATATTCAAGCCCTCCGACAACCTCGACCTCTACACTCGCAAGCACTGCTAAGCAACAAGGAAAAGCCATTGGGGACGGTCATGCGTAAGGGCCGTCCCCTTTTTCATTTACGCACACGACAAGAAGGCATGGAGACCAACAACAACACATGGATGACGCACGGGAAGCATGGCAACGACAGGGGCGACTGGCCGTTGAGCATCGTCGTCTTCGAGGATGACCCATACCATTTCAGGCTTCTCCAACACCATCTCACCGCCATGAACCCCAACCATGAGATAATGGGGCCGTTGACGACGACCGAGGCGGGCAAGGCCTTTTTCTCCTACCACCAAGACGTGGATCTCATCATAGCCGACATCAGCTTGAGCGACGGACTGGTGTTCGACGCGCTCGCCTACGCACCCGACGACATCCCCGTAATCTTCACCACGGCCCACAAGGACTATGCCCTCGAGGCCTTCCGCCACAACAGCCTTTGCTACCTGCTGAAACCCATCAGCGAACGCGCCTTGGCAAAGGCGATAAAGAGGACCATGCCGCTGATAAGAAACGCCAGGCACGACTTGGGAAACGACATGCCGGCACATGGCACCTACGGCACCCAGCACCGCCACGACTTCCTCGTGAAGACGGCGACAGGCGAGCGACGCGTATACGCGCCAATGTTGCGATACGTGGCCTCTGAAAACAAGTCAACTTACCTGCACCTCATCGACGGTGAGTCGTTCACGCTCGACCTGACGCTGGAAGAGCTCGCAAGGCAACTCGACCCCGTGGCCTTCATGCGCGTGAACCGCAAATACATCATACCCAAGGAACAGGTAAGGGGATTCGAACATCTCGCCAACGGCAGAATCCGGCTTGAACTGTATGGAGACGCTTGCCCGGAGATAATTGTAAGTCGCACACATCGCAACGAAGTGTGCGAATGGTTGGAGAAACAATAACGGTTCATCCTACTAAAACGACATTTCGGTATATTACACAGCCCTCGCGCCATCTTTCTTTCACAATTGCGTTACCTTTGTCTCACTAAAAGAATACATCAGGTAACAAAAAGAATAAAAGATGGAAAGACAGAACGAGAATCTAAGAAAGTTATTCGAGAGCCATTACACATGGATTGAAGGCTTCAACCGCAACGTGCGCCGCTACTACGACCGCCTGGCGATGATAGACCCCTACTCCAACCGTCAATGGACATACAAGGAACTCAACAACGAGGTGAACCGCTTTGCCAACACGCTGCTTGAAGATGGCTTCGAGGGTGGCGACGTGGTCATGGTGATGACACAAAACTGCCCTGAGTTTGCCTTCGCCTACATATCCACGCAGAAGATTCACGGCGTGATGTCGCCCGTGAGCTTCCGCCTGAGCGCCGGCGAGCTCGCGCAAAACCTCAGCGACTCAAAGCCGAAGGTGATAATCTTCGACAACAAGCGCAAGGACACGGTGCTGCAAGCGGTGAAGATAAGCGGCTTGCAGCCCAAGCGCCTCATCGTCACCGACGGCATCACCGACATGAACATCGTTTCCTATCACGACTATGTCGACGTGGCTTCCAACCGCGAGCCGATGGTCGCCGAGCCTCTCAACATCTACGAGGAAACCACGCGCCTCTACACCTCCGGCACCACCGGCAGGGCCAAGGGCGTGCCATTGACTTCCATCAACGAGGTGCTGTCGGCCCACGACATCATGATCCACTTCCCCATGAGCTTCCGCGACGTCACGCTGAACACCACGCCATGGTTCCACCGCGGCGGCATACACTGCGGCGGTCCCTGCCCCACGTTCTACGCCGGCGGCACGCTCGTGGTGATGAACAAGTTTGACGCCGTGAACACGCTTCGCTACGTATCGCGCTATCACATAACATTCATCATCGGCGTGCCCACGGTGCTCGAGGAGCTTGCCGACGCGCAAGAGAAAAACAACTACGACCTGTCATCCCTCTCGGGCATCATCACCATGGGCTCGCCCCTGGAGCGCTCGGCATGCCTGCACTACCAGAAGGTGCTCACGCCAAACATCTACAACGGCTATGGCACCACGGAGACGCTGTGGAACACCTTCCTCCGCCCGTTCGACTTGCCAGAGTATGCCGGCACGGCAGGCGCGTCGATGGTCGACGACGACGTGCGCGTGGTGAAAATCTACGAGGACCACAAGGCGGAACCCGACGACGTGGCGGCAATGGACGGCCAGGAGATTGGCGAGGTCGTGATATGCTCGCCTGCGAAGTCGCCTTACATGTATTTCAACAACGAGGAGGAGACCAACAACAAGTATCACAACGGATTCATCTACACGGGCGACCTCGCCACATGGGATAAGAACCAATACATCACCATCCTCGGCCGCAAGGACGACATGATAATATCATCGGGCGAGAACATCTACCCGACAGAGATTGAGGAAGTGCTCAACAAGAACCCAAAGGTGAAAGACTGCATCGTGACATCGGTGCCCGACAAGATGCGCGGACAGGTGGTCACGGCCTACGTGGTAAGAGCGGGCCACAGCCTCAAGCCTGAGGATCTTGACCAGTTCTGCAAGGACTCACCCGACATCGCCAACTTCAAGCGCCCGCGTTTCTACCGTTTCGTGGAGCAGATCCCGCGCAACGCCACGGGCAAGAAGCTGCACGTGAAAATCAAGGAAATAGCCAAGGACGACCTCGTCAACGGCTTGCTTTACAGGGTCTGACAACATGATCGACATCCTTCCACGAGGCTTGCGGCCGCGTGGAAGGAAACAAGATATAAAAATGATGATAGACAAGGAACAAAAGGTAGAATACCACCACTCCATGTCCATCCAACTGCGCTGGATGGACGCCGACGCCTTCGGGCATGTAAACAACACCATGTATTTCCAGTTTTACGACACGGCGAAGATGGAATATTTCCGCACGGTGTGTCCGGGGCTCGTAGGCAAGCTCGCCATAGTCACCGTGCACATTGAGGCCGACTTCATGCAGCAGGTCTATACCAAGGAAGGCGAGGTGACGGTACAGTCGGCCATCACGCACATAGGCAACAGCAGCTTCACCATAAGGCAACGGCTCGTGGGCAAGGACGGCGAGGAGAAATGCGTGGGCGAGACCATCATGGTGCTCTACGACACCAAGAAGGGCGAGAAGGTAAACTTCACGCCGGAATGGCGCGCGATGATAGAGGACTTCGAGAAAAGGAAACTCTGAAGGCGCGGCTCCCGATAATCCATGACAGGCACCATGCGCCCACATGGAATTGTAAAATATTATTGCCGAAATTTAACACTTGGAAACAGGGGCAAATAGAGCGAAAAAAGGGTAGCCTTTTGCCCTTTGACAACAGCTTTGGGCGATTTTCGGCCAAAAATCGTTGCCGTTACGGTGTAATCGCATCGCCGTTTCACTGTAACGGCAACGCGATTACACCGTAACGGCGACACGATTACACCGTAACGGCGACGTCATGTTAGCGAATTGGCGACACCCGAAAACCTCTAAAAATATAATCGCTTAATAATCAACCGTTTATCAAAACAGCCCATAATCGCGTCATTTACAACCAAGAGACAGCTTGGTTGAAAAAAATCGATTCTCAGACGACCATTTGTAAATTATTTTACACGTATCGTATGCTTTGCAGAGGGCGGCTATGGATGGTTAGAGGCCATGTGAGCCAATGGCTCACGCCACTTTCCGTCGAATGCCATGTAGGTGAACATCGTAATCAAGTCGTTGGTGTTGACATGCCTCACGTCTTGATACTCGTCGCGCAAGAAGCCGTAATACTGCTTGCGCACATTATTATTAGGGATGCCCAAGATGAGCTGGCTGCCCAAGATGCCCTTTATGGTCAACATGCCATAATAGAACAGCAAACTTGGGAACACCTCCGGATTGGTGACGTCATGCGCCGGGAACGTGGTGAAGAGCTGCGCCGCTATCTCGCCCTTCTCGGCGATGGTACGTATCACGCCCTTGCGGTCGCCATCCATCTTGTCGAGCTGAAGCAGCTTCTTCATCTTGTTGTAGTCGGTCTTGGTGTTGGGGTCTATCATCTCCTCAGGTGACCTGCCGTAGCTCATGTAGTTGCGCAGGTAATATATCACCATGTCGCAGTTGAACACCTTGCTCTGTGTATAGAACGCGTCCTTTGAGAAACAGTAGTTGTCGTACCAAGGCTTCATCTCGTTGACCACCGCTTCCACGTCACAGTCGGGGCGCACCTCTCCCATGCTTTTATAATAATTGAAGATGTCACGCACGTCCTCGGTGGAGAAGCCAAGCATCTGGTTGAACTCTGGCTTGGTGGAAATGTGCCAACCGATATTGAAGCCGCTCGTCACGTCGTCTAAAGTCACAGGACTGACACCCGTGATAAAGATTCGCTCAAACGTGCCCTTGAACTTCTTGAAGATGTCGCGGTAGAAGCCTTCAGCGTGGGTCATCGCCCAATAAACCTTCTCACCCTGCTCGTTGAGCACCGTGTTGGTGAAGTTATCATATTCATCTATGATGAGATAGAGGGGATAGCCCTTGGTTTTTGCCTCATTCTGGATGATTGCAAGTTTACCGCCCGCGTCCTTTGCGGCGTAAACATTTTGTTTAATCATGTCAGAATAAAACTCATCATAGTAACGGACAAAACCGTCAAGTTGTACGCCCAAATAAAAGTTGAACTTCTCCTCCAGGTTGTCTATGTTACCCCCCACCATCGAGAAGTCGAGGTGGAGCACTTGATACCTGCCCTGCGAGGGGGTTGGATGCTTGCCTATCCAGAGATTACCGAACCACTGTTCAAACTTGTCCTTCGTGTGGCTATCGTAGTAGGCATGTAGCATACCCAAGAAGACGCTCTTGCCGAAACGTCTGGGACGGATAAAAATGATATACCTAGCCTGCTTCTCCAGTTCCGGAATATACATCGTCTTGTCCACATAATATATGTTCTGCTCAACCATTGTTCGGAAATCAGAGACTCCATATGGAACTTCCTTGACATTCTGCACCATAGACAATTGAATTGATCTAATACCACAAAGTTAATGCTAAAAAACGATATTGTCAAATTTATAACAAATATAATCCTCAAAAAATTTCACGATGACACATACAACCCAAACAACAAGTACGACATACGCGAATTACTTGTTATCAACTACTTATAAAAAACAAGATATTTTTAGCATCACTTAACGGGTGTCATTACGGATTTTTGTTTATTTTTGCCACTGCAATCATCAAGACATGAATATTATCTACATATATATAGTTAAAAACCATCTACCATGAACAACAACCAATTGATATTCAATGCCAACACCGTGATAGACCAGTTGCAGATGGCACCCGAGGAGATAAAACGCGAGGACATCGTGCGCTTCGTGAGGAAAAACAACATTCGACGTGTCAACTTCCTGTATCCTGGAGGCGACGGCAAGGTGAAGACGCTCAACTTCGTGCTGTCCGACATCGACTACCTGCAAACCATTCTCACCTGCGGCGAGCGCGTCGATGGCTCCAGCCTCTTCTCGTTTATCGAGGCTGCGAGCAGCGACCTCTACGTGTTGCCGCGTTTCTCCACGGCTTTCGTGGACCCCTTCAACGCGGAGCCGACGTTGTGCATGCTTTGCTCCTTCTTCAACAAGAACGGACAGCCTTTGGAGTCATCGCCAGAGCACACGCTGCGCAAGGCGGTGGAGACGTTCCGAGCCACTACGGGCATGGAGTTCGAGGCCATGGGCGAGCTGGAGTATTATGTCATAAAGGAAGCCGACGAAAACTACAAGGCACGCGACCAGCACGGTTATCACGAGAGCGCGCCATACGCCAAGATGGGCGAGTTCAGGCAGAAGTGCATGGACTATATTGCCAAGGCGGGCGGACACATTAAATATGGACACTCGGAGGTTGGCAATTTCGAGCTTGAAGGCTTGCTCTATGAGCAAAATGAGATAGAGTTTCTGCCGGTGCCGGCGATGCAAGCCGCCGACGAGCTCCTAATAGCCAAATGGGTAATCCGCAACCTCGCATGGAGGGTGGGTCTCAACGTCACCTTCGCCCCGAAGATTACCACGGGCAAGGCGGGCTCAGGGCTGCACATCCACATGAGGCTCATGAAGGACGGTCGCAACATGCTGTTGACTCGCGGGAAGCTCAACGACAACGCGCGCAAGGCAATAGCCGGATGCATGGAACTCGCGCCAAGCCTCACGGCGTTCGGCAACAAGATTCCGACGAGCTATTTCCGCCTCGTGCCACACCAAGAGGCACCTACGAACATCTGTTGGGGCATGAGCAACCGCTCCGCCCTCGTTCGCGTACCATTGGGTTGGACGTCGGGCGTGGACATGAGCCATGTTGCCAACCCTTTGGAGCAGGAGGTGCCCTACGAGGAGCGCGGAAGCGTGAAGCAGACTTTCGAGATTCGTTCCGGCGACGGCTCGGCAGACGTGTACCAATACATTGCCGCGCTCTGCGTGGCGTGCCGCCACGGTTTCGAGATGGACAACGCCCTTGAGTTGGCTGAGCGCACTTTCGTGGATGGCGACATCAACGACCCAGCCCACGCCGAGAGGCTCGCTCAACTCGACCACCTGCCCGACTCTTGCGACGCGTCTGCCGACTGCTTGCTAAAGCAGCGGGCAGTTTACGAGGCAAGCCACATCTTCTCGCCTCACATGATAAACGGCATAGTGAAAGAACTGAGATCGTATAACGACCGCACGCTGCGCCACGACATTGCCGAGGACAGGCGCGAGATTGGAATACTCGTAAAAAAGTTCTTCCACTGCGGATAACTAATAATGCTTTGCAGGGCCCGCCCCTGCAAAGCATTATATAATTATGGTGCCTATGTTGATTTATGTGGGTGTTTTAGCTTCACATCTTTATGACGCTTGCGGCGTAGCTATCTTTCAAATCTTTTAAATCCGTGTGGAGAAAAAACTTAGAGTGTGAGAATTCCGTAAGGAAGTGTATTTTACCCACACGAATCAGTATAG
>JALEJI010000047.1 GCA_022769825.1 Prevotella sp. | reverse complement strand
GGTTATTTAGAGGTTAACATTATTGTCTAACATCACGGTGGAATTCCGCTATGAGTACAGAAGAGGACATAATGTGACACGATGAGCCAAAAATGCGTTACGCATTGCGTTACACGTTACGCAAAAGTGCGTTACACATTTAAGGTCTTGCGATACATTTCAGCTAAATAACCGATTCGGCAAATTTGCTGATTTTCTCCTTGTTACTTATTGCTGTTGCTTTCTACTGTTAATAATAACGAGAGTTGGTTCATTTGCATGCTATGTTTTTGAGTTTATTATATATAGGGATAACAATGTATTTCTTGCTTATCCATGCCATCATAATGGTGAAAGATAGGGATATCATGAGCTGTATGCCACTATATGGTATGTCTTCTCCGTATATTCTTAGGGCAATACTTTGTATGATACGGAAACAGAGCATGTGCCAAAGATAGATTTCAAAACTACAATTCCCCAACCAAAAGAGAAATTTGTTGTGAAGTAAACATGAAAGCCAACCTTTTCCGTTTTCAATCGATACAGCGTAAAAGACAAGGATTATAGAGGATAACCAGTAGAGAGCTGCACATCGAAAATTAGGATTGCTATGGATGGCTAATTCATACATGGTTGCTATCATAAGTACGATGATAGTATCTGCTATAAAGGCATGCCAACAGGATATACCTTTGGCGATTTTTTCGGATAGTTTTTGTCCTATTGTTGATTGATAGAATTTGTAAAGGCATATACCGAGACAGAAGTCTATCAACCTAAATGGTGGGTAAAAATAAATATATCCTGCAGAATAGTCTTTGGTTGTGCTAAAGCTCAGTAAGATGTATCCTATCATGTATATACTCAGAATTGGCAAAATGGTTCTCCATGAATTTCTGATAATAAAACGATATAAATATTTGAATATAAGGTAAAAGAATATGATGTCTGAAAGAAACCATGTAGGTCCATTTAAAACTGCAATGAATTCGTGAGATGGCACCCAGCATTGCAGCAAAAAGCAATGGGCTATGGTTTGACTCCAAGATTCTAAATATCCTAATCGCCAATCTAAGGGAATAAAGAAAGCTACTATCAGTAGATGTAATGGATAGAGTTTGAATATGCGGGAAAGGAAGAACTGTTTATTGCTAAGTTCTTCCTTCTCTAATTTCTCTCCCTTGCTCAATGACAATACGAAACCACTAATGACAAAGAATATTGCTACAGGGCATTCACCCAAGTAATCATGTAATCCTTGGGACATGGGAAGTGCCGAGTGCGAAATCACAATCATCAAGATGAGAATGAATCGTAAAGAGTTTAGTGTTCTAATCATAAATTGACTAAAGTTTCGCAAGTGAAAAATCACAAGCGTTATTTTTAAGTTGTTTTGGAAGAAAAAAGACTCTGAAGTTTGTATCACTCACAGAAAATGAGTTTCTTTACAATCGCTAAACAATAAAGATTAAAAACTTCTAAGCCGTGAGCAAAAATACAAAAATTATTTTATATCTGCGAAGCTTTTTCGCAAAAGATGACGATAATCGTGCAATTAAGTGCATTATGGGTTATGTCCTTCTTCAGCCGTTAGGCGTGAGCCATGCCACTCTGCATGAGCTTGCCCCTCGCTATGGCAAGAACCTCCTTGCTATCGGCGCCGTGCTTGAGCACTCTCCATCGCCCTTAGCACGTCGGTGAATTCCTTTCCGTCGTATGGCTGGCTGGAGTCGTAAGGAAGACAATACTGTCTAAACCTTGTTTTAATCCATGACAGGCATAGTATAATCACGTCGAATTGTAAAATATTATTGCTGAAATTTAACACTTGGAAACAGGGGCAAATAGAGCGGAAAAAGGGTAGCCTTTCGCCCTTCGACAATGCCACCGACCGGATTTTTGCCAAAAATTTTTGCGATTACGGCGTAATGGCGTCGCCGTTACACTGTAACGGCATCGCGATTACACCGTAACGGCATCGCGATTGCACCGTAACGGCGATGCGATTGCACTGTAACGGCAACGCCATTTTAGTGAATTGGCAAAGCCCAAAAACCGTCAAAAATATAACGTGTTAATAATCAGGCTTTTATCAAAATAGCCCATAATCGCGTCATTTCCAACCAAGAGACACCTCGGTTGAAAAAAATCGATTCTCAGACGACCATTTGTAAATTATTATTACCCTGCAAAGTTGGTTAACGTTGGCGCGCTTTGCAGCGGCTGCCCCTGTGGCCGTCCGCAATCCGAATGACCCCTAACCATCGCTTACCGTCCATGCAAAGCGCAACGGGAGATTATGTCACCACTCCAAATCGCGGAAGCACTCCAAAAAATAAAAAAAGGCTCGCTGATTAGTGAGCCTTCAGTGTTGTTCCTCCTTGTAAATGCCGTAGAAATAGGCTTTGATGTCGGCATCGATGTCGACAATGCTTCTCTTGCCATTGACGAGAGGCTTGACGTAGACCGTGATGACAAAGCACACAAAGCCAATGGCGAGAGCCACGACAAACCTTAGCAGCTCGCTCTTGATGAAATCGGTATTAGTGAAGCCGACGATGACAATGATGGGCAAGGCGAACAACAGCCAGTCGCCTGCGGTGTTCATCTTGCCGTTGTTCTCGCGTTCTTCCTTCAAGGCGCGAGGCGCTTGCCTTATGAGGTCGGCCTTGTGAGACTCCCAATATATCTCGAAGTCGCGTGGATACGTGTTCTCTGTCATGGCTTTATTCTGTTTTGCTGAGCTTGAAAGCAGTCCACAGCTTGTCTTCAGGCAAGGGCGATACCACGTGGATTGTCTCCTTGGATACGGGGTGCGTGAACTCCACCTCGTGTGAGAGCAGCGATATGCTTCCGTCAGGGTTTGAACGTCGCGCGCCATATTTCAAGTCACCCTTGATGGGGCATCCCATGGCCGCGAGTTGACAACGTATCTGATGGTGTCGGCCTGTCATCAGCCTTACCTCCAAGAGATGGTAGTTGTCGCTGCTTGCTATGACGCGGTAGTGCAGTATGGCCTTCTTCGCCCCCGGCACCTCATGGTCGTAGGCATAGCTCTTGTTCTGCTTCTCGTTGCGCGTCAGCCAGTTGGTCAACGTGTCTTCTTGCCGAGGCGGCATCTCATGGGTTATCGCCCAATAAGTCTTGTGAACCTCGCCTTTACGAAACATGTCGTTGAGTCGCGACAAGGCCTTTGACGTGCGCGCGAAAACCACAAGGCCCGACACAGGACGATCAAGGCGATGCACCACGCCGAGGAAAACATTCCCCGGCTTGTGATACTTCGCCTTGATATAGTCTTTCACCGTCTCGGAGAGAGGCTTGTCGCCGGTCTTGTCGCCCTGCACGATCTCGCCGCTCTCCTTATAGATGATGATAATATGATTGTCTTCGTAAACCGGCTTCATTACATGTTCATTCCGCCATCAACCTGGATTACCTGACCAGAGATGTAGCTTGAGAGGTCTGAAGCGAGATAGAGAGCCGTGTTGGCGATGTCGTCCACCGTTCCGGCGCGGCGCAGAGGAATGTTCTTGATCCAAGCCTTGCGGATGTCATCGGGCAGGGCCTGTGTCATGGCAGTGTCGATGAAACCTGGTGCGATGGCATTTGCGCGGATGCCCTTTGCGCCCATCTCCTGTCCAATGCTCTTGGCGAGGGCGATAAGTCCAGCCTTGGAAGCCGCATAGTTGCACTGTCCGGCATTGCCGTGCACGCCAACCACGCTCGACATGTTGATGATAGAGCCGTGGCGCTGGCGCATCATCACAGGCACGCAAGCGTGGATGAAGTTGAACGCAGACTTGAGGTTGACGTTGATAACGGCATCCCACTGCTGCTCGGTCATGCGGAGCATCAAGCCATCCTTTGTGATTCCGGCGTTGTTGACGAGAATGTCGACAGAGCCAAACTCTTCCTTTACCTTTGCCACGACGTCGGCAGTCTGCGCGAAGTCGGCGGCGTTGCTGGCATATCCCTTTGCCTTTACGCCAAGGGCCTGGATGTCGCGCTCGGTCTGGAGGCCACCATGCTCCTCGTCGATAAACAAGTCGGTGAAAGCGATGTTTGCGCCTTCCTGGGCAAACTTAAGGGCAATGGCCTTGCCAATGCCACGTGCGGCTCCTGTTACGAGAGCTGTCTTTCCTGTTAATAATCCCATAATGTATATATGTTTTTGTGTTACTTCTGAAATGTGTATATAGTCTGAAACGTGGTCAGAAATATACATCTCTTGTCCTATTGTTTACTATTTCAAGTTTATTTCCTGCAAAATTACATCATTTAAGTGAGCCAAGCAAGAAAAAGTATGGAATATTATTCAAATAGATTCTTTGACCGTGCATTGCGCTCGTCCTCCTCGATGGCTCGCTTGAAGCAGTCGCGGCAGAGAGGCTCATACTCCTCTTTCTCGCCGAGCATTACCTGCGAGTCGTTCTTGACGAGGCGATGGCTGGCGTAAGCCAACGAGCCGCACTTGACACAGATGGCGTGAACCTTTGTCACCTCGTCGGCAATGGACAAGAGCTTCGGCATGGGTCCGAAAGGCTTGCCGAGATAGTCCATGTCGAGACCTGCCACAATGACGCGCATGCCGTTATAAGCGAGCTGGTTGCAAACATTCACGATGCCGTCGTCGAAGAATTGAGCCTCGTCAATGCCTATCACGTCGTAGCCTTGCGCGGCTTTCAAGATGGTATTGGAGTCGGTCACGGGGGTTGAGCCTATGGAGTTGTGGTCATGGCTCACCACTTTCTCCTCGGAATATCGCGTATCAACGCAAGGCTTGAAAATCATGACCTGCTGACGGGCAATGCGCGCGCGTTTCAGCCGGCGAATAAGTTCCTCGGTTTTGCCAGAGAACATGGAACCACAAACCACCTCTATTCTGCCGGGGCGGTGGATTTCCCCCACGAGATTGTCAATCATGAATGCAAAGGTAAACAATATAATTTGAAGGAGCCTCTTAAAAATTGCAAAGATTTTGTCGAAACCTTGTCACATTGAAAAATATTATCTACATTTGTTGCGATTATGGGTACATTATATATCGTTCCGACACCAGTGGGCAACATGGAGGACATCACGCTCCGCGCCCTTCGCATTCTCAAAGAGGCCGACCTTGTGCTTGCCGAGGATACCCGCACTTCGGGCATCCTGTTGAAGCATTATGACATAAAGAACCGTCTCATGGCTCACCATAAGTTCAACGAGCACGGCACCACGGCAGGCATAATAGAAAAGCTGAAGGCGGGAATGACAATAGCCCAAATCAGCGACGCGGGAACGCCAGGCATCAGCGATCCAGGCTTTTTCCTCGCGCGAGAGGCCGCTCGCGAAGGCATTGAGGTGGTGACGTTGCCAGGGGCCACGGCTTGCATACCGGCCATCGTCTCTTCCGGCCTGCCGTGCGACCGTTTCTGCTTTGAGGGCTTCTTGCCTCAGAAAAAAGGCCGCCAGACACATTTGGAAAGTCTGAAGGACGAGGCGCGCACCATGGTGTTTTACGAGTCGCCTTACCGCACGCTGAAAACCCTGAAGCAGTTTGCCGAGGTGTTTGGCGGTGATCGTCAGGTGAGCGTGGCGCGTGAGATAAGCAAGATTCATGAGCAACACGTCAGGGGCACGCTCGACGAGGTAATAGCGCATTTCGAGGAGGTAGAGCCGAAAGGTGAGATCGTGATCGTGCTGGCAGGAAAAGAGAAGGTCAAGCCAGAGAAGAGAAACAATCGACAGGAACAGGAGAAGGAGGATTAGCCATGAGAAATCGAGTCATATCAATATGCTTTGTCAGCCTTGCATTGCTTCTTTATGGCTGCAAAGAATATAAGGCTCCGGTGGCCAACAGGCCGACGGTGGCCAAGGACGACTCCTTGCAGCAGATAATCTCGCAGCGTGACACACAAATCAACAACATGATGGCCACGATGAACGAGATACAGGAAGGCTTCAACGAGATAAGCGAGGCCGAGAACCGGGTCAACCTGATACAGGACGACGAACGTGCCGACAAAGCCAGCCAGATAAAGGAAGACATAAAGTTCATTGCCGACCGAATGCAGCAAAATAGGGAACTTATAAAAAAGCTGCAGGGACAATTGCGCGACAGCGACTTCAAGAGCCAAGAATTGAAAAAAGTCATTGCCAACATGTTGCGACAGTTGGACGAGAAAGACCAGCAATTGCAGCAGCTCAGGGCTGAGCTTGACGCCAAGAACATACACATTGCCGAGCTTGACGAGACCATCAGCAATCTGAACAATAACGTGACGGAACTCAAGAGCGAGAGCGACGAGAAATCGCAAATAATAAACAACCAGGAAACACAGCTCAACACCGCTTGGTATGTCTTTGGCACGAGGCCTGAGCTGAAAGACCAGCGCATCCTCATGGGCGACAAAGTGTTGCAGCAGAACTTCAACAAGAACTATTTCACGAAGATAGACATTCGCGTGACCAGGGAGATAAAACTCTACTCAAAGTCGGCACGGCTGTTGACGTCACATCCCGCAGGAAGCTACGAGCTGACGCGCGACAATAACAAGATGTACACGCTGGCAATCACCAACCCGCAACTCTTCTGGAGCACGAGCAAATATCTCGTTGTCGTTGTGAAATAGGCCGGCTTCAGCGCCTTGACGCGAAAAACGATAGCATCAACGCCTTGCACTCCGCCTCAAGCACTCCGCCCGTGACCTTTGCCTTGGGGTGCAATGCGCGAGGCGCGAAGACGGAGTAGCCTCGCTTCTCGTCTGTGGCCCCATAGACAACACGACTCATCTGCGACCATCCCAAAGCACCGGCGCACATCACGCAAGGCTCTACGGTGACATACAACGTGCAGCCTGAAAGGTATTTGCCACCAAGAAGACTCGCGGCGGAAGTGATGGCGAGCATCTCGGCGTGGGCCGTCACGTCGTGCAGCGTCTCGGTCAGGTTGTGGGCGCGCGCTATGACCTTGCCGCCAGCCACTATGACTGCCCCGACAGGAATCTCGCCCTCTTCGTAAGCTGACTTGGCCTCGGCCAGGGCAAGCCGCATGAAGTATTCATCGCGTTTGGTTTGCTCTTCTTGCATAATCGTATTTTGTTTCCACAAAGTTAGCCTTTCTCTTTGAATTATAAAAGAAAAAGGCTATTTTTGCAAAATAATACAGCATATAATGGCAGAACACAACGACTTCGGTAAATGGGGCGAGGACTATGCGGCTGAATATCTTCAGAAGAAAGGCTACATAATCATGGAGCGCGACTGGACCTTTGGCCGAAGCAAACGCGACATTGACATCATTTGCAAGACTTCCGACATGACAACGGTGGTGTTTGTGGAGGTAAAGGCGCGCGCCAATGACGACGTGACCAGCCCAGAGGATGCCGTTGACATAAGGAAGATGAGACACCTGATGGTGGCGGCCGACGAGTATGTCAAGTCTCACGACATAAGTGAGGAACTGCGGTTCGACATCGTGACCATCGTTGGGAAAAGAAACAGTAAACAGATAAAAGTAAACCATATTGAAGATGCGTTCAATCCTCTCCTTATTTGACAGGAAAAAGAAAAATCAACCCAAGGTCAACTATATTGAAGTGGAAAAGACCGATTCCACAAGCACTTACCTTAGAAACCATCTTCCTGACCTTGAAGGTGATGGCAAAGGGTTAACAGTGGTTTCCACGGCCTTCCAAACGTCAGGAAGAGGGCAGGGCACAAACAAGTGGGAGAGTGAGCGTGGCAAGAACTTGCTCTTCTCCATTTTGTGTCATCCGGTTTGGGTGCCGTTGCACTCACAGTTCTTAATATCCGAGGCTGTCGCGTTGGCCTTGCGCGATGTCCTCTCCAATTACACTGGCGACATTGCGATAAAATGGCCAAATGACATATATTGGAAAGACAAGAAGATAAGCGGAACCATAATAGAGAACTTCCTGTCGAAGAACCACATTCGCGATTGCATAATCGGAACGGGAATAAACGTGAATCAAAAAGAGTTCCACAGTGACGCTCCAAACCCGGTGTCGCTCGCGCAGGTCTTGGGCAAGGAGCTCGACAAAGACGCGTTGCTCAAAGAAGTGGTAGAAGCATTCTCAATTTACCTTAACGACTTGCGCAATGGCAACTACGAGAAAATAGTAAGCCTGTACACGTCATACCTGTATCGTGGTCATGGATTTTTCAAGTATCATGACAAGGAAGGAGAGTTTGAGGCGGCCTTGGTGGAAGTGGAAGATGATGGTAATTTAATCTTGAGAGACAAGGAAGGCAAGATACGAAGCTACGCTTTCAAGGAAGTGGAGTTCATAGTTTAGCACTAAAGAAAAACAGATAACAATAAAATTAAAACAAATGGCACGTTTTAAAAGAATTCTGCTCAAGCTCTCAGGCGAGAGCTTGATGGGTGAACAAGGATTTGGCATTGACCCTCAGCGGCTTGCCGATTATGCCGCCCAAATAAAGGAAATACACGACATGGGCGTGGAGATTGGCATCGTGATTGGCGGCGGCAACATCTTCCGTGGGCTTAGCGGCTCGCAAAAAGGTTTCGACCGTGTGAAAGGTGACCAGATGGGCATGTGCGCCACGGTAATCAACTCCTTGGCGCTTAGCTCAGCATTAGGAGCCATAGGCGTGAAAAACAAGGTGATGACAGCCATCAGGATGGAGCCGATAGGGGAGTTCTACAACAAGTGGAAAGCCATCGACGCCCTTGAAGCTGGATACATTTGCATATTCTCGGCAGGCACAGGCAATCCTTATTTCACGACGGACACAGGCTCGTCGCTTCGCGGAATAGAGATTGAGGCAGACGTGATGCTGAAAGGCACGCGTGTGGATGGTGTCTACACGGCTGACCCAGAGAAAGACCCCACGGCAAAGAAGTTTAAGGAAATATCTTACCATGAGGTGCTTGAACGTGGATTGAAAGTAATGGACCTGACCGCAATCTGCATGTGCCAAGACAACCATCTGCCAATATACGTGTTCAACATGGATGTCGTTGGCAACCTAAAGAAGGTGATTGACGGTGAGGAGATAGGAACCCTCGTAAAGCCTTAAGGCCATAATTGGCCTTAAGGAAAGAGGTATCAAGATAAACGCTTTGCGTCATCAGTGGTTCATTTCCTGTTTCTCAGTACGCTGAGAAGCTCAGAGTTTTCGGTTGGTGAGCCAATGGTGACGCGAAGGCAGTCTTTGCAAAGCGTTACCCGCGTGCGGTTCCTGACGATGATGCCATTGTCTACGAGGTAGTCGTATATGGCTTGCGCGTCCGTCATGCGCGCGAGGAAGAAGTTGGCGTCGGTAGGGAACACTTGAACACACTCTGGAAGTTCCTTGAAAGCTTGTACCATGTGCTTTCGCTCCAGAAGAATGATGTTGACCCATTTCTCAACCATCTCCACATTGTCAAGTTCTTCAAGGGCCTGCTTTTGCGTAAGCAGGTTGACATTGTAAGGGTACTTGACTTTGTTGAAAAGGTCTATAATCTCCTTGCTCGCAAACGCCATGCCCAAACGGATTGCCGCACATCCCCAAGCCTTGCTCATGGTGTTGAGAACAATGATGTTAGGGAACTCGGCAAGGCGTTTGCGGAATGTACGCACAGTAGAGAAGTCGCTGTAAGCCTCATCAACGACAACAATGCCATCAAACCGTGAAATGACCTTCTCTATCTCGCTAACATCAAGGTTGTTTCCCGTTGGATTATTTGGAGAGCAGAACCACACTACCTTTGTGCGCTTGTCGCAAGCTGCCAAGAGCTTGTCGGCGTTGAGTTGGTAGCCTTCGTCGAGAAGCACGGGCTTATACGTCACGTCGTTGATGTCGGCGCACACCTTGTACATGCCGTAGGTTGGCTCAATGGCGACGACATTATCGACTTGCGGTCGGCAAAATACCCTGTAAACCAAGTCTATGGCTTCGTCAGAACCATTGCCCAGGAAGATGCATTCCGGTTTAACCTGCTTATACTTAGAGAGCTTTGCCTTGACTTCCGTCTGTAATGGGTCAGGATAGCGGTTGAATGGAGAGTTGTAAGGGTTCTCGTTGGCATCGAGAAACACGTGTGCCTCATGCCCGCTATATTCATTGCGTGCTGAACTGTAAGGTGCAAGTCGCCAAATGTTTGGTCTTACCAAGTCGTGAAGCTGTTTCATTTCTATTTGTTTTTCATTCCAAGGCTGTCCATCCTAAGTCGCATCGCGTTGGCGTGTGCTTCCAATTGCTCATTCTCCGCCATGCAGACAACAGTCTTCCCTATGCTGCGTATGCCGTCCTCGTTGAGGTGTTGGAAAGTCACCTTGCGGTTGTAACTGTCAAGGTTCACGCCGTTGTAGGCAAGCGCGTATTGATGGGTGGGAAGCGTATGGTTCGTGCCGCTGGCATAGTCGCCCGCGCTCTCACATGCCCACTGGCCAAGGAACACGCTACCGGCATTAACCACCTTATCGGCAAGTCGCTCATAATCCGCCGTGGCAATGATTAGATGTTCCGGGGCGTAAAGATTGCAGAGCGCCATGGCTTCATCGCTGTCTTTTACAAGAACCAGCTTTGAGTTTTCCAATGTTTTTGCCGCGAGCTCGCGACGTGGAAGCGGTTGCAGTTGCTTGTCTATCTCGCGCCTCACGTCATCGAGAAGTTGCTTCGATGTCGTAATCATTATCACTTGTGAGTCTATTCCGTGCTCCGCTTGCGACAGTAGGTCAGCGGCGACATATACAGGGTTGCTTGTCTCGTCAGCGTAAACGCAGACCTCGCTTGGTCCTGCCGGCATGTCGATGGCCACATCGTGGATGCTCACTTGTTGTTTGGCTGCCATGACAAACTGGTTGCCTGGGCCAAATATCTTGTAAACTTTAGGCACCGTTTCCGTGCCATAAGCCATCGCGCCAATGGCCTGTACGCCACCAGCCTTGTAAATCTTGCTTACACCAGCTATCTTTGCCGCCGCAAGGATGGCAGGGTTCACCTTGCCTTCCTTGTTAGGAGGCGTGCAAAGCACTATCTCTTTGCATCCCGCGATTTTTGCCGGCGTGGCGAGCATGAGGACTGTGGAAAAGAGTGGGGCAGTGCCACCAGGGATATACAGTCCGACCTTTTCTATTGCTATGCTCTTCTGCCAGCAGGTCACCCCTTTGCAGGTCTCAATATGTTGTCCCTCTCCAAACTTCTGTGCCTCATGAAAAACGGCAATGTTATGGTGGGCCTGTTCAAGAGAGGCTTTTAAGTCGCTTGATATAGAGTCAAAAGCCTCGTTTATCTCTTCCTCCGAGACTTCCAGGGAAGACAATTTCACATGGTCAAACTTCTCCTCATATTTCTTTATCGCTTCATCACCGTTTTCCTTGATGTCTTGAAGCACGTCCGACACCGTGGCGTTGAGCTTTGACAAATCCATGTGAGGACGCTCCACTATAGAGCTCCAATCTGAATGTGCAGGATATTTTATGATGTTCATTCTTACAGAATCATTTTTTCTATTGGACTAACCAAAATGCCTTGCGCACCCAGCTCCTTTAGCTTGTTTATGATTTCCCAAAAACGCTTCTCATCGAGCACCGTGTGTATGGCACACCAGTTTGGGTCTGAGAGTGGGATTATGGTAGGGCTCTTTATTCCTGGCAAGACCGCGGCAATGTCGGCAAGCTTGTCCTTTGGAGCGTTCATCATGACATACTTCTTGTCTTGCGCTGACCTCACAGCCTTGAAGCGGAAGAGCATCTCATTTAGGATGTCGTGTTTTTCCTCGTCCATGTTAAGGTTGCCAATGAGCAATGCCTCGCTCTTGATTACGACTTCAACCTCCTTTAGGTTGTTGTGTACCAGTGTTGAGCCACTGCTTACGATGTCGAAAATGGCATCGGCCAAGCCAATGCCGGGACTTATCTCCACAGAGCCCGTTATGACATGGATGTCGGCATGGATATTGTTCTTGTTCAGGAAGCGCTTGAGAATGCCTGGATAACTCGTGGCGATTTTCTTGCCGTTAAACCATTCAAGCCCCTCGTAATTGGCAGCCTTGGGAATTGCCAAAGACAAGCGGCACTTTGAAAAACCAAGGCGGTCGATAATCTGCGCATTCTCTTGTCTTTCCTCATACTCATTCTCACCTACGATACCAATGTCAGCGACACCGCTGGCAACACTTTGTGGAATGTCGTCATCACGGAGAAAGAGCACTTCCAACGGGAAGTTGGTGCTCTGCACGAGCAGGGTGCGCTTGCTTGGACTCACTTTGATGTCCGCTTCCGCAAGAAGATTCATGCAGTCCTCATAGAGGCGGCCTTTTGACTGAATGGCAATTCTTAACATATTAGTATGTATTTGTGTCTTTTTTCTATATAATTGATAATATTCGTTGCAAAAGTAGCGCAATTTTCTTATATATCCAATAAAGTTCGTAATTTTGTAGATAATAAATCTATGAGGTTTCATATAAATTACATAATTTTCCTTTTCTGTTTGCTTTTCGTGTTTTCTTGTCAGGAAAAGAAACACGCGGAGATGACTCCTTGGGGAACGCCGCTTGAAGGCGACTCTATTCCCCAAGGCGAAAAATTCGGCCTTAATGATATCGTGAGCAATGGCGAGATGATAGTCGCCACGCTGTCTGGTCCCGAGACTTATTACGACTACCATGGTCGCGGCATGGGATTGCAATATCTGCTTTGCCAGAAATTTGCCGACAAGTTAGGGGTGTCGCTCCGCGTGGACGTTTGCAAAGACACGGCCGAGGTGGTTCGCAAGATCAAGAACGGCGACGTTGACATCGTGGCTTTGCAATTGCCCGATTCCGTGAAAGGTGTTGACTATACCAACGTTAAGGTTGACTCGCTGAAGCATGGCTGGGCGGTGAATTCTGATAACGAGTACCTTGCCAAGAGCCTTGACTCTTGGTTCAATAAAGACATGGTGGCCAAGACGCGCAGGGAGGAGTCGTTTTGGCTTTCCACGGCAAGTGTCCGCCGGCATGTCTTCTCTCCAATGCTCAATCGTTCGAAGGGCATAATATCTCGATATGACAAGTATTTCATGATGTACGCTCCACTTGCCCGTCTTGATTGGAGGCTAATGGCCGCGCAGTGTTACCAGGAGTCAACCTTTGACCCTAACGCGCGCTCATGGGCGGGAGCATGCGGCTTAATGCAAATCATGCCTGGCACGGCCGACCATTTGGGCATCCCAAGGTCATCGCTTTACAACCCTGAGGAGAACATTGCCGCTGCGGCCAAATACATGCTTGAGTTGGGCGGCCATTTCGCCGACGTGCCTGCCTCAGAGCGTGTCTGGTTCCAATTGGCGAGCTATAATGGCGGAGCCAATCACGTGCGCGACGCCATGGCCCTGGCACGGAAACACGGGCGCAACCCTCATCGCTGGGCTGATGTCTCGGAGTTCGTGTTAAAGCTCTCACAGCCACAATACTACAATGACCCTGTGGTGAGAAATGGTTACATGCGAGGCACTGAGACCGCCAACTATGTCAGCCGCATTCGCGATCGGTGGGCACAGTATCGCGGAGCTGCCGGTGGCGGAAACATTGGCGGATTTGTCACGTCGCCGGAAAGGGCTCGGCATGGATACCGATGGCATCTTTAAATGCTCCGCCCATCCCCATTTTTAGGTATTTTTACATCGTAGGGAAACAAAAGCAGCACAAGAGGCAAAGGTTGTTCTGTAAATTTTAATAATTTTGCAAGACAAACGCATTATGATATGAAGGACCAGAAAGTATATGAGCCAACCGACAAGCTCATTAATGTCATTAGTGATAACTATTCGGTTTTACAAAGTCTGGGTGCTTTTGGTATTAACCTTGGCTTTGGAGACAAGACCGTGGAAGAAGTGTGTTATGACGAGAAGGTTGATACCTACACTTTCCTTGCCGTTGTTAACTTCACGGTGAACGGCTACAAAATCTTTGATGACGCGGCAAGCATCTCCGTACCTACACTTATTCATTATCTTAAAGCGAGCCATGAGTATTTTCTCGGCTACCAGTTGCCTACCATAAGGAAGAAGCTTGAGGAGGCCCTTGACACGGAGAACAACCTGGCGAAACTGATACTAAAGATCTTTACCGAATATGAACACACCACCAGGAATCATATGCAATATGAGGAAAAGACGGTGTTCCCTTATGTGGAGGCCCTTGAGCGGCATGAGCAACCATCTGATTATGACGTGCAAACTTATTCAAAGCACCATACCGCCACAGACCGCAAGCTCAATGAGCTAAAGAACATTATCATAAAATACTTGCCGCCTGACGGCTTGCACAACCATCAGCTCACCTCAGCTCTCTATGACATATACAATTGCGAGGAATGGCTGAGGCAACATGCCGCCGTTGAAGAGCACATCTTCATCCCTGCCGTCCGCTTGCTGGAGCAAAAGTCAAGGCAGAGCGACGTGAGCATGAAGATACAAAACATCATTGGCAAGGCGAAAGCGTCTGACGAGGCTCTCAGCGACCGCGAGAGGGAGGTTATCATTGCCCTCGTCCAAGGCATGACAAACAAGGAGATTGCCGAGCATCTGTTCATTTCCACCAATACCGTCATCACGCATCGCCGCAACATTGCCAAGAAGCTGCAAATCCACTCGCCGGCGGGACTCACCATATATGCCATCGTCAACAACTTGGTCGACATCAGCAGCGTGAAGCTTTGACATCCATACGCAAAGTCTTTCACCTTCTGTTTCCTTTTTCGGCACACACATACAAGAAAACGGCACCTTTACCGCGACGAAAGCGGGCAACGGTGCCGTTCTTGCGTATGGAGCAAACTCTAAGGCTTAGATGAACGGTGTAAGAAGGTGGGCGAACCAGCCACGGAACCTTTGCCATGGCGTTCTCCATTGCTTCCATTTCTCATGAGTGAGCATGAATGAGTCTTTCGTCTCAGCGTCGAACAGCTGGTCAAGCTCATCGGTCGTGCATGGGTCAATGATGACGGCGTTCTCCTCATAGTCCCACGAAAGGCTGCGGGAGTTGAGGTTTGCCGAGCCGACAGTGCAAAACTTCCCGTCCACCATTATAATCTTGGTGTGATGGAAGCCAGGCTCATACAGCCAAATGGTGCAGCCTTTTTTCATCAGTTTGTGGGCATTGTAGAAGCCGCAGTCGGGCGTCAACGGAATGTCGCACTTCACCGAAAGCATTATCTCAACCTTGACGCCACGCTTTGCCGCGTCTTTCAAGGCCTTCTTTATCTTATGGTTAAGCGTGAAGTAGGGATTTATGATTTTAATGCTGTCTTTGGCGTAGCGAATGGCATTGGTGTAAAACTCCCTGATAATCTTGTTCGACGTGTGCGGCTCGCGGTTTATTATCCCTACCATCTTATGCCCTGCGCTTGGGCAGGTGTCGGGTTTAAGACCCGTGAAGTAGCTGTCGTTGCCCGAGGCGCGAAAATATTTATCGCCATGAATGTCTTGCTTGGTCACCTTCCTCCACATTTTCATGAAGATCCTTTGCAAGGTGTTAACCTCTGAGCCTTGTATGCGGCAGTGCATGTCGTGCCAGGAACCCACTTGCTTGGTTCCTTTTATGTAATAATCGGCCACGTTCATGCCGCCCGTGTATGCCACCTGGCCATCTATTATCACAATCTTCCTGTGGTCACGACTCCAGATATCGTTGAACCATGGGAACCTCACCGGATTGAACTCGTATATCTCTATGCCTTGCTTCCTGATGTCCTGTATGTCGACCTTTCGCATCGGCCTATTGTTAGAGATATTGCCGAAACCATCAAACAGCAAGCGCACCTCAACGCCTTCCTTCACCTTTTTCGCGAGACGGGCAATAAGCTCATGGTTTATGGAGTCGTTCCTGAAGTTGAAATACTCCATATGGATAGACGACTTTGCCTCGCTTATGGCCTTAAACATGTCGTCGAACTTCTCTTGACCGTTCATCAGCAATGTCACGCTGTTGTCATGAGAGAACGTCACACCACATTTCTCAAGGTGGCGAACGATAATGGAGTCACTGCCTTGCGCCGTAGCCAGGCTTGGTAAGAGTAAGAATAAAAGAACTATTTGTATCCTGTAAACAGACTTCATTGTTATGTGTAGCTATACATTTTAGAGCATAGATGACGCATTAAAGCATGGACGACACTAAAGCATGAACTATAACATAGATGACGCATAGCTGTCAACTATTCCAAGCAGACGCTTCTCCTTATCGCATACCAGCACGGAGTGTATCTTATACCTGTGCATAATGCGTTGAATCTCCGACACTTTAACGTTTGGCAGCACCGTCTTTGGCTCTCGTGTCATGATGTCGGCCACGGTATGGTCGAAGAATTCCGCCTGCCACTTCTGCATGGCTCGCCTTATGTCACCGTCGGTTATTATTCCGGCGATGGTCTTGTCATCGTTGAGAGCCACGCCGAGCCCGAGCTTTCCTCTCGACACCTCTATTATGGCTTCGCCAAGGTGCATGTCTTGCGGTATTATTGGCAGGTCGTCTGTTCTCATCACGTCTTCCGCGGTAGTGAGAAGCCGTTTTCCCAGTTCGCCGCCGGGATGGAACTGCGCGAAGTCGCGCGGCTTGAAGTCCCTCACCCTCATCAAGGCCACCGCCAAGGCGTCACCCATGGCGAGCGCCGCCGTAGTGGAGCTTGTCGGAGCGAGATTGAGCGGGCACGCCTCATGCTCCACGTACACTTTGACGTGCACCGTGGAATATTTCGCGAGCAGCGAGTCTGGATTCCTGCTCATTCCAATGATAGGCACGTGCATGTGGAGCAAGATAGGTATGAACCTGAGCAATTCATCGGTCTGGCCGGAGTTGCTCAAGGCCAGTACGACGTCTTCCGATGTCATGGCCCCAAGGTCGCCATGATAAGCGTCGAGGGGATTGATGAAAAACGCCGGCGTGCCTGTCGAGGCAAGCGTGGCCGCGATCTTGGCACCGATGTTGCCGCTCTTTCCTACGCCTGTCACAATCACCTTGCCGTGGCAATGATACATTAGTTCCACGGCTTTCTCAAAATTCTCGTCGAGTTGGGGGATAAGGTTGAGTATGGCCTGTGCCTCATCGCGCAAGCATTGCTCACCATAAGCCTTTGAGTGTATCAGTCTTTCCTCTTGTGTGTTTGTTGTCATGCCCTTTCCTCGTCTATTTAATCCTTTATCAGTTTTTCAATCAGAGGCTCCAGCTTGTCAAGCTCCAGCATGTTGGCCGCGTCTGACAGTCCCTTGTCGGGATCTGGATGCACCTCGAAGAAGTAGCCGTTCGCGCCAAAGGCTTTCGCCGCGAGAGCCATTGCCGGCACGAAGCGGCGGTCGCCCACCGTCTTGCCGTTGCCGGCGGAAGGCCGCTGCACGCTGTGAGTGCAGTCCATGACGACGGTTTGTGCTATCTCTTTCATGTCGGGTATGTTGCGGAAGTCCACCACGAGGTTGTTATACCCGAAACAGTTGCCTCGCTCGGTGAGCCATACCTCCTTGGCTCCGCTCTCCATGGCTTTCTCATAAGGATAGCGCATATCCTTTCCCGACAAGAACTGTGCCTTTTTTATGTTTACCACCTTTCCCGTCTTCGCCGCCGCCACCAGCAGGTCGGTTTGGCGGCAGAGAAACGCCGGTATCTGCAAGATGTCGACCACCTGGCCCGCCGGTTCCGCTTGCCACGCCTCATGAATATCGGTGGTAAGCTTCAAGCCGTAATTGGCCTTCACGTCGGCAAGCATCTGCAGTCCCTTGTCAATGCCTGGGCCGCGGAAAGAGCGCAGGCTCGTGCGGTTGGCCTTGTCGAAACTCGCCTTGAAGATGATGTCGGTGCCGAGGCGGCGGTTTATGTCGACCAGCGTTTGTGCTACGGTGTCGAGAAGCTCGGCAGACTCTATTACGCACGGCCCGGCTATCAACCTCACTTGGTTGGCCCGCGTGCCGCGGTTGCCTTGCATGTTGTTATCTTGCTGCTTGTTATTCTCCATGTTATACTTGTTTTTTCGAGATGATGATGTTGTCCGCCTCCTCCTCAGAGTCGGCGTGCTGTATCTTCGACGGCGCCGGGGCTACGAGATGTGCCGTGTCAGACACGATATGTATGTCGCGTTGCGGATAAGGAATCTCGATGTCCTTGTCGTTCAACGCGTTGTACACGGCCTCCATGATATCGCCCTCGGCGTAGGTCTGCTTCCTTGAGTCGACCCAAGCGAGAATCTTGAAGTCGATGGAATTGTCGCCGAATCCCGCGAACACCGTTTTCAGATACTTTATGTAGTTTTGCTTGTTCAGCTTTGTCACGGCGGCGTCGATGGCGTCTTTCACCTCCGGCACCCTTGTGCCATAAGCCACGCCAATGGGTATTATCGACAGCACGTTGCCGTGGTTGCGCGTCAGGTTCTTGTAGTTCTTCGAGAACAGTTGCGAGTTCTGGTAGCTTATCACCGAGCCGTCGAGCGCTTCCACCGTCGTCGAGGTATAGCTTATGTTTCTCACCGTGCCCTTTGTTCCGTCGATTGATATGTAGTCGCCCACCTTTATTCGTCCGGCCATGAGCGAGATGCCATAGTAGAGGTTCTCGAGGATGTCTTTCATGGCGAATCCGATACCGGTGGAGAGACCAGCCGAGATGGCCACGATCCATGAGTTGTCTATATGGAAGATGGTGAGCGTGACGAGCAACCACGCTCCCCATATCACCACTTGTATGAGGTTGCGCCACATGGCCGTGTGGCTCATCACGGTTTGCATGCTCGGCTTGCGATTCTCCTCTTTCGCCTTGCGTTGCTCGCGGAGGGTCAGCTGGTAGTGGAGCGTGTGCAACGACACGTGGTTCACATATTTTGCCAAGAAGAAGAACACCGACGCTTGCACGGCGCGCATGATGCTGAACGTGAACTTGTCGGTATTCACCAGCGAGCGGTTGAAGAGCGAGAGCGTGGTGTCGCTGAGGTTGAATACGTCGGCTGCCCAATAGATGCTTATCAGGATTGACAGGGTGCCGAGGATAGGCAGGGCCGCCGTGTAAACGAGGCGGAAGAACCATGTGCGGCTCACTGGCGTGTCGTCGTCGAAGAACTTCCGCTTGGGGTCGTTGCCGTATTGCTTCAGCAGGTCCGACACGCAGGTTATGGTGAGTATGCAGGTGAGCTGCATTGTCCACCAGATGAGTATCTCCACCGAGAGGAGCGAGTAGCCCACCATCGACGCCACGTCGCTCGCGAGGAAGACCGTGAGCGACACCCATGCGTAGAAAGAGTCGGTGGCTGGCAGTTGGCGGGAGTTCTTCATTATAGCGAACCATTGCCAAATGGTGAAGAGCAGCAGGAGCAAGGGCATCACGAGGTTCGACAAGACGTTGGGTATGAGCACTATGCGGAAGAATATCACGATGAAGCACATGGCCATGATTGGCGTGTAGATTTTCAGGCCGTGGAGTATCTGCTTGCCGTCGAGCCTGATGAGCAGCGACAGCAAGATGACGGCCATCAGCCAGGCGTACTCCACGAGCAGGCCTGAAGCCATGGAAAGGAAGTTCTGGCTTATGGTTGCCTTCACCATGCCCAAGACGGCGGCAAACGTTATCACGGTGGCCGCGAGGATGATGCACACGCGCTTGGCGCGGAAGTTCTCATTTGCCTTCTCGCCGCCGTCAGAGCCGGAGAGCCAACGCAGCAGGAAGTCGGCCTTGTTTTTTTTCACAAGCCGCGTGATGACGAAGCCAATGACGATGTAAGCCAAGCCCGCGGCTATCAAGGCGTAGAAAGCTATGAGCGCGAGCAAGATGAGGATGATGCGGCTGTCCCAGTCGGAGCGGAACTTGTTTGTGGGCCGGTATTTCTCAGCCATGGTCTGGCTTGTCGTCTTCACCTCGCTCTTTATGTTGCGCAGCAGCGTCAACACGTTGTCGCCATTGTTGGAGAATATGCTTGCCTGTATCTCCGCGTAGCGCTTGTTGGCGTAGTCGTTGAGGCCCTTCAGCCTCGCCTCAGTCCTATTATATATGTCTATATATAGCTGGCTTTGCTGCTTCTTGTAGTTCAGTGTGCGCCTTATGTTCACCGCGAGCGTTAGGCACACGTTGCGGTCTGTTTTCTCCTTTGGCGACAGGGCGTTGACATACATGGAGCTGAGGTCTGAAATCAGGCTGTCGTATCTTGTTATCTCCGTATTGGCCTCGTTGACATATTCGCGGAACGGCCCCACCGACTCCTTGAAGCTCTTGTATTGCTCCGTCGCCTCGTGGCAGGCGTAGGTCAGGTTGAACACGTTGCCGCTCTTTTGCGAATAGAGCATGATGGCGTTTTGCTGGCTGCGGTTCATCGTCGAGATGAGCTGCTTCATCACCAGTTCCCTCTGTTCCTTTTGCGCGCCCGACTGCCTTTCAAGCTTGTTGTGATAGTTGGTCAGCTCTATGCGGAGCATGGCCAGCGAGCCGCCTATGTTGCGCTCCTTGAGCACGGCATGGGATGGCAGCGCCACAAGTAGAGACAATATGATAATTAAGAGAAATGTCTTGCGCATGACTTTGATGTTAACCACGGCGCAAAGGTAATAAATATTTTTATATGTACCAAACTTATACATTATTCGCCAATATGGCAAAAAAAGTTTTTTGTTTCAATAAGTTGTCGTTTCAATAAGTTGTATTAACTTTGCAGTACTCAAGAAGAAAGCTATTTAGATATATGAATAAACTCATTCTTTTTTGTTTGTCACTGCTTATGTCGACAAGTGTTTCCTTAGCGTCTGAGCCTATTACCCTGAAGCAGGTAACCTCTGGCGAGTTTGCCGCCGAGGGTGTCTCGGGCATCAATCCCATTAAAGGCACCGACCAATACGCCCGCGTGTCAGCCGACGGGAAGCGCGTCGAGCAGTATTCCTTCAAGACCGGCAAGCTCACGTCGGTGCTCTTCGACGTGGATCACACCCAAGGCGAGCAAATCAAGGGCTTCGATGGCTACGTCATGTCGCCCGACGGCACACGCATGCTCATCGCCACGAAGCGCGAGAAGGTGTATCGCCGCTCCTACAAGGCGGTGTTCTACATCTACACCATCAAGAGCCGCAAGCTGGAGAAGCTCTCCGACGGCGGCCCGCAGCAATGCCCGGTGTGGTCGCCCGACGGCTTGCAAGTGGCGTTCGTGAGAGACAACAACATCTTTCTCGTGAAGCTGCTCTACGACAACGCCGAGAGCCAGGTGACCAAGGACGGCAAGTTCAACGAGATAATCAACGGCATACCCGACTGGGTCAACGAGGAGGAGTTTGAGTTCAACACGGCCTTGACCTTCAACGCCGACGGCACCATGCTTTGCTGGCTGAAATACGACGAGAAGAACGTTGGGCAATATTCGCTCCAGCTCTACAAGGGCAGCCATCCCGCCCACGACGACTATTCCGTCTACCCCGGAGTGTACAGCTACAAATACCCAAAGGCGGGCCAAGACAACTCGAGGATGTCGGCCTGGAGCTATGACATCAAGAGCCACAGGACGCAGAAGCTGCAAGTGCCTCTCGACGCCGACGGCTACATGCCGCGCATCATGCCGACTCCCAACGCCGACAAGGTGCTGGTCTACACCATGCCCAGACATCAAGACGTGCTCAACCTCTATGCCGTCAACCCTCGCAGCACCGTGGCCCACTTGCTCTTGAAAGAGAGCGTGGCCAAGTACGTGAAGGAGGAGACCATGGTCAACCTCAAGATTGGCGACAACTACATCTTGGTGCCTTCCGACCGCGACGGCTACAACCACATCTACGTGTACAACCACAACGGGCAGCTGCTCAGGAAGGTAGCCCCAGGCAACTACGACATCACCGACGTCTATGGCATGGACGAGGCCACGGGCGACATCTATTACCAGGCGGCACTCAACCCTCACGACAGGCAGGTTTACGTGGCCCACAAGAACGGCAAGACGGAGAGGCTGACGCGACAGGAAGGCTGGAACTCCGCCGTGTTCTCCGGCGACTTCAAGTATTTCCTCAACTCGTGGAGTGACTACAACACGCCTTACGTCTATACCACGCGAAGCAACAACGGCAACGTGATTGCCACCAACGTGGACAACAAGAAGCTGAAGGAGAAAATAGCCCGGTTTGGCTGGGTGAAGAAAGAGCCTTTCTCGTTTACCACCTCCGAGGGTGTGAAGCTCGACGGATGGATGGTGAAGCCTGCCGACTTCAACGCCTCACGCAAGTATCCCGTCATCATGTTCCAATACAGCGGCCCGGGCAACCAGCAAGTGGTCAACTCGTGGAGCGCGGGCTCAATGGGGCAGGGTGGCGCCTACGACATGTATCTCGCCCAGCAGGGCTTCATCGTCGTTTGCGTTGACGGTCGTGGCACGGGTGGCCGCGGTGCCGAGTTTGAGAAGTGCACTTACCAGAAGCTTGGCGCACTGGAGTCTAAAGACCAGGTGGAGACGGCTCTCTACCTCGGCACGCTTCCTTATGTTGACAAGGCCAACATCGGCATCTGGGGATGGAGCTTCGGCGGCTTCTGCACGCTGATGAGCATGAGCGAAGGCCGACCAGTGTTCAAGGCGGGCGTGGCTGTGGCACCACCGACAAGTTGGCGTTACTACGACACCGTTTACACCGAGCGTTACATGCGCACGCCGCAGGAGAACCCCACAGGCTACGACGATTGCCCGATAAGCCGCGCTCCGAAGCTCAATGGCGCGCTGCTCATCTGTCATGGCTCTGCCGACGACAACGTGCATCCGCAAAACACGTTTGAATATTCCGAGGCGCTTGTGCAGGCCGACAAGGACTTCAAGGAGAATATCTATACCAACCGCAACCACAGCATCTACGGCGGAAACACGCGCAACCACCTGCTGAGGCAAATCACGCAGTGGTTTATGGAGCACCTGAAATAAGGACGCGGATTTCTCACTGAAACCCCGGCGTTTTCATCGTCACGACAATAGGGACAATGGCAGACAATACATGGTCACCATTGTCCCTATTGTCATGTTGGGTGTGCATGGCAAGGACGTACGGAAATTGACGTGTATGTTTTATGAATGAACGTTGAAATGTAAAATATTATTGCCAAAATTTAACACTTGGGAACAGGTGCATTTAGAGCGGAAAAAGGGTAGCCTTTTGCCTTTTCGCAACACCGCCAGCGGCTTTTCGGCCAGATTTTTTTGCGATAGTAGCCAAATGGCGTCGCCGTTACAGTGCAATCGCGATGCCGTTACGGTGTAA
>JALEJI010000046.1 GCA_022769825.1 Prevotella sp. | reverse complement strand
GGTTCATCCGACATTTGGAGTGATGATGTATAGTTGTTGAAAATCAATTGCATAGACAACAATAACTTTCTCTAATATCTTTATTTACAAGATAAAGAGAGTACAAAAGTCGTAATTTGCACACGATATAAAAGCAGTGCCGTTTTTGACAGCTAAACATTACCTAAAGTGCTTGTAGTAAAGGGCTTGTAAGAGTCAAAACTCAAACGGTACATATACTCTTTTAGATGCCATCACTCCAAATTCCGGAAGACCCTTAATTTATTAACAATCACTCGAGTTTTCGCCATTGCTTAGAACTCTCAGTATTTTTTAGACACGTCGTTTAGTTTTCCTTTCATTTCTTGTTGCCAAGTTTGCCATTCGAGACTATTTGAATGCCTATCTTATGACTTGTTGTTGGTATCAGATTCTTTTGTGGTCTTAGAGGGTAATTTTCTAAGAACAAAGATTGCGGCTACAGCAACAAGTGTTGTAGAAAAGATTATACCAGCAAGTAAATCATAGCCTTTAGTCGCTAAATCGTATGCCATTAAGCAAAGGAAAATGACCAGTCCTGCACCAATAATTAGCCCAACCCAGTTTTGTAGGATTTGGTTTATAATTATGCTTTTCTCACAGGAAAGTGTATGTGCCTGTTCTCTTTCAACCAGTTGAAGGAACCTTTCTGGTGAGTTAGGAATTATCTCCTGGTATTCTTTGAGAATTGAGGGAGGTGGAAGTGGACCTTTAAATGCCGTAAGATGTTGACTATAGATAATCTGGCTTATCTTGACCTGTTCTTCTTTAGGAAGATCTTTTAGAGCTTCTATAAGTTCTTTCGGGAGTTGGCTTTCTTCGTGTCAGGCATCTTGGTTATTGTCAGCCATTTTAGAATCAATTGTGTCCTTCATATTTTTGCTAATATTATTTAGTCATTATATTCAGTGCGTAATTGCCCACGTTCTCCCAGTAATCCCTTATTCGGTTAGAAGTGTTGTTCAATCGTAATAAAGTTAACATCTCTGAATAGCTGTTCCCTAAATCAGCGATTTTCGAGAATCCTGTCATATATGGATGCTCGTCTTTTCTCACAACTGAATGACGTGTGGAAGAACACAAAACATGTCCTTTCTCATCTAATACGGTTATGAGTTTTCCCTCTCTTTTTATTTGAATTTTATTCTTTGTCATGTTTGTCATTTTTTGCAAAAATAAGTCTTTTATGTTGTGCAAACAAGTTTCCTTGTTGTAAATTATAATATTTATTCTTAATTTAAAGGTGTTGGCATTCAGAATACCTTCCGGGTTGCGGACGGGCACAAGACCCGCACCCTGCAGGTCGTGCCATTTATAGACTCCACACCTTCCTCGCTAAAAGCATAAGATGCTTATTCATAGCGAGTTATGAGCTTTGTGCGGAAAGAAGGCAAGCGTCAAGCCAAGCGCTTGCCACTATTTCGCCATGTTGGCTATCGTGGCTATCATTGCCGCTATCGACGACATGCTGGAGCCAATGCCAAGTATCTCTGACGGACTTGAGCGACGTTTGATCTTGCTCGGCACCACTATCTCGCAGCCTGGCTCTACCTTTGCCTTCGACGATTTCGACACCATGCCGTTCATGTAGATGACGTATGCTCCGCTCTTGCGTGCGTTTCGGCTGTATCCGCCTGAGGCGTTGATGTAATAGCCCACGCCCTTGCCCTTGATATAGCTCACGGTGTTGGGGTACATCACGGCACCGTTTACCTTCACCGTGGACGTGTATTGTGGCAGGATGAGGCGGTCGCCCTCGCGGAGCACGATGTTGGCGTCGCTGTTGGGATCGGCCAGGGCCTTGTCGAGCTCTATGCCCACTGGGTATGTGTTGGGCACCTGGAACTTCTTTATCTCCTCCTCCTTGCTCTGCTGTCCTACCTGTTGCAGCGCGGAGCCCGATGTCTGGCTCGCGGCGAGCGTCATCAGTTCTTGCTGCAATTGCTCTTTCTGCATCTGCAATGCCGCTTCCATGCGTTTGCGCTCGGCCTCGTTGGTCCGGCGCTCAAGCCTTGCGCCATGTATGTAGGCGAGGTTGGTGGCTCCGCCGGCTGCTTTCACGAGGTCGGTCAGGCGTGTCTGCCTGTGCGATAGCGTGTAGGTGCCGGGGAACGTCACTTCACCGTCAATGCTCACGTTCTGCTGCACGGTATAGCTCGGGTCTTTGCGGACATATACCTCATCGAACGGCTGGAGCACGAAGCCCTGCTCGCCGTCGACGACAAAGCCGTCTTTCAAGGCGAACGAATAGGTCTTGGCGATGATGCTGTCTGTGGTCAGCGCCTTGGGGTTACCGACCCGCCGTGCCACATCGACCTTCACGGTTGAGGCTTTGTCGGTCAGACCGCCTGCCTGAAGCACGAAGTCTTCGAGGGTCTCATTGTCGGCATATTTGTAGATGCCGGGGTACACCACTTCGCCTTGTATGCTGATCGTCTGCTCGTTCATCGCCGTCTGCTTGGTGGGGATGAAGAGCACGTCGTTCTCTTTCAAGGGTATGTCTGCCACGCGCCCGTCCATGATACCCTGTATGTCAACGGGTATGACACGCAGGGTGCGGTCGGCTTTCATTCGGTGCATGACGGCGCGTGCCGTGAAGGCCTCCTCCGTCAGTCCTTCGGCATGCTGCACGAGCGAGCGCACGCTGTTGATGCCGTCGCCAAGCTGATACATCCCCGGGCGGAACACGGCCCCTTTGATCTCCACGGTGTTGTGGTAACGGGGTAGGATGGAGTCGACGCTCACCGAGTCGCCGTCAGCGATGCGGAACGCGCTCATGTCGAACTCGTCGACATTGAACACTGCATATTCGCGGCCTGTCTTGCGGTTCACGCGCACGGCTTTCTTGTAAGCGTCGCCCGTGAAGCCACCGGCATAGCGCAGCAACGTCTGCAGGCTCTCGTTACGTTTCATCTCATAATACATGGGTCGTTTCACCTTTCCCGTCACGTTGACCAGGCAGTCGTAGGGTCCCACTATTATCACGTCGCCATCGTGCAGCCGCACGTTGCCCGTCATCTTGCCGTTGAGGATGTAGTCGTAGATGTCGCACACGCTGACGAGGCGGTTGTTTCGGTAAATCTTTATGTTGCGCAGCGTGCCTATGTCGTTGGTGCCGCCGGCCATGTAGAGGGCGTTGAACACCGAGGCGAATGCCGACAGGGTGTAGGTGCCGGGCTTCACGACCTCTCCCATGACGTTGATAGACACCGTCCGCGTCTGTCCGAGCGACAGGTTGATGCGGCTCGACTGGTAGCGCGAGCCGAGCGTGGCGCGCAGCCTTGCCTTGGCCGCCGCCACGGAGAGCCCTCCCACGCGTATGGGGCCGTAGCCCTCGATCACGATGTCGCCGTCGGGCGACACGGTGCAGTCCACCGACTTCTGCGACGCGCCATAGATGTCCACCGACACCTGGTCGCCGGCGCCGAGCACGTAGTTTTGTGGCGTGGCAATGTTCATCAGCGGCTCAAACGATAGGTTCTTGTTCGAGAATATGTCGCGCCCGAACACTTTTTTCTTGTTTGTCTTGCCAGTGGCGTTGTCATCCTCGTTGCCGTCGGAGAACGCCGCTATGTTCTCTTGGTATCTCTTGAAGTCGGAGTCCTCGTCGTCGTATTGCTGTTGCCACGAGGCGTTGCCCGCCAGTCGCTGCGTCGTCGTGGCATCCCTCTGCGCGTTGGCCTCCCGTGTGGCGAGCGCGTCGGCTTGCTTGTCGCCCGTGCCCTGCTTGCCCACGCCGTTGGCCTGTCTCAGCCTGCGTTGTCCCTGTCCGCGCGATGCCGTGGCCTCGCCCAGTCCAGCGCCGTCCTTGGCGCGCTCGTAAGCCTTCCTCACGCGTCTGATTTGCGAGATGTCCACGCCGCTCTGCATGAGGTGGGTCACTATTTGCGATTGCGACGTGCCGCGCTTCATCTCCTGTTGTATGTAGCTCGCCACCTGCGAGTCGGTCATCGACGACTGTGCCAGCAAGTGGAGCGGCAACGCGAGGAGCAACAATATGATGATTTTCTTCATTACCTGTGTTTTGCTTGTTTATGTAACAAACGGATTCGTGTCCGACTTTATTGTATGAGTACGCAAAGTTATCGCTTTTTTCCCGAATAAGCCAATAATGTAAGGATTAAAATGTAAGGAAACAACAATGGCCATCCGTGACCCCGAATGGGATTGGCATTGCAGTGGCCGGTTTTATGCCGGCTTACAAAAAATGTCACAACCATTGAACATAGGTCGAACGTTATTTGTGGGCCCACAAGACCGGCCCCTGCAAGTTGAATAATATTTTACAAATGGTCGTCTGAGAATCGATTTTTTTCAACCGAGGTGTCGCTTGGGTGGAAATGACGCGATTATGGGCTATTTTGATAAGTGGTTGATTATTAAGCGGTTGTGTTTTTAACGATTCTCAAACGTCGATTTTACACTAAAAAGGCGTTGCCGTTACACTGTAATCGCGTCGCCATTGCACCGTAACGGCAACGCGATTGTACCGTAACGGCAACGCGATTACACTGTAACGGCGATGCCATTTGGCTACTATGGCAAAAAAAACTGGCTGAAAACCCGCCGGCGGTGTTGCCAAAGGGTAGCCTCACGCCGTTTTCCTGTTCTAAAAGCACTGGTTTCCAAGTGTTAAATTTAGGCAATAATATTTTACACTTTGGCAATATAAACTATCATTGGCAGAAGACTTTTTGAATGAGAAGGCAGTCGTTTAGTATAAAACTATCCTCCTGTCGCTTTTCAGCTACTTCAGACCAGCCTAAAGTCTACCCTCTCTTGACCTATGATAAAAAGACAAGGGCGAAAGGGGCGAAATCCATTAATTATTCGTACTTTTGCAAACTATTAGAAAAAAGCGATACAATGATGAGAATGCTTAGCGATGCCGACATGGCCAAGCTGCTTGACAAAGACATATTCCACAAGATTTCTGAAGCCGCCGACAGTCTCGGCCTTGAGACCTACGTCGTTGGCGGATACGTGCGCGACCTCTTCCTCCAGCGGCCGAGCAACGACATCGACGTCGTTGTCGTGGGCAGTGGCATAGAGGTGGCCAAGGCTTTCAAGAAGTTGCTCAAGGGGCGTGCCAACCTATCCGTGTTCAAGAACTTCGGCACGGCGCAGGTGAAGTGGCATGGCCATGAGGTGGAGTTCGTGGGCGCGCGCAAGGAGAGCTACAGCCACGACTCGCGTAAGCCGCACGTGGAGGACGGCACCCTTGAGGACGACCAGAACCGCCGCGACTTCACCATCAACGCCCTTGCCGTGTGTCTCAACAAGGACCGCTTCGGCGAGATAGTGGACCCCTTCTATGGCCTGCTCGACATGGAAGACGGCGTCATACGCACGCCGCTCGACCCCGACATCACCTTCTCCGACGACCCCCTGCGCATGATGCGGTGCGTGAGGTTCGCCACGCAGCTGCGTTTCTATATCGACGAGGAGACCTTCGACGCCTTGGAGCGCAATGCCGACCGCATAAAGATAATCAGCGGTGAGCGCATATCCGAGGAACTGAACAAGATAATGATGACCGCGCAGCCCAGTCGCGGTTTCGTGGACCTCCAGCGTTGCGGCCTGCTCAAGCTCATCCTGCCCGAGCTCGCCGCGCTCGACGTGGTGGAGACGAAAAACGGCAAGGGCCACAAAAACAATTTCTACCACTCGCTCGAGGTGCTCGACAACGTGTGCGACGGCAACAAGCCCGGAGCCGACGGCGAGCCCACGTCGCTGTGGCTGCGCTGGGCGGCCTTGCTCCACGACATAGGCAAGGCGAAGACCAAGCGCTGGGAGCCCGCGCAGGGATGGACGTTCCACAACCACCCGTTCGTGGGGGGCAAGATGGTGCCGTCGATATTCAGGCGGCTCAAGTTGCCGATGGACATGAAGATGAAATACGTGCAGAAGCTCGTGGAGCTGCACATGCGCCCCATAGCCATAGCCGACGAGGAGGTGACCGACTCGGCCGTGCGCCGACTCATCAACGACGCCGGCGACGACATCGATGACCTCATGCGGCTCTGCGACGCCGACATCACCAGCAAGAACGAGGTGAGGAAGGCGCGCTTCCGCGACAACTTCCGCATAGTGCGCGCGAAGATTGCCGACCTCAAGGAGCGCGACTACAAGCGCCTGCTACAGCCCGTGATCGACGGCAACGAGATAATGGAGATGTTCAACCTCAAGCCCTCGCGAGAGGTCGGCACGCTGAAGCAGACCTTGAAAGACGCCGTGCTCGACGACAAGGTGCCCAACGAGCGCGAGCCACTCATGCGACTGCTCAAGGAGAAAGCCGCCGAAATGGGACTGGCGTAGGCGTTTCATGGCCTTTTTACTGTCATTTGGTTATAATAGTATAAAAGAAACGACAAACGATTGTAATTGTTGTTAAAAACTCAACGGGCGAAAATAGTTTTCCAAGATAAAAGTGCTAACTTTGCGCATTGTTAAGCGAGATTGTGCCCTTTCGGGCTTTTTGCAACGCACCTTTCGTGATTTAAGTGATAAAAATTGATAATAATATTATTCTAAATTTAGGTATGAAAATCAAGAGTTGTTTGTTTGTGGCTTTGGCTGCATTGGCACTTGCTTCTTGTGGCAAGAAGAGCGGTGGCGGACTGGCTGACCTTCAGGACAATGAGTTCCCCGTGAAGACCGCGGGTGTATCGAGTGCTGACCTTCAGACCACTTATCCGGCAACAATCAAGGGTATTCAGGATGTTGACGTGCACCCGAAAATCTCGGGCTTCATCACTAACGTTTATGTTCACGAGGGCCAGACGGTGAGCGCTGGCCAGCCAATGTTCACTATCGACAGCGAGACATATCGCGCCCAGGTGAGCCAGTGCCGCGCGGCATTGAACACGGCCCGCGCCCAGGCCAACACCGCGCGTCTCACATATCTTAATAACAAGAAGCTGTTCGACCAGCACATCATCGGCCAGTATGAGCTTGAGACGGCACAGAACAGCTATGCCACGGCCAAGGCTCAGGTGGCCCAGGCCCAGGCCGCTCTCGCCGCCGCTGAGGAGACCCTGTCGTGGTGCGTGGTTCGCGCTCCGGCGAGCGGCGTGGTGGGCAGCCTGCCTTTCAAGAAAGGCGCGCTCGTGTCGGCGTCTAACACGCTGACAACCGTTTCCGACGTCAGCACCGTGGAGGTGTTCTTCTCAATGAGCGAGCCCGACATCCTCGGCCTGTCGAAGAACGCGGGCAGCGTTGCCGGCGTGCTGAAGGAGATGCCTGCCGTGAAGCTCCAGCTTGCCGACGGCACCATCTACAACCAGCCGGGCCGCGTGGTGAAGATGAGCGGCGTGATCGACGCTTCAACCGGTGCTTACACACTCATAGCCCATTTCGCCAACCCACAGCGTCTGCTCAAGAGCGGTGGCGCGGGCCAAATCGTGGTGCCTCGCGTGAGCAACGACGCGGTAATCATTCCGCAGGAGGCTACCGTGCAGGTGCAGGACAAGATCTTCGTGTATGTCGTCGGCAGCGACAACAAGGTGAAATACACCGCCATCAAGGTTAACCCACAAGACGACGGCATCAACTACATCGTCACCGACGGTCTCCACACTGGCGACCGCTACGTGTGCAAGGGCATAACGAAGCTTACCGACGGCGAGCAAATCAAGCCCCTCACCGAGCAGCAATACGAGGAGAAGATAGAGAAGGCCGAGAAGCTTGGAGCCAACCAAAGCTCAGCCAAAGGCTTTGTCAAGACGATGACAGGAAAATAAGGAGGAGTTAATTTCGAGCAATTATGACATTTACAAAATTCATTAAACGACCGGTTCTGTCGACCGTGATATCCATCCTGCTCGTGCTGCTGGGTATCATCGGCCTGACTTCACTGCCTGTCGAGCAGTATCCGGATATCGCGCCACCTACCATCATGGTGCGTACCACCTACCAGGGCGCTGACGCCGAGACGGTGATGAAGTCTGTCGTGGTGCCTCTTGAGGAGAGCATCAATGGTGTGGAGAACATGACCTACATGACTTCTTCAGCCACCAACGACGGTACGGCCATGATTATCGTCTACTTCAAGCAGGGTTCCGACGCCGACATGGCCGCCGTGAACGTGCAAAACCGCGTGCAGCAGGCCCAGGCATTGTTGCCGGCCGAGGTGACAAGGGTGGGCGTGACCGTGACGAAACGCCAGACCTCAAACGTCATCATGTATGCCGTCACCTCTGACGACGGTCGCTACGACGACCAGTTCGTCACCAACTACAACGACATCAACATCGTGCCGCTCATCAAGCGTGTCAACGGTGTGGGTGACGTGCAGAGCCCGTCAACGGCCACATACTCAATGCGTATTTGGCTGCAGCCTGACAAGATGAAGCAGTATGGACTGATTCCTTCCGACATCACGGGCGTGCTCGCCGAGCAGAACATCGAGGCCGCGCCTGGTAAGTTCGGCGAGAACTCAAACATGGCTTACGAGTACACCCTTCGCTACAAGGGCCGCTTGTCAACGCCTATTGAGTATCAGAACATAGTGATCCAGAGCAAGACCACCGGTGAGACCCTTCATCTGAAAGACGTGGCCAAGATTGAGCTTGGCTCGCTGATGTACAACGTGCACCTTGACAACGACGGCCAGCCCGCATGTATGGGTATGGTGCAGCAGATTGCCGGCTCCAACGCCACACAGATAGCCACCGACGTGAAGGCCGCCCTCGCTGACGCGCAGAAGAGCATGCCTCCAGGGCTGAAGGTCGTGATGATGTACGACGTTACCGACTTCCTCTTCGCGTCTATCGAGGAGGTTATCATGACGCTCTTCATCACCTTGATACTCGTGTTCTTCGTGGTGTACATCTTCCTGCAAGACTTGCGCTCGACGCTCATTCCCATGATCGCCGTGCCTGTGGCCTTGATAGGTACGTTCTTCTTCCTGCTGATATTCGGATTCTCCATCAACCTGCTGACGCTGTCGGCGTTGCTGCTCGCCATCGCCATCGTGGTGGACGATGCCATCGTGGTGGTCGAGGCCGTGCACGCCAAGCTTGACGCCGGCTACGACAACTCCATGACCGCCGCCATCGACGCCATGAACGAGATTTCGGGAGCCATCATATCCATCACGCTGGTCATGTCGGCCGTGTTCGTGCCTGTGAGCTTCATTGGCGGCACGTCTGGTACGTTCTACCGTGAGTTTGGTGTCACGATGGCCGTGAGTATCGTCATCTCCGCGTTGAACGCCTTGACACTGTCGCCGGCGTTGTGCGCCATGTTCCTGAAGCCGCACGACGCTGAGAAGAACGAGAAGAATAGCTCGTTTGTCTCTCGCTTCCACGCAGGCTTCAACCGCATATTCGACAAGACCATCAAGAAGTATAAGGTTGGCGTTGAGCGCGTCATCAACCATCGCGTCATCACGGCTGCCATCGTGGTCGTGGGTATAGTAGTGCTTGTGGTTTGCATGAAGTTCACAAAGACTGGCCTCGTGCCTAATGAGGACACCGGTACAATCTTCGTTACCATCTCGGCAAAGCCGGGTACCTCGCAGGATCGCACCAACCAAATAGTGGCGCAGGTCGACAAGATGCTCGCCAGCAACCCCGCCATCCTTCACCGTAACGCCATCGTGGGTTACAACTTCATTGCAGGCCAGGGTTCCGACCAGGCTACGTTCATCATCAAGCTGAAGTCGTTTGAGGATCGCTCCGGCGGCATCACCGCCCGCATCAAGCGCGCCATCACGGATAAAGACCCAATGGCGCTGATTGTCAACCCTTACGAGCAAAACTCGGTGCTGGGCATGATCTACAAGCAGACAGCCGCCATCAAGGACGCGCAGATCCTTGCATTCGGTCCTCCTATGATTTCCGGATTCTCAGTGCAGAACAGTGTGACGATGACCATGCAGGACAAGACCGGTGGCGACCTCAACAAGTTCTACAACATAACAAAGAGCTTCCTCAACGAGCTGAACAAGCGTCCTGAGATTCAGCAGGCCATGACGTCGTACAACCCTAACTACCCACAGTACATGGTCGACGTGGACGTGGCAAAGACCAAGCAGGCCGGCATATCACCATCGGCCGTGCTCAGCGTGATGCAGGGTTATTATGGCGGCTTGTACGCATCCAACTTCAACGCTTACGGTAAACTCTACCGTGTGATGATCCAGGGCGACGTGGAGAGCCGCATGCGCCCCGACGGACTGAGCCGTATCTACGTGCGCACCGCTTCCGGCGAGATGTCACCCGTGAGCGAGTTCGTGAAGCTGCGCAAGATCTACGGTCCTTCAAACATCGGACGTTTCAACCTCTTCACCTCTATCGACGTGAGCGTGTCGCCTAACACCGGCTACTCTAACGGTCAGGTGATGCAAGCCATCAAGGAAGTGTCTGCCGACATGCTGCCTCAGGGTTATGGCTACGAGTACGAAGGCTTGACCCGTTCGGAGGCCGAGTCGAGCAACTCAACATCGCTCATCTTCGTGCTCTGCTTCATCTTCGTCTACTTGATTCTGAGCGCGCAGTACGAGAGCTACATCTTGCCTTTGGCAGTGTTGCTGTCCATACCGTTCGGTCTTGCCGGAGCGTTCATCTTCACCAATATCTTCGGTCACTCCAACGATATCTACATGCAGATCTCGCTCATCATGCTTATCGGTCTGTTGGCCAAGAACGCCATCCTTATCGTGCAGTTCGCCCTTGAGCGCCGCGAGACGGGTATGGCCATCAAGTATTCCGCCATCCTTGGCGCCGCGGCCCGTCTGCGTCCTATCTTGATGACATCGTTGGCAATGGTCATCGGCTTGCTGCCTCTGATGTTCGCCTCAGGCGTGGGCAAGTCTGGTAACCAGACCCTTGGCGCCGCTGCCGTAGGCGGTATGTTCTTGGGAACCCTTATCCAGGTGTTCGTGGTGCCGGCATTGTTCTGCATCTTCCAGTACCTGCAGGAGAAGGTCAAGCCGATGAAGTTTGAGGATGAGTCCAACAAGGAGGTCGAGGCCGAGCTTCGCCAATATGCCCGCTCTGGAGCCGCTGTGGAGTCAGAGATGTACGCCAAAGGAGACAGGAGCCTTCCCACAGGTTGGCACGACCAGTTTTTAGACAAAAAGGATTGAGAATAATAATGAAAAGATACAATTTCCTTATCATTGGTCTTGCAGCCGTGACTCTCACGGGCTGCAAGAGCCTTTACGGCAAGTATGAGCGGCCGGCTGTCAACACCTCCGGACTCATCCGCGATGCTGTCAACGATAACGACACCCTTGCCGTGACCGACACGACATCGTTCGCCAACATACCTTGGCGCTCAGTGTTCACGGACCCGCAGTTGCAGACACTCATCGAGAAGACGCTTGCCAACAACCCCGACCTGCTCAACGCCGCGTTGAACATCGACATGGCCGAGGCTCAGCTGAAGGTGGCCAAGTTGGCATTCCTGCCAGGCATCACCTTCACGCCGCAAGGCACGATTTCCACATGGGACGGACAGAAGGCCAACAAGACCTACTCGCTTCCTGTCAACGCCAGTTGGGACGCCAACCTCTTTGGCAACCTCACGGCGGCCAAGCGTTCGACACAGGTCTCAATGCTGCAGATGAAAGACTATCAGGTGGCTGTGCAGACCAAGCTCATTGCCAACGTGGCTAACATGTACTATACCCTCCTCATGCTCGACAAGCAGCTCCAGATCGTCACAGACATGGAGAAGCTGACCAAGGACACATGGGGCATCATGAAGGTTCAGTTGCAGACCGTCAGGGGCGTGAGGTCTACCGCCGTGCAGAGCGCGGAGAGCAATTACCTCTCGGTGCAGACGCAGAAGGAGGACATCAAGCGCCAGATTCGCGAGACAGAGAACAGCCTTTCACTGGTAATGGGCGAGCAGGCTCACGCCATATCAAGAAGCACGCTCGACGCCCAGAGCCTCCCCACCACATTCTCGACGGGAGTGGGCGTGCAGTTGCTTTCCAACCGCGCTGACGTTCACGCCAACGAGATGGCTTTGGCCAACTGCTTCTACAACATAGAGGTCGCTCGCTCGCGTTTCTATCCTTCGCTGACCATCAGCGCCTCCGGGGCATACACCAACAGCGGCGGCATGGGAATCACCAATCCCGGTAAGATTCTCCTCTCGGCCGTTGGTTCACTCACGCAGCCCATCTTCATGAAGGGACAGCTTCGCGCCGGATTGCGCGTGGCTGAGGATCAATACAAGCAGGCCCTCAACACATGGCAAAGCAGCGTGCTGTCGGCTGGTTCTGAAGTCAGCAACGCGCTCGTGCTCTACAATGCCTCCGACGCGAAGAGCAAGCTGGAGCAGAAGCGCATAGCCGTGCTGAAGAAGAACGTCGAGGACACGCGTAACCTCATGGCAAGCGCCGGGGCTACATATCTTGAGGTAATAACCGCACAGAGCAACCTGCTCAACGCGCAGCTCAATCAGGTGCAAGACGATTTCTCAAAGATGCAGGCAGTCGTGAACCTCTACTACGCTCTCGGCGGTGGTGCCAAATGATTGGCAGTTATGATTGATTAGTAATTAACGAAGCGACTATGAATCAGATAAGTGACAAGGCCGTGATTTCGCCTAAGGCGAAGATTGGCAACAACGTTAAGATATTCCCGTTCGTGTATATTGAGGACTACGTGGAGATTGGCGACAACTGCACCATCTTCCCATTCGTGAGCATTCTCAATGGCACCAAGATGGGAAAGGACAACAAGGTCCACCAAGGCACGGTGATAGGTGCCTTCCCTCAGGACTTTGAGTTCCAGGGAGAGCGCAGCGAGGTCATCATTGGCGACAATAACACCATCCGTGAGAACGTCATTATCAACAGGGCGACCCATGAGGGCGGCAAGACCGTCATTGGCAATGGCAACTTCCTCATGGAGAGCGTTCATATCTCCCACGACACCGTGGTGGGCGATTTCAACGTCTTTGGTTATGGCACGAAGATCGCGGGCAACTGCGAAATAGGCAACGGAGCGATATTCAGCTCCTCTGTCATCGAGAACGCCGGTACACGTGTCGGCGACCTCGCCATGCTTCAGGCTGGCACACGTTTCTCCAACGACGTGCCGCCTTACGCTATCGCCGGAGGCAACCCGATAGCCTACACAGGGCCTAACAACACTCTCATGGAAACATGGCATATCGACGAGAAGGTGCGCAAGCACGTGGCCAACGCCTATCGTCTGCTTTTCCACGGAAAGAACAGCACGTTTGACGCCACGCTGCAGATACAGCAGCAGGTGCCCGACGGGAAAGAGGTGCAAAAAATCGTCAATTTCCTCAAGACTTCAAAGTGTGGAATAATCACAAAGGTGTAGTCTACACATTATATTTTAATAAACAAGGGGATATGCTTCGCGGCATATCCCCTTGTCTTATTTTTAACAAAACATAAATTCTTTGCCGCCAGTATGTAGTTTATCTATTATTAAGTATCTTTGCAGAATGATTATATCAGTTTCTTAATGGTAACTGGCAAAACAGCTTTATGAGAAAACTTAAAAAAGCCGTGCAATGGGCATGGCGCAAGATTAAAGCCTTTTGGCCTTGGTACAAGAACTTGTATAAGGGTAGGGCGTGGTACACGAAAACGCTTATCGCTTTCGTGTCGTTCTTAGCGTTTATCTTTATTTACCTTGGGGCGGTGGACATCAACTTCCTTTGGTTGTTTGGCAAGAGCCCTGGCTATTTCTCAGGCATCCTCAACCCTCCATCCAACCAGGCATCAGAAATCTACAGTGCCGATGGCAAGTTGATAGGCAAGTTCTTCAACGAGAACCGCACGCCCGTGGCGTATGACCAAGTGAACCCTTCTTTTTTCAAGGCGTTGGTCGATACCGAGGATGAGCGTTTCTATAGCCGTCCGCGTGGCATGGCCGTCGACGTGGTAGGACTTTTCGCGGTGGTTAAAGACGTAATCTTGCATCACGACGGACGTGGCGCTTCCACCATTTCGCAGCAATTGGCAAAGAACATGTTCCGCGTGCGTTCCCAGTATTCCACTGGCCTTCTTGGCAAGATTCCTGGCTTGAAGATTCTTATCGTCAAGAGCAAGGAGTGGATTATTGCCACCAAGCTGGAGACGGTCTACAACAAGCGTGACATCATAACGATGTATGCCAACACCGTGGATTTCGGTAATAACGCTTATGGCATAAAGACGGCCTCGCGCACTTATTTCGGAACCACTCCCGACAGTATTTCAACGCAAGACTGTGCCGTGTTGGTGGGAATGTTGAAAGCCACGTCAAAGTATAATCCCAAGACCAATCCGGAGAACAGCAAGCGCCGTCGCAATGTCGTCTTGGCAAACATGTTCCATCATGGCGACTTGAGCCGGGAAGATTGCGACTCTCTCCAGCAGCTTCCTATCACGTTGCACTTCAAGGTGGAGGAGAACTATGATGGTCAGGCATTATATTTCCGTGAGTATGTCGCTGACTACTTCAAGCAGAACTTCCGCGATGACGACGGCGACCCCAAATATGACCTTTACAGCGACGGCTTGAAGATATACACGACGCTCGACTCGCGTATGCAGAAATACGCGGAGAAGGCCGTGCACCAGCAGATGAAGCAGGTTCAGCAGAACTTCAACAACCATTGGAGCATTTATCGCAACCAATCGAAAAACTGGTTGAGACAGGCTCCGTGGCGTGACGAGAACGGCAACGAGATACCAGGGTTCATAGACCAGATAGCCCAGAGGCAGCCGTTCTACAAGGCACTGCTTAACCGCTATCCCAACCAGCCTGACTCGGTAAACTATTATTATCGCAACTGGGTTCACCCTGTCAAGCTCTTCGATTATGACAAGGGCACCATCGTGAAAGATATGACCTCAGAGGATTCCATCAAGTACATGGTAACGTTCATGCACTGTGCCATGCTCGCGATGGAACCGCAGACAGGCGCGGTCAAGGCTTGGGTCGGAGACATCGACTTCAAGTCGTGGAAATATGACAAGGTGACGGCAGAGCGCCAGCCTGGTTCAACCTTCAAGCTTTTTGTCTATACTGAGGCCATGAACCAAGGGCTTACTCCTTGCGACAAGCGTCGTGACGAGTATATCTCAATGGACGTGTACGATAAGATTCAGAAGAAGGTGGTCACTTGGACGCCTACCAATGCCAATGGCTCTTTCTCAGGCGACTCAATACCATTGAAGAGCGCCTTCGCCAAGAGTATCAACTCCGTTGCCGTTCGTCTTGGGCAGGAGATGGGCATCAACCGCATCATAGCCACGGCTGAAAAGATGGGTATCAAGAGTCCGCTTGACGACACTCCGTCGTTGGCGCTTGGTTCCAGCGATGTGCAGTTGCTTGAGCTTACCAACGCTTATTGCACTGTCGCCAACAATGGCATGCACCATGACCCCGTGATTATCAGTAAGATAGTGGATAAGGACGGCAAGACGGTATACGAGAATAATACTGAGGCCGAACAGGTGATACCCTACAAGAGCGCGTTCCTGATGCAGCAGCTGCTTCTTGGTGGCACTCATGAGCCGGGCGGAACAAGCCAAAGCCTCTTGGCCGCGGAATATGCCGGTGGCGCGAGGGATACTGACTTCGGTGGAAAGACGGGAACGTCTAACAACCATTCCGACGCGTGGTTTGAGGGTGTCAGTCCTAACCTCGTGGTCGGCGCGTGGGTAGGCGGCGAATACCGCAGCATACACTTCCGCACTGGAGCTCTCGGTCAAGGCTCACGCACCGCGTTGCCAATCGTGGGATTGTTCTTGCATTACGTGATGGATGACCCCGCGTTCCAAAAGTATCATGGCAGGTTCAAAAAGCCGACTGCCGACGATGGCATCACGTCTGACATGTATGTCTGCCAGAGCTATCAGCCGAGGGTTGTACGCGACACGACGAGGGTTGACAGCTCGCGCGTAATAAGCGACCAAGAAGTGTTCTTGGACGAGAACGGCGAGCCCATTGAAAACCAGTCTTCCGAGGAAGGCAACCATTCGGCGGAATCCAAGTCTTCGAAAGCCAATGAGACGCAGAAGTCAAGCAAGAAGGACAAGTCGGAGAAGGAAATTAACTTCAACGACCTGTAGATGTCCTTTCAAGACATTATGTTGATATGATGCCAATTATCCTGGCCGTATGTATTTTGAGGCAGTCAAGGTAGATCGCGACAATAGCTGGTTCTTGCTTGAGCCAATACTTGTGTCCTAATGGAACATACAGCTATACATTGCGACTTTCACCAAGAGTGAAATAGTGTTCGTGAAAGTAGGAGGTAAACACCTATGATTAGTGTTTACCTCCTACTCGATTTATCTTGCGATATCAGGCTTGGGCCTTTGTCATCTTGCGAACCTATTGCCTTTCCGCATCTCACGTCTCATCTTGATGGCCTCTGGAGAGTTGTTGCCAAACCTCGGCTTGCCAGGCTTCCCGTATTCGGGTCTCTGACGCGGCCCCTTGTCCATCCTTCTGTCAAACTCGGGCGGTGGAGGAGGTGCTGGGCGATTCTTGCGAGGGTACCTGTCGTAGATGTTGTGGACGTAGGCATTGTCGCGCCATCCGATAGGACGATAGAAGTAGCGGCACTTCTTGAACTTCTTCCACTGCTTTGCGCTGAGCAAGGCTTTCATTTTATTGTTACGATAGCGCCAGCCACGGGCGTTGATGTCGCGATAGCTGTTTATGCCGTCAAGGTAAGCGAGGTTAAGGCTCAGAATGTTGTCGCGCTGAAATTTGTTGAGACCTAACTCCACAACCATCTTGTCGGTGATAAAACGTGCCTCAGCCGTGATGTCCGTCAGTCTTTGGGCGTTCATTGTGCTTGTCATCACCAATGCTGCCACGATTGCCAATAATGTACGTTTCATAGTCGTAAGGTATTACAGGGTTATTTTACTCTTGTCTTCTAACACACTGCAAAGATAGGCGTTTAGAAGCAAAGAGACAGGAGAAAAAACATAAAGGAAAGTAGGTGTTCCCCTAATGTGATAAGGGAAAACCGCCCTTCGTCAACTTGATGAAACAATGCTCGTGCCGGGCTTGGCTTCACGAAGCGAAGCTTGTGACAGGCGTGAAAACGAAAAATCCCGCAAGTCGTTTGACTTGCGGGATTTTCGGGTGGGGGGTGGGACTCGAACCCACGACATTCAGAACCACAATCTGACGCTCTAACCAACTGAACTACGCCCACCATATTTGATAAGTGTGCTTCCTCTATGAAAGCGAGTGTAAAGTTACGGCTTCTTTTCCGTATCACCAAACGTTTTGGCGATTTTTTCCGCAAGAATGCAAAATCCAGACGTTTCGCTACCTTTATATTAGGGTTACACCGTAATCGCATCGCCGTTGCACCGTAACGGCAAAACTTTTCGCCCGAAAACGCACCGACGGCGTTGTCGAGGCCTGTCATGGATTGTCCATATTGGTTGGTGCGGCCTCTAACCATCCATAGTCGCCCCTGTACTTTGGTTTGGAGGCTTGCCACTGCGGAAACGGTTGAATGGCGGTGTGTATAATCGGCGAAGCCGGCATCTTTATAATCTTTCAAATCCGTGTGGATAAAATGCCTACCCGCTTTTTTTCAGCACATGTTATGCTCAAAGAAAGCGGGTGGCAATAATCTCCCTTACGGTAGTTTGTTCTTAGAGGCTTTTCAGTTGCTTAATCACCTCCTCAGGATTGAGGCTCTTAAACACGTAGTTGCCGCTGACGAGAGCGTTGACACCGGCCTTGACCAATCGTGGCGCGGTCTCGTTGTTCACGCCTCCGTCCACTTCGATTATGGCCTTGGATTGGCTTTGGTCTATCAGTTTCACAAGACGACGCACCTTGTTGATGGTGTTCTCAATGAACTTCTGTCCGCCGAATCCAGGATTTACGCTCATGAGCAACACCATGTCCACGTCTTCTATGATGTCTTCGAGCGCGCTCACTGGTGTAGCTGGGTTCAATGCCACGCCCGCTTTCATGCCGGCCTCATGTATTTGGCTGACCACGCGGTTCAGGTGCAATACGGCTTCTTGGTGTACCGTCATTATCGACACTCCAGCCTTTGCCGCCGTGTCTATGTATCTTTCCGGCTTCACGATCATGAAATGGGCGTCGAGCGGCTTCTTGCAAATGCCTTTTAACGCTTGTAAGACGGGGAAACCGAATGAGATGTTGGGTACAAACACTCCGTCCATAACGTCGCAGTGGAGCCAGTCGGCCTCGCTGCGGTTTATCATGTCGATGTCTGATTTCAGGTCGCAGAAATCAGCGGACAGCAATGATGGGGAAATTATAGTTTGTGTTTTTTCCATACTTTCAAGATAATGTGATGTTGTACGCGCAGAAGCTGTTGTTTTCTCGCTTTTTGATGGCATTGTATTGGCGTGCGAACTCACGTATGACATACAACGACAATTCTGAAGGCTGCTTGTCTTTTTTAAGTAGACGTTTTATCATGGGCAGTTATTATTGTTGATTATTATAACTTAATAACGTCAATCATGATTATAATATTACATTCCTTGTAAAAAAAGTTTCCCCGACAATAAAAAAATTGCCGGGGAAACGAATGCTTATTCTATAAATGTTTTATGCGTGTGCCAGTCTTGGCGTGTGTTAAGCCTTAGTCTCTTCTTTTGTTGTTGTCGGGCTTTCTTCTTTGGCTGAGGCTTCTTTTGCTTCGCTCTTCTTGGTCTTGCTTGCCCTGGTGGTCTTCTTTGCCGTTTGGGTCTTCGTTATCTCCTTGGTCTCGTATTTCTTGCGGAGCTTTGTCACCGTCGCCTCCGATTTCTCCAGTCGGGCTTGCAGCCGTTCTATTTCCTTGTCCTTCATCTCAATCTCGTCGCCCTCGTTCTTGATGGTGGTCAGCAGAGAGTTGAGCTGGTCGTTGTCGATGTCAGATGGATAGAGCGCGTTGACCCTGTTGATGAAGTCGCCAAGGATGTTCATGTAGTTGGTGAAGGCGTCGAACGGACTGCTGTAAATGCCCCTGTCTATACCCACTTGCGAAGGCTTCGTGGACATGAACCTGAAGTTGTTGCTCGCCTGCAGGTAGTTGTAGTCCTGGTTTATCATTGGGTCGTTGGCTATCCTGACCCTGTCGGCAATGCCGTAGAGCTTGTTGAACGCCTCCCTCTGCATGTCGTTGCCGAGCCAGCTGCTCACGTCGCGCTCCTCGTCGACCCACGACAGGGTGTCGGGCACGTTGAGGTCGCCCACGCTGTTGAAGTCGTCGCACACTTCCGATGGCGTTGAGAACGTGATGCCTTGCTGCTTGGCGAATCGTGGCAGCGCGTGGATGAACTCGAGGATGTTTGACGACAGCGGTTGCGCTATTCCCAGTGCCGACAACTCCATGAAGATGTTTACGACCTTCTCCGGTTCTGGCAGTTGCGCGATCTTCGCTATATACTGGTCGGCGAAGAGCGGGTAGCCTTCCCAATCCTTGTTGTTGAATCGCAGGCTGATGTCGTCGCTCAGGTTGACGTCGCGCAGCAGCAGTTTCAGTTTCGGCGTGAGCGCGCAGTTGTAGACATAGTGCGGCGACTTCCATCCCAGCACGTGCTTGGCGCCTTCTGTCAGCATGCCCTTGAAGCCCATCTCGCTGGCCTGGAGGCCAATGTCGTCGCTGTAGATGAGCGACGAGTTGCGTAGCACGGTTGGTCGCTTGCCGAAGTATTCCACCATCTTGTCGCATTGGTTCTTCACGTTCAGTGCGAACATGGTGTTGTCTTTCAATGCCGACAGGCCGTGGGCGTAAGGCTCCGCGAGAAATTCCACGCAGCCCGTCTTGTTAAGCTCCACGAGCTTGTCGAGCACCTCAGGCGCGTATTGCTCCAGTTGCTCCATGCCGACGCCGGAGAGCGAGAACGCCACGCGGAAATACTTTCCGTTCTCCTTTATCATCTCGCCGATGGTGTTGAGCGCGGGTATGTATGAGCGCTCGGCTATGTCCCTTATGGTGCGCTCGTTCTCGTAGTCGTCGTAATAGTAGTGGTCGGTGCCAATGTCGAAGAAGCGGTACCGTTTCAAGTGTACTATTTGGTGTATCTCGAAGTATAAACAAATTGTTTTCATGGTCGTTTATGGTTTTTCTGTCTGTTTTTCTGTTATGTCTCTCGGCTCAAATCCAATGGAGCGTTCTCAGGTATAGTTCCCTGATCCATCGTCCCACCTTCTCCCAGGTGATTTGCGCCACTTCCTCCTGGCCTTTCTGTTGCAGGTAGTTGAACAGTCCCTCGTTGTGGCAAATGCTGTATATGGCGTCTGCCATGGCGTTGATGTCCCAATAGTCTATCTTGATACAGTTTGTCAGTATTTCTCCGCAACCGCTTGTCTTTGAGATGATTGTCGGCGTACCGCATTGCATGGCCTCGAGTGGCGAGATGCCAAACGGCTCGCTCACCGACGGCATGACGTACACGTCAGAGTTTTTTAGGCATTCGTAGACTTGCTTGCCCCTCATGAAGCCCGGGAAGTGGAACCTGTCGGCGATGCCGCGCTCCGCCGCGAGGTAAATCATGGCGTCCATCATGTCGCCCGATCCTGCCATGCAGAAGCGAATGTTGTTGGTTCGGTGCAGCACCATGTTGGCGGCCTCCACGAAATATTCCGGGCCTTTCTGCATGGTGATGCGTCCCAGGAACGTGACGACCTTCTCCTTGCCCCTGTGGTCGGGCCGCGGTATGGCTTGGTTCTCAGGGCTTAACGGGTACACGGCGTTGTGCACCGTGAACACCTTCCTTGGGTCTTGGTGATAATGGTTTATCACGGTTTGCCTCGTCAGTTCCGACACGCACATTATGCAGTCGGCATGGTCCATTCCGTCTTTCTCTATGCCGTAGACGGTAGGGTTGACGTGTCCGCGCGAGCGGTCCCAGTCGGTGGCGTGGACGTGTATGCACAGTGGCTTTCCGCTGATTTGCTTGGCGAAGATGCCGGCGGGGTAGGTGAGCCAGTCGTGAGCGTGAATGATGTCGAACTCCTCGGCGCGCGCCACCTGTCCGGCTATTATGCTGTAGTTGTTTATCTCCTCGTTAAGGTTGCTTGGGTATCCGCCGGCAAACTCCATGCACCCCAAGTCGTTGACGTGCATATAGCCGAAGTCGGCATATATGTGGTCGCGGAACCGGTAATACTCATCAGGGTCCATCAGGTTGCCGATGCGTTGCTTCACGTAGTCGCGGTCAACGTTCTTGTACACTATTGGCACGCAGTTCATTGCCACGATACGCGCGTAGGTGTGGTCTTCATCGCCAAAAGGCCGTGGCAGGCAAAGCGTTATCTCCACGTCGCCTTGGGCGTGCAGTCCTTCAGAAATGCCGAAGTTGGCGGTGGCCAGTCCACCGAATACATGAGGAGGATATTCCCATCCAAACATTAAAACTTTCATATGTCGCCCCTCCTATTTGTTTTCATTGATATTCTCAAGTAGTTCCGTGGCGCGCAATATCCCGGCCACGTTAGCCGCGAACGACACGGCTCCCCTGCCCCTGAATGGCGGGTTGCCGTCGAAGAGCTCAGGCAGCGTGCCCACGCAGTGGTTGAACATCTCGTCCTCGAATCCCACCATCTGGCGGCGTATGAAGCTCAGGCGCGAGCGCTTGAAGAGCTTCAGGCAGGCGCTGAGGTAGAAACCCTCGAGCCAGGGCCATGCGGTGCCTTGATGATAAGCGTAGTCGCGTTGCGCCTGCGCGCCGACATACATGGGGGTGTATCCCGTGCTCTTTGGCGACAGCGAGCGCAGGCCTTTCGGCGTGAGCAGCTCGCGCGTGCAGTAGTCGAAGACGGTCTTCTGTTGTTGCGGGGTCAGTGGCGAGTTGTCGAGAGCCACGGCGAAAATCATGTTCGGGCGAACGCTCCAGTCGGGCTTGTCGCCGTCAACGAAGTCGTAGAGATAGCCATACTCGTTGACGAAGGTGTCAACAAACGAGGCCTTGCAACGCTCGGCCAGCTCGTGCAGCCTCTCTGCGGCGGCATTGTCGCCAAGCTCCTTGGCAATGTCTTCGGCGAATACGAGGTCGTTGTACCACAAGGCGTTGAACTCTACTATGTATCCCGTGCGCGGCACCACTGGCAGTCCGTTCACCGTGGAGTTCATCCACGTCATGGCCTTCTTCTTGCCATCCGTCTTCAGCAGGCCGTTGGTGTCGAGCACGAGGTAAGGGTGCTTGTTGCTTATTATATAATGTATAAGGTCGTGCACGAGCTTGCCGTATCTCTTCGCGCAAAGCGTCAGCCCCAGCTTGTTGGAATATTGCTGCGCGGCCCTGATGGCCCACAGCGGCACGTCGGGCTGCTCCACCTCTGCCAAGAGTCCGGTCTGCTCCTTGCCTTCCATGAAGTCGTAGAGCTGCTTCGTGGCGGTGTCCATGGCGTCCTCGAAATAGTCAACCTCGTCTATCGACAATGCCAAGCCAGGCAGCGAGATGAACGTGTCTCTCGCGCGGCATTTGAACCACGGATAGCCGGCCAGGATATATCGTTTGCCATCCTTGTCGTGCACGTGGAACTGGTGAGCCGCGTTTATGAGGAAGTGAATGAAGTTGTCGCGAGGCGTGCGCTCGTCGGCTTCCTTGTCGAAGAGGGCCTTCAGGCCTCTCGGTTTCGACTCCGACGTGGACGCGGCGAAGACGATGCTCTCGCCCTTCTTGATGGGTATGGAGAAATAGCCTGGCACATACAGGTCTTCCGTCGACGAATAGCCGCGCTCTTGCTCTTTTTGGTATTCAAGGTCGCGATACCAGTTGGGGTCGTACACGAACTTGGGCTTCTTCGAGAATTGCATGTAGAGGTAAGGGTAACCGTCGTACATCCTGGTGCGTATGCCGTTGCTCACCTCCTCGTAGTCGCGGCTCGCCCTTGAGTTCTCGTGCGTGAACTGTCTCACGCTGCGGAAGGCGAGGAAAGGCTGAAACTGCAGCGTGGTCTCCGAGTGGGCGTCGACGAGAGTGTAGCGTATGAGCACGCGGTCCTCGTAGTGCTGGAACACCACCTCTTTTTTCAATATCACGCCGCCAACCCTGTATATGGTCGTCGGAATCTTGTCGCAATCGAAGTCGAAGATGTATTTATGGCCGTTTGGGCTGAACGTGCCGCTATGGTATTTGTGCAGGCCAAGGTTGAAGGCCGCGCCATGCTGTATGACCGAGCAGTCGAGTGATGAAAGAAGCACATGATTGTCGTGGTCAAGCTCAGGAACAGGCACGACCAATAGGCCGTGATACTTTCTCGTGTTGCAGTCTACGACCGTAGAGCAGGAGTAAGCACCTGACCGGTTAGTTCTCAGAATCTCTTTTTGCAAAGATTCTTGAAGGTTTATCATCTGTGCCCTTTCAAATTTGAGATAACTCATAGTAACAAAGGCATTATAAGGTTTGTATATCAGATTTAGGAAGACAGTTGCTTTGGAGCTTCCTTTATTGCATCCAAATTTAGTGTTTTTTTTCTTATTGGTAAAAGGTTTGCACAGGCAAATTAGCTGTTTTATGTTTTTTTAAGGTTGTGTGCGTGCAAAGCGCAGCAGCCGTATGGTCTCCTTCACCTTTTCTTCCATTGACAGCGCGGCGTCTATCCAGTGGATGGTGGCTCCACGACGCTCCATGCCCCTGAACCACGTCATTTGTCGCTTGGCAAACTGGTGGATGGCTATCTCCAGTTGGCGGAACATCTCCTCGTAGGTCAGTTTGCCAATCACGTATTCCGTCACATATTTATATTCCAGGCCATAGTATATCAAGTCGTCGGCCTTCACGCCCTTGTCGAGAATGCCGCGTATCTCTTCCACCATGCCGTTGTCCAATCGTTTCCTTAGCCTGCTGGTAATCTTCTCGCGCCGTGCGACGCGGTCTATCCCCACGCCCACTATCACGCTGTCTACGGCGGGGAAGTCCCTGTTGTCGGTGGGGTGGTCAAGGTTGTAGGTCTCAATCTCTATTGCGCGTATGGCCCGTTGGCACGAGTCCACGTCCGTGGTGTTGTGCATGTTGCTTCCAGTCTTGGCTTTAAGTTGCCTTAGCATGTGGGTCAGCTCGTCCAGGCTTTTCCCTTCGAGTGCTTTGCGCAGTTCCGGGTTTTGCGGCACGGGCGACAGGTGGTAGCCCTTGAGCACGCTCTCGATATACAGCCCCGTGCCTCCGCAGAGAATGGGCTGCGCCCCACGGCTCTGAATGTCGTGGTAAGCCTTCAAGAAGTCCTCTTGGTATTGGAAGAGGTTGTATTTCGTGCCTGCCTCGCGGATGTCGATGAGATGATATGGAATCTGCTTGCCGTCAACCACGTAGTCGTCGAGGTCTTTTCCCGTGCCAATGTCCATGCCGCGGTAAACCTGTCGCGAGTCGGCTGAGATTATCTCTCCGCCAATCTCGCGAGCCACGTGTGCCGCGAGGTCGGTCTTGCCCGAGGCCGTTGGGCCAAGTATGGTCAGAAGTGTTTTCATGCTTAATGGTTCGTTATGATATTAGTGTAGGCAGTGCCGAGCCTTTCGGTGATTCAACAAGCCAATGCAAATTTACTCAAACTTTTCGTAAAGAGCCGTCTTGGCGCCGTGAAATTCAAGCTAAAATGTATGGTTGTGCTTTGCGGGTGCGGGTAAGGATGGATCTGACTGCATCGCGTGCACTGCACAATCTCTTGTAAAGTGATGTAAACAAAAAAAGACGTAATGCTATGTGTGCATTACGTCGTTGTAGTTGCGGAGGCAGGATTCGAACGTGCGACCTCCAGGTTATGAGCCTGGCGAGCTACCAACTGCTCCACTCCGCGATGTTTTACCTTTGTTGCTTATCCATTTCTGAATTGCGAGTGCAAAGGTACTGCGATTTTTTGAAAGCGCAAAATAATTCGGGGAAAAATATTCAAAAATCTGGCATTATTGACGTAGGTCAAGTATTTGCCGTGATTATGCATCTGTTCCGTTACGTATGTCATTACCCACACGAACAGCTCAGATAGTTTGCGTTGCAAAATTACGAATTAATTTTGAGGGTTTTTTAATACCCTCCCATTTCAAAAAGCTTATGTGTATTTAACAGTGTATGATATAAAAGTGGGCTTTACACGCAAAATATGCCGCTCCTGCACGTCCATGCAAAAGTACCAAAATTGTAAAATATTATTGCCAAAATTTAACACTTGTAAACAGGGGCAAATAGAGCGGAAAAAAGGCTTCGAGGTGCCCCTTCGCAGCGTCATCGACTGGTTTTTTGCCAAAAATCATTGCCGTTACACCGTAACGGCGACGCGATTGCACTGTAACGGCAATGCGAAATCAGCGCATTGGCAACGCCTAAAAACCGCAAAACTCGCAAATCTTTGGTAATCAACGAATTGCGAAAACGACCCATAATCGCGTCGTTTTCAACCAAGAGACCGCTCGGTTGAAAAAAATCGATTCTCAGACGACCATTTGTTGAATATTATTACCCGATTTAATCGGTATGATTTGCGGGGGCCGGCTCAAGCCCGCTCCCGCAAAGAAAATAATGCGTTTCTCATGCAATAATGCGCAATGTTTGCACGTTATGATATATAAGTATAATAACGCATAAAAAATATCACACAATGAAAACAAGCCTTTATCCTTTTCTTTTCGCCCCCAATCTTCATGAGACCATTTGGGGTGGTGACCGTCTTTGCCCATTCAAGGGGCTGACCCCACACGAGAACCCCGTGGGCGAGAGCTGGGAGGTCAGCGCAGTGCCGTCAAGTCCCGACACGATAAGCAATGGCGCGGAAAAAGGCAAGGATCTCATCTCTGTCATCTCTTCCGACCCCGAGGCCATACTCGGCAAGGCCGTCAGCGAGCAGTATGGCGGCAAGATGCCATTGCTCGTGAAGTTTATCGATGCCAAGAGAGACCTCAGCATCCAGGTTCACCCCAACGACGAGATGGCAAAGCGCGTGCACAACAAGATGGGCAAGACCGAGATGTGGTACGTGCTCGACGCCAAGCCCGGCAGCTATCTCTATTGCGGTTTCAAGACGAAAATCTCGAAAGAGGAGTATAAGCAGCGCATTGCCGACGGCACCATCACCGACGTGCTGGCACGCCATGAGGTGAAGGCCGGCGACGTGTTCTACATTCCGGCAGGCAGGGTTCACGCCATCTGCAGCGGCATCATGCTCGCCGAGATTCAGCAGTCGTCCGACGTCACTTACCGCATCTACGACTACAACCGCCCCGGACTCGACGGCAAGCCACGCGAGCTTCACACCGAGCTGGCTGCCGAGGCACTCGACTTCAACGTGGCCGACTCTTACAGCTCTGAATACAAGCACGAGGCCAACACGCCAAACGTCATCCTTGACACCAAGTATTTCTGCGTCAGGGTGAGCGACCTCGACAAGCCTCACCACTATGCCATGAAGGGCTTCGACAGTTTCGTGGTCTGCATGTGCCTGAAGGGCGACTGCAAGATAAAGGTCAACGAGACCGGCGACGAGCTGGTGCTCAAGGAGGGTTACAGCTGCCTTGTTCCGGCTGCCATCGCCGACTACGACATCATGCCCGTGGGCGAGAAGACGCAAGTGCTGGATGCCTTCATCGACAACAACATCAAGTGAATAGCGGCGCGTAGCCCTTGTTGAGTTTTTCACAAAACGCAACGCACCTTAAATATCGACATCGGCTTCACGGCGCAAGGGCTTTGCCTCTACACCGTGAAGCCGATGCCATTCCGTAGTAACCGCGTCGCAATTCATGCATGAAGCCGACGCGATAAGTAAACCGTTTATAATTAAGGAAATATGAATTTCAAGGAATTAGCCGAAAAACGATTCTCGGCTCGTAAGTACACCGACGAGCCTGTCAGCAAGGCAGACATCGACTACATAATGGAATGCACGCGTTTGGCACCGTCGGCCCATAACCTGCAGCCGTGGAAGTTTTTGCTTCTCACCTCGGAAGAGGCGAAGCGGAAGATAAGGCAATGCTATGACCGGCGCTGGTTCGCCACGGCGCCAATGTATGTGCTGGCCATGAAAGACACGGCTGGCTGCTGGGTGCGTCCCGACGACGGCAAGGCCCACGGCGACATAGACCTTGGCATAGCCGTTGAGCATCTCGCCCTTGCCGCCGCCGACCGCGGTCTCGGCACGTGCTGGGTGGCCAACTACGACGTCGAGGCCGTCAGGCGCCTGTTTCCGGTGGAAGGCTATGAGGCCGTGGCCATAATGCCCGTGGGCCATGTGGCCGCCGATTGCCCTTGCCCGAAGAAGACGCGCAAGGACATGACGGAGATAGCGGAGCAGCTCTAAAGGCGTTTCAGCCACTTCCTTACCGGCTCGTCGCGCGCGCCTTTCTCATCCTTATTTCACTATTACCTCGTCGACAAACAGCCAGCCCTTGCGTGGCGAGCGCTTGGCTTGGATGTGGAGAAAACGAGTGGTTTGCTTCTTGCTCAACGTGTATTCGCAAATGGAGTAGGGCAGGTCCTTAGGACTGGCGGCGCAAGGCACACCGTTCACCGTGACTTGCTCGGGGAAGAAAATCTCAGGCCCCGTGAGCTGCATGAAGTTCATGCTCACGCCATGCACGGTGCGCTCCTTGCCGAGGTCGATGGTGATGTCGAGGTCGCAGCAGAATCCCTGCCAGCGGTTGTCGTTGTTGTTCCACGTGCCTTGCAATCCGTCGACGAGGGCGTTGTCGCCGCCCGCCTTGTACACGTCGCTGTAACGGCAATCGCCGTTGAACTTGACCTTGCCGCCAATGGCCAAGTGCTTCACCTTCTTGAAATATTCCGGACGCTCGCCAATCTCTTTCCTCAGGTCAAAGGCGTTGACGCCGGCCTTTCGCAAGCTGTCGGTGACATGTGTCGCCCATCGGTGGAAATCCTTGTATGAGCGCGTTCGGCCAAGGCCAATCTCGCCCATGGCCAGGGCGCGCGGCCACAGCTGATACTGCAGCAGGCTCACCGTGGGCACATACTCGGTGAACAGTGTGACTTGCGCTCCGAGCAGCTTGTCGCGGAACGGCGCTATCTCCTTGCCGAAATCCCAGATGTGCTTCAGCGGCCTGTAGCCGCCCATCGTCTCGGGTTGAGTGGCAGGCGCGTCCTGATAGCTGTCGAGATAGCACCACGAGCCGGGACACATCACCACCTGATGTCCCAGCGAGAGGGCTTTCTTGCCAATGTCGGCATTGCGCCAAACCATGATGACGATACTGCTGTCGGCCTCGGAGTCGGAGAGGGCCTCGTCCCACACCACCATCTTGCGGCCAAGGCCGCGCACGATGCTGTTCATGCGGCGTATGGCATCGGCATATTGCTCCTTTTGCGTCGCCGTCTCGTCGCCACCGCAATGTATGTATTTCGACGGGAAGACCTCGGCCACCTCTTTCAATATCGTCTCCATGAACTTGTAGGTCTCTTCCTTTGATACGTTCATCTCGGCGTGGTTGAACGCCACTTCGGGATACGCGGCGCACACCTCCTCGCTGTGGCCCGGGAACTCTATCTCCGGCACTATGATTATGCCTTTGGCCTGGGCGTATTTCACCAGGCCCTTCAGCTCATCCTGCGTATAATAGCCGCCAAAGCCACTCTTGCTGTCGCTGTAGGCACGCACGTAGCTCAGGTCCTGGCCATCCTGCTTTTCAGGCTTGTTCCACCATTCTTTCCATGTCTGCCTGGTGCGCCAAGCGCCCACCTCGGTGAGTCGTGGATAGGCTTTTATCTCCATGCGCCATCCGGCCGCGTCGGTCAGGTGGAGGTGGAGCGTGTTGAGACCGTAATGGCTCATGATGTCAACCTCGCGATACAGTTCGTCGAGAGGCACGAAATGGCGGCTCACGTCGATCATCATTCCGCGCCATGGCAGTGGCTTGGTTTGACTGGGTTGGGAAAAAGACAAAAGCGAAGCGCAGAGCGCGCAAAGGGATATTAAAAAACGTCTCATATAAGTTCTGCTAAAATTTTAAGCAAAGGTAGCTAAAATAATAGAATATGTTTGTCGTTTCGATGTTTTATTTGTAGTTTTGGCGTTAAAACTATAAATCCGTATCAACTTATGAAAAGAACACTGTCTACTATCGCCCTTTTCCTGTCATTTCTCGGAGTGATGGCGCAAGGTTATGTCCCGACGAAGGAAAACCTCGCCGAGAGGGAAAACTTCCGCGCGGCCAAGTTTGGCGTCTTCCTTCACTGGGGCATCTACAGCACGTTTGCCCAAGGCGAGTGGTATCTGCAAAACGCCGTGCCCGACCGCATGGAGTATGCCAAGGCCGCCGACGCCTTCTATCCGCATCGCTTCAACGCCCATGAGTGGGTGAAAGCCATCAAGGACGCTGGCGCGAAGTATGTCTGCTTCACCACGCGCCACCACGACGGCTTCTCGATGTGGGACACCCGGCAGAGCGATTACAACATCGTGAAGGCTACGCCATTCAAGCGCGACATCGTGAAGGAACTGGCCGACGCCTGCCACGACGAGGGCATAAGGCTACACCTCTATTACAGCCATATCGACTGGATGCGCCAAGATTATCCCATGGGCCGCACGGGCAGGCATTGCGGCAAGGACAGCACCAAGAGCGACTGGCCACATTATTTCAACTTCATGAACGCCCAACTCACCGAACTGCTGACACGTTACGGCAAGATTGGCGCGATATGGTTTGACGGTTGGTGGGATCACGACCAAGACTCAGTTCCCTTCGACTGGCACCTGCCCGAGCAATATGCCCTTATCCACAAGTTGCAGCCAGCGTGCCTCATTGGCAACAACCACCACATGAAGCCATTTGACGGTGAGGACATACAGATTTTCGAGCGTGACCTGCCCGGAGAGAACACCGCGGGCTTCGTGGACAAGGCCGCGCAGATAAGCCACTTGCCGCTGGAGACCTGCCAGACCATGAACGGCATGTGGGGATATAAGGTCGTGGACCAGAACTACAAGTCGGCGGCGGAGCTTATCCGCTTGCTCGTCAACACGTCGGGCAAGGGCGCGAACCTGCTGCTCAATATCGGGCCACAGCCCAACGGCGAACTCCCGGCGTTGGCTCTCGACAGGTTGAGGGAGATAGGCAAGTGGATGCGCGTGTATGGCGAGACGCTCTATGGCAGCGAGGCCGGCCCGGTGAAGCCATGCGAGTGGGGCGCGACGACCGAGAAGGACGGCAAGGTGTATGTGCACGTCTGCCCAGCCGAGGGAACGAAAGCCCCAAGCGACATCACGATACCGATGGCTAAGAAACCAAAAGAAGTCACCGACTTCCAGACAGGAAAGAAGGTGACTTATACATATAAGAACAAGCAGCTGAGAATTGCCGTGCCTGCGACGTTGGCCGCTCCCGACAATGTCATTGTGGTCAGGAGATAGCCTCTTTCACCAGCCTTATCTTTTCCGCGTCAGACACGAGACCCGTGCGCAGGGAGCCATGAATCTCCGTGGCTCCCGTCGCCTTCAATATGGTGCTCGCGTTATGGGTGTTCACGCCCGCGCCACACAATATGCCAAGCTCGTGGCCCGACTTTGCTGATATTTCCCTCGCCTTCTCCACAAGCTGTCTCAGCAAGGGTATGCCTTGCTCCGCGGTGGCCTGTTGCCCGGAGGTGAGTATGCGGTTGCATCCCAATCGCGCTATCTGCCCTATCGCCTCGAGGGGGTCGTCGCAGACGTCGAAGGCGCGATGGAACGTCACGTTGCGACGTTGGTCGCCTACGGCTTGCCTCACCGCGTCGATCCATTTGCGGCAAGCGGCGGTGTCGATGTCGCCACCGGGCGTGAGCGCGCCAACGACAACGCCATCGGCACCCTCGGCGATGGCCATGCCTATCTCGTCGGCCATCTTCTTGACCTCGTTATCGTCGTAAACGAAATCTCCCTCGCGAGAGCGAATGAGAACGTGAACCAACAACCCGGCGGGGTGACAGAGGCCGACGGCCTCGCCAATCATCTCGCGGCTTGGCGTGAGCCCGTCGAGCTCAAGGTCGCGGCACAGCTCCACGCGGTCGGCGCCACCCTCAATGGCGGCTCTTACGCTTGCGATATTTCCGCAGCAAACTTCCAATTTCATATTTCCAAAACATAAAAATTAAAGCCCCTTGGCTTCCATGTCGGGAAGTCAAGGGGCTGACGTTATCTCATTTGTCATTGCGCGCTCTGAACCGACGTGGCGCTCGCGTTCTTCTCACTGTCGTCGAGCTGCAAGTCGCTTTTCACGCTTCGTGAGCTTGTGCGGAAGAATACGGGCACGGTCGTGGTCTGGCCGGCCTTCAGCGTGAACATCACGCTGTGGGTGAGCACGTCGCCACCCTTGAGGCGCGTGCCGGTGTTGAGCAGGTAGTCGCCGGCGGGGAGGTTGAGGCCCTTGCGGAACTTCTCCGTCACGGTCGGATCGTCGTCGGCATAGTCGAGCGACGTGGGTCGGCCATCGACCATCTTCGAGATGGTGTAGCCGTGATAGTACATCACGTCAGCCGGCACCTCGAGCTTCAGCGTGCCTTGCGCTTGCCGTGGTTTGGCCGATTGCTTGTCGCTGAGCTGCAACCAAGCGTCGCCGTCGGCAACCATCGCCTTGCCCAAAGGGTCGAGCTTGGCTTTCATGCCAAGGGCGCGCGCCCCGGCCACGGTGAAGAGCTCACGGCTGCGGTCGTCGCACTTGCGGTTGTTGTAAACACCGACAGCCGACACGAAGAGTTGCTTCGGGTTGTTGGAGTTGTCCACCTTGATATTGCTTTCCACCCATGCTATCCACTCCTTTGCCGTAAGCTTCGGCAAGCGTTTCTGCAAGAAGGCCACGTAAGGCCTGAGGTGCTCGGTGGAGATGCGTATGCCCCCACTACGCAAGGCGTCGTCGCTGAGCAGGCAAGCGTCGTGCAAGACGTCGATAGTAACGTCCCTGAGGTCCTTCTCGCTAAGGCCCTGAATCACGAGGTTGGTCTTAGGGTTCTTCTCCTTTAAGAACTTATCCATGACCTTCCAGTTGCTTCGCGCTTTCTTCAGGATGTCGTTGTCGCCCTGATAGAACGTTTTTTTCTGGTAAGCGGTGCGAATCCTGTCTTCCTTGGCCAATCGGCGACCGTTCTCGCTCACGGTGTCTACGACGCTGCGGTCAGGCTCTTCGAGCACTGTTGTGGGAACGTGCAAGTCGTATTCGTCGACCCATGCGCTTCCGGCCTTGTGGCAAGGTGTTATGGCAATCTCGGTGGAGTAGGCGTCAGCCTTCTTCACGCCATACTTGTCGTTAGCGCTGACCCACACCTGCAAGTCGCCATAACCGGTCGTGAACGTGGCATAACCGTCGGCGTCGCTCTTGGTGGTGAAGATGGGATAAAACTCAGAGTAGTTGTAGACGCGGAAGTCGACCGTGGCGCCTTGTATGGCCTTGCCCTCTTCGTTTACGACCCTCACCTTCAAGGTCTTTGTCGGGGCGTAGGTGTCTGTTGTGGCTATTTGGTTGCCCTCGTAGTCGAAGGCGCGTATGAGCATGGCGCGGCTTGCTGCCCAGTTGAACCATCCCTTGTCCAAGGTGGCCTCTGGCTCGCAAGCGCCCATGAAGCGCCAACGGCCGTCGACCCATACCTCGACCCAAGCGTGGTTGTCGTCGGTGTGCGCCCAACGGGGGCAGTAGACTTGGCGGGCCGGTATGCCGACGGCGCGAAGGGCTGCCACGGTGAAGGTGCTCTCCTCTCCGCAGCGGCCAATGCTGTTGCGCATCGTGGCCAGGGGCGACGACGTGCGGCCGTCGCTCGGACGATAGCTTGCCTTCTCGTGGCACCAGTGGTTCACCTCCAGTGCGGCTTGCTCCATGGTGAGACCCTTGAGGCGTGGAGCCAGCTCCTTGTAGATGACCTCGCGCGAATTGTCCAATGCCTCATTGTTCACGCGGACGGGAAGGACGAAGTTCTCAAACTCCCATTTGGGCACCTTCTTACCCCACGGCATGTCGGCGCGTGCCTTCAGCGCCATGCGCACCTGCTTCTGCCAGTAGGCTTTGGGATAGTCCACGCGGTCGGGCGTGGACATGCTCTTGTAGAGAAAGGAAAGGCTCTCAGCCTCGGTCTGCGCCAAGGTCGTAGCGCTCATCGCCACCAGTAGGCAGGCGGATATAAATAATCGTTTCATATTGTTTTGTGAGTTATTTTTCCAAAGGTACGATGAAATCGCGAATACTCCAAACAATTAAAACAATTTATTATTGTCGGCCTGTGTTGCACGCTCGAATAATCAATGAGCCGCGGTGGCTATAATATATAATGTGTAAAAGTGCCGTGACAGCCTAAGCGTAGCTGTGCATGCCGTTCAAGAAATAGTTTACGCCGAAGTAGGTCATCACTATGCTCAGGAAGGCGAAGGTGAGATAGACATGGTAGGCCAGAGGCTTGCGAAACGCGGGCAGGGTCTGGGTGTGCACCACCACGGCATAAATCATGAACGTGATAAGCGCCCATGTCTCCTTGCTGTCCCAGCTCCAGTAGTTGCCCCAACTCACGTTTGCCCATATGGCTCCGATGAATATGCCGAGGCCCATTGTCGTGAGAGCCGGATAGAGGAACACGCGGCTCAAAGCCTGCAGCTCCTCGGCATGAGAGCGCATGAAGATGCCCATGAGACCGCAGATGAAGGTGAGCGACAAAAGCGCGTAGCTCATCATGATGACACTCACGTGGACGCTCAGCAGCGGACTGTTCAGCACCGGCATCATCTGCCCGATGGCAGGGTCCATCTGGTTGATGTGGCTCACCAAGAGGAAGAAGCCGGAGAGGAGGAAGCCGAAGACCATGACCATGCGAACCTTGAACTGCAAGGCTATGCTGATGAGCATGACAAACCACGCCACTGTCAACATGGTCTCATAACCATTCGACATGGGCACGTTGCCGCTTACGACCCATCTCAATGCCATGCCAAAGGTCAGGGCGAGAAACGAGACTATCAGCAATGCGGGCAACAAGTAGTTGAGAAGCTTGACTTCCCTTTTCCGCGTCATGCGGTAGATGGTATGGAAAAGGGCGATAAATCCCAACGTGAGGTTCACCATGAACAGGATGGTGGCGAAAGGAAAGGCGTTGATGATGCGCTCGGCCTTGTATTGCGCGGCGGAGGGCAAGGAGGTTCCGCCACTTATGGCCTGATATTTCCGCATCTTGTCGAAGTAGACATTCACACGATCGAAGCGTCCCGCTTTCACGTCCTCATTGAGCAAAGAGAAAACGTTCTTTATATAAAGCGAGTGCTGATACTCCACGGCGCGTGGCAGCTTGTCTACCGGCGAGAACCATGTTGTCGTGCCCGCCTTGATGAAAGGATGGTCTTTCGACGCTTTCACGTTCTTGGTGAATGTATAGGGCAAGACCTTCAGTGAGATGCCTTGACGCAGTTCCATGATGATTTGAATCTTGCCGTCGATGTCGGCAGCCTGCTGGTGAAACTTGTCTTGCTGGCCGTTGTAGTATTCCTGCACGAACTGTCCGATGGTATAGCCACCCACGTCGTGGTTGAAGAAGCTGTTTAATGAAGCATAGTCGGGTAAGTTGATTGTCGACTTCAGCTCTCCGCCCTTTATTTTGATGAAAGGCTCGGCAGCCCAAACGTTGCCATAGAACACCCAGCCGGAGAGCACTTGCTCTGCCGTCAGGCCATGATAGCTTCGCGCGCCATAAATCTTCTTGCAGAAGTCGAGGGCGAAGGTCTGAACAGGACAGATGCGCTCGTTGTAGAGAATGTATATCTTGCCAAACTTCTCAGCGGTCTCCTTGGGAAGCACGGCGTTCTGGATATTATCCATGACGGAATCGGCCCGCGCGGTCTGTACATTTCCAAGGCAGAGGATGAAGGTTATCATCAAGGCCCCATTCCTTAGCAGCGGGCTCTTCAAGATTTTGCGGTAGCCCCCCTTGGGGTCTATGAGCATCCAAATGATGGAGAAGAACAGTAGCGCGTAACCAGTGTAAGTGACAGGTATGCCGTAGGGGTCGGCGTTGATGGCGAGTATGCTGCCCTTGCCATCCTCGTCGTAGGAAGACTGATAGAAACGATAGGAGCAATGCGAGAAGATGTGGTTCATCGACACTTCACCGTCAATCTTGTCCTTGCCGTCCAGCACGGTGAACAGTGAAGAGTAGTCGGCAACGGCTTGGGTGCCATCGTGCATCTTGGCTTCAAACTTGTGCAAACAGAGCGAGAAAGGCAGTTGCTCTTCCTTCATTCCACGTTGTTCATCGCTTGCCATGTAAGTGTTTACCGGCTTATTGACCCTAAGATGAATCATGCCCCTCTTCGCTGAGACATGGGTTAGCAAAGCACCGGTAAGGATGATGAGGAAAGAGGCGTGCAAGGTCAATGTTGAGGCGCATTTCACCTTTTGCCTGATGATGTGGAAAGCGCCGAAGGCGGCGAGAGCTGCCCAAATCAAAATGAACCACCACGCACCGTAATAATGAGCGTGTACATAATCAGTGCCTTGGCTCTTCTCCACTATCGTGGCGGCGGCCATGCATACGAGCACAAGTATGTAGAGGATGAATATTATCTTTCTTACCATTGTTGAATATCAGTCTTTTTACGAAGTCGTCGCAAGGCTCCTGTTTATGCCACGACGACGTTGCGGCCTGTCGCATGGCATGTGACGAACTGAGACAGAAGGCCATTCCATGCTAATAAGTAGCAAAAGGGCAAGGCAAATCTACGTTTTAGATTGCCTTGTCCTTTTTTTATCATGTATTTGTCTAATGATTACTTCTATTAGATAGAGCGCAAGAACTTGACCACGGCGTCGCGGTCGGCCTTTGATGCCTTGTAGAAGTTTATGGCAGCAGAGTAAGAGTGGCTCTTCTTGCTGTAGCAGTGCCACATGATTGCCTCAACCTCGTTGCGGGCACGGCAGTCGTGCAAGCGGTCTTCGGCACCCGTGTTGATGTAGCTCAGGCCACGGCCCCAAAGGGGAGTGGTGCGGCACCAAGAACCGTGGATGTCGTTCTTCATGTAGAGCTTGTGCTGGATGAAGTCGGAATAAGGCCAGATGGTCTGGTTCGGATAACGAGGCAACTTCTTGTCAGCGATATACTTTGACGTCACGTAGTTGTCGTCGCCGGTCTTCCAAGACGGCTTGTGGCAGTTGGCGCAACCCCATTCCATGAAGAGCTTCTTGCCCCTCTGCACTTCAGGGTCGTTCAAGTTGCGGGCGCGTGGAACGGCAAGGCCACGATGCCATACCATGAAGGCATAGAAATTGTCCATGCTCTGCTCAGGCGTGAAGTTGTGCCACTTGTTGTCGAACTGGTTGGTTGAAGGGAGAAGCAAGTTGTAGACTTTCTCCTTGATGCCTTCGTCGGTGTCGGCATAGTAAGGTGAAGAAGGGTCTTTCTTGATGCTTGCTATGACATTGGAATTCTCCGACATGGCCTTTGCCCATGCCTTCGTCGTATAGAGCACGGGGCGGTCGGCACGGGTCACGTTGGTGATGTTCCAAATGGCGTTTGCTCCAGGGCCATCCTGCAAGCTGCCACGAGTCAAAGCGTAAGTGTAACGCTTGATAATCCTCTTGTTCAAGTCGGAACTGTTGGGATCGAACGTGCTGCCGTCAGCGTGAACGCCGCCAGTGGCATATTTGCTGTCCCTGCCAAACGAGGTGTAGTATGCCGCGTCGGTGAAGTCCTGCTTGTCAGCGTCCCAGAACGACGGGTTGATATGTTCCTTTACGTCAAGTCCGGCCTTCTTGAAGTAAGCAGCCTCAGAAGCATACTGTGCCTTGACGGCCTCGTTTGGAATGGCATCCACCAGTCCGGTGCCGCCAATGCCGATGGTAGACTCAAGCCTTACCGCCACAGCGCCATTACCAGTCTCGTATGGTGTGGGAGTGGTGTTGAACGCCTCTCTTGGTATGGAAATCTCAGGATAGATCAAGTCGAACTTCTCGCCGTCAGGGAACTGCATTGACGGTATGTCTTCCGTTTCCATCTTGGTCACGTGTTCCCAGCTCATCTTTATCTTGCTCTCATCAACAGGAGGCAAGAACGGAGACTGAGCTTGTGTCTGAGGCATGCCAGTCACCTCGGCTACATATCCGCCGTCGTTGCTGTTGGCGCCATCGGTCGGGTGATAAATCACGAGCAAATAACCGTTGCCGTTGCCGTAGCGAGTCTCATATTGAGCCTTGCGCTTGCCGTGGCCATACTCTGGGTGGCAGTCGAAACATGACGTGCGAACAGACGCTGGGCCCAAGCCCTTGAACGCGCCGGTATTCAATGTGTATTGACGCTCGAACATCTGCTCGCCGATGAAGAACTGGTTGAACAGCTCCGCGTCGTTGTCGATGGCCGGAGTCTGGTCAGAGTATGCGCTTGACCCAGTGTTCATGGTCGTGCCAAGCTTGCCGCCGGGATACCACTCCTCGGCGGTGAAGTTGCCCACTTCGTTGCCCACGTACGCGGCGTCTGTTTCCGTGATTTCAACCTTGTTGTTATCATCAGAACAGCTTGCCGTTGTCATTGCCAACGCAAAGGCGAATGACATGTAAGCGTAATTCTTAAGATTCTTGTTCATAATGTATTTTGTTTTGTTCTTATTTCTTTCTCTTTCATGGCTAAACGTAGCTTCGCTTCCAAGGCTTGGAAAGTAAAGCTACGTAATGCTTATGTCGGATATTTAATAATATGTATCTTTCTTGAGGAAAGTATTATATTACTTAGAGACTTTCAAAGCGCGGAACCAAGCACCAGCCTTGTTCAACTCTTCGTCCAAAGTGTTGATTTTGTCGATGCAAGTCTTAACCTGTGCATGTGCTGGGTCGTCAACGAAGGCGATACCGCTCTTCTTTGCTGTCTCCAAAGATGCAATAGCCTCATCAAGAGCAGTGCTCAATGTGTTATAACCACTGTAGTTGTACTTCTTCATGATGGTCATCAAAGAGTTAGCTACAGGAGTTGTAGCAGTTACATCACGTGTGCCATAGAGAGAGTTCTTGATAGAGTAGATGTTGTCCTGATAGTCGATGAATGAACGCTTGCTGTATGGAGACTCGATGTAGTCGCGAGACTCTTTTTTGCCATCCTCTGTAGTACCACCATGACCGGTAGCTACACGGTAAGCCTGACCCAGCTTCTGGGTGTAAACCTCCTGGCAGATGTTTGAGCAACCGCCTACGAATACATTCTCCAAGGTCTCCTGCCATGTAGGGAACCAAGCTTTGTCGCCTGTGGCATTGAGGAGGAACTGACCGTAGCCGATACCTGCGGAAGAAAGGGCACCTGCGCTATTTTCCAGACCTTTAAGACCTTCAACCACCCAATTACAATTGGATGTCAACCAAGAACCGAGGGTTGCATCACCATTCCAACCATACTGGAGGAGTGAAGTCATGTTGTAGATGTCGCCAGCTACAGCGGCAGCAAATGCCAACTCGTCAATACCCTTTACAGATGTCATGCCTGCTTCTGTCTCGTTGGCATTCAGCATGGCTGCAGTACGTGCAGCACCATTGCGGAAGAGTACGAACTCCAATCCGTGGAAACCGATTACTGACTCGAAGTGCTCGTGTTTTGTATAGATAAACTGGGCTGGGTTTTCACCCTTGATGCCGGCGATGATGTCCTGTTTGTTGAGTGCCTTTACCATCTGGTCGTGGTCGAGTGGCCATGAGTCGATGTGTGGGTCAATCTCGTTGTTGGCTGCTGCACCATAGAGGAATGCCTCACTGCGCTCCCATTCACGACGAGCGTTCTTGAAAGCCTCGCAGGCATCGGTGATATCTGCATCGCTCAAGTTGCCAGCCTTGGCGTTGGCGTAT
>JALEJI010000035.1 GCA_022769825.1 Prevotella sp. | reverse complement strand
CCATATCTTTTCGTTTTTTGGGAACTTATAGCGTTGCAGAAAAGGTACATAGTACGATAACGTTAGATTCTTATATAGAAACGTTTACTTCGCTCACATTTGTAATGGGAATTGTCTTTCAACTGCCTTTAATAATGTTTGCGTTAGCTAAAATGGGATTTGTTTCTTATAGTATGTTGGCAAAATATAGAAAACACGCATTAATAATCATAATGATTGTCGCTGCCATTATAACTCCGCCAGATTTAATGACTCTAATCTTGGTGACAATACCATTGTATTTGTTGTATGAAATTAGTGTCAGAGTAACAAAACATACAAATGGGTAACTTGGCTTAGATATTACAGTGAGTGTTTAATACTACTGTAATATCTAAGCGATTATTTTTTCTCGTCAATATGAGATTTATCGTGCCGCAAAAGTGAAATGTAGCCTTCCTCTCGTATTCCGGTTGCAATAAGACAAAGATACCGTGCATGCGGTAGATGTTAAACAGCTTTTCTTCAGCTTCAGTGCATTGTCTCACCTCACCCATACGGTCTCCCAGTTTTCTACTTTCAGTTCTGTCGTGAACAAGCACCAGCGTGCTCGTTATGCGTATGATTTCGTCCTATCTGACATTGTAGTACTTCGTTGGCTATCGTGACTGGGATGTTGAAGTGTATGATAATGTTGTTGTTATTTCTAGGCTTCCTTCCCTACCCGATCCGTATCGGCAACGTGATTGCCGCCTTGATACGAAAAAAGAATTAGAGGTTGGATGTAAGTCCAATCTCCTCAATGGCTTTCCATACATTGCTGTAAGATCCCTCCCGTGTAACACTGGCCTTGGCTCTTTCATAAGCCTTGCGCAACTTGCCGTCTGACGACATGCTTTCCACCCACTTCTTATTACGGAGAAAGGAATCAGTCTTGTCGAAATTCGGGATATATTTTACCATCTGGGTGATAACTGACTTTGAGGTTGGGAAACTCCTTGAAGTGTCGACATAATGCAGAAGGAACCAGAACTCGATGGATGGCATGCTGTCACAAATCACAACGTTACTGTTCTTTGCGTACTTCTTCTTCAACTGCTCAAATCGTTTCTTCTCCATGTCATCCCATGTAGTGACATCGGTATCGAACACCACAACGGCCTTGCCTTCATCCGAAAGAACCTGTTCTATGCGTTTTGCCAGAAGGTTCATCGTCTCGTGACCAAAGTAGCGAGGACGGATCTTTATCTTTAATCCAAAAAGTGACTGTAGGTGGATGAAATACCACTGCTCCGTTATCCCTGCGCCAATGATGGTGGGACGGACTTCCTTGATATTCTTGGTAGGTCTTCTGCGTGCCATTACACTTGGATGTTTGGGAGCGCACCGAAGCGCCCGTTACGGTAAGACTTTTGGAAGGAATGTATCTTGTTCAAGCCTTTGAAGTCTGAGAGGGAATAGAGTTCCGAACTGCCATCCTCTCCTTTCTCGGTGAACCATACGGAGTCCTTGCGGATGAGGTCATCGATGGTGTTGAGTAAAGGGTCGTAGTGAGTGGTGACAAGCAGCTGGCTGCGGCTTTGCTCCTTCAGAAACTGCTCCAAGATAAACTCGATGAGCTCTGGATGGAGTGATGCCTCAATCTCGTCGATGGCCAGAAATTCGTCATTGGCCATGGCCTGGTAGATGGCAGCCTCAATGCCGAATATCCTTCTTGTTCCCTGGCTTTGCATCTCGTTGGAAAGGGTGTACTTTTCCACACCTCTTGCATTTTTTACCGTATGCTCGAAGTTCGTGTCCACCCTGTCATAGACCGGCTTGCCCTGCAACTTCTTCTTGTCCTCTTTCGACAGGTCACCCTCGTTCAAAAGGAAGTCCCTGAAGTCGGCTGGAATAGGCTCAACCTTTTTCTCAACGCTCACATCGGTAATATTGTAGTCAGCACGATGGATGAAGTCAAGGATGTACTTCTTCATTCGGGCATCTTCCATCATCTTGCGACCAGCATAGTTGGACATCAGTGTCCTCGGGTCTATCAAGGGCATCGTGTGGCGGCGCATCCAGTCACGTGCTTCGTCGATTGGTCCCAACGAGCAGTTCACCATGTTTCTGGCTGCGAAAAAAGACATATTCGGCAGACACTTGATCGTGATCTCGTCAACGACAGTGCTGCTCACTTTCAGCACAGCAGGGTTGAACTTGACGACGGACTGGCCGTTCTTGTACACTCGCGTAAACAGCATTGTCGGCTGCACACTCTTGTAATAATACAGTTTCTCCGACATTACATGGTGGGTATCCAAAGAAAGGACATACCAGTAGCGTGTGCTTCCGATGTAGAATTTCAAACTGAATTCTGAAGGCAGGCTTGGGGTCTCGCTGTCTAAAAGGAACGGGACTGTTCCGGTCGGCTCGTCCATGTCGTCATGACGCATGAACCAGAACCTGCGGAGATAATCGAATGCTTCGAGCAGATTCGACTTTCCACTTGCGTTAGCACCATAGATAAGTGCTAAACGTAACAATCGCACACCATTGGCAACTTCCACCACTTGTGTGTTCTCAAAAGTTGTATCCTTCGTCGCCTCAAAGCTCAACGTGACCTCATCTCTGAAGGACTTATAGTTCTTTATCTTGAATTCCTGTATCATAATTGGCTCCTCCCTAATTTGTTGCAAAGATAATGATATTGCAGCTATTCTCCAAATAAAATAGCGAAAAACCTATATTTTATTTTCTCTTTAAGCGTTAAATAGTCTAAAATCAGAAATAAAATGGCAGTTTATTGTATTCTTCGGCTGAATTACCATTCTTAATCATGGCGCAGTGGTTTGGTTTATTTCTTAGCAATATATAAGCTAAACCAAATTAAACCACTGATAACCGTCATTAACATGGTACGGTTTGTCCTCACGATGATATTGGCAAGTTCTGTCAAATGCTCAATGAACTTTTGTCCCCCGTTTGTCCCCCGTTACCGAAAGCCTTTCCTTCTGCAGACATTTGAGGCTATTGAGTGTTAACGACTTGTGAACAAATGCTAATTCTCTTTTTAGGACAAAAACATATAGTGCATCGGGAAAAGGGATAATAGAACCATCAACAAAATCAAGGGTAATGAATGGTTGAGATAAACATAAGAAAACGGCCTATATCACATTTACGATTTGTAGAGTTATAGAATAAAGGAGGCGTTACATAAATTAGAAGCAATGGCTAAAAAAAGTATTCATACTGATAGGCAGACTGGCAAGACCTCAAGTTCCAGCAAGAAGAAAAAGAAGAAGCTGGTCATCTCTCATATCGTCAAGCCTGAAAAGATGAGCTTGGAGGAGTGGCAAGTAAAACTTCGCCAACAAGTCTCCAAGACCGAGCACTTCACCATCTGTAGTGTCGATGACTAACTATGCCCAGATGAATATATCGTTCGGAACCCAGAAAAGCAAAACGAATACAAGGTGGTGTATCGTGGAGCTAATAGCGAATGGATTTATTGTTCTTGCATGGATTTCAAGACTTCCAAGCTCGGTACTTGCAAACACTTCATCGGAAAACTGTTTGTGAAATAAAGGCATACAATACAGTAAGTCTATCCACTAAATTGAATGCACTACTTTAATTCTGAAATTTGCAGGAGATTATGTGACTTGATTATACTTTATTTTATTTGCGATGATTGTTAACCCAGAAAAAAGACTTAACTTTGTCTAAAATTTAGAACCCAAACACATAATGGACTATAACATGATAGGCACGGCATGGTCTCTCCTTCCACCTTTCGTAGCAATCAGCTTGGCTTTGAAGACAAAAGAGGTTTACTCCTCCCTGTTCATAGGCATCATTCTTGGAGCAGCGCAATACTGCATATCCGTTGGCAGTGGCCTTGACGGATTTCTCGTTCATCTGACCAACCACACCGTTGGCTCAGGTGCCAATGCAAAATCGTATGGCATGATAAGTTGTCTGTCTGACCCGTGGAACGTTGGCATTCTCGTGTTCCTGGTCATCCTCGGTGCCATCGTGTCGCTAATGAACAAGGCCGGAGGCTCGGCTGCTTTCGGAAGATGGGCATCGCAACATGTCAAAACGAAGATGGGGGTGCAAATAGCTACCATCTTGTTAGGTATACTTATCTTCATAGACGACTATTTCAACTGCCTTACGGTGGGATCCGTGATGCGTCCAATAGCGGTTCGCAATGGAGTGACGAAAGAGAAACTCGCTTATCTCATAGACTCCACCGCCGCGCCTGTCTGCATCATATCACCAATATCGAGTTGGGCAGCGGCAGTGTCAGGATTCGTGTCGGGTGGCGAAAACGGATTGGCCCTCTTCTGCAAGGCCATACCATTCAACTTCTACGCCTTTTTCACCATCATATTCATGTTCGCTATCGTATGGCTTGGTTTCGATTTCAAGGCCATGAGCAAGTATGACGCGAGGTTGAAGGAATGGTTCGAGCGCACCAACGGAGGAAAGCTCGACGAGGTTAGCGACGCAAAACTTCAAGTCGTGGAACATGGTGTGGGGGCTAAAAACAACAAGAAGCACAATACGACAAATGGTTCAGTCTTCGACCTCATAGTGCCAATAGCTACACTTATAGTCTTCTGCATGGCAGGCATGCTATATTCCGGTGAATTTTTTGATACTGGCAGCAAGAATCACATGGATTTTGTAAATGCTTTCGCTGAGAGCAACGCCTCAGTTGGACTTGTCATAGGTTCGCTATTTTCATTCATCTTGACCGTCATGATGTTTGTGTCGCGCAAGACACTGCCCTTCCATGACGCGATGAGCTGTCTGATAAAAGGATTCGAAGCCATGGTGCCTGCCATTCTCATACTGACATTGGCATGGACGCTGAAGAGTATGACTGACTCGCTTGGAGCCGCTGAATATGTATCGGGTATCGTGGCCAACAGCGCGGCCGGGCTGCAACAGCTTTTGCCAGCCATGATTTTCATCGTTGCCGCTTTTTTGGCGTTCGCCACAGGCACGTCGTGGGGAACATTCGGCATACTGATACCTATATGCATTGCCGTGTTCCCAGCCTCCGCGCCACTCCGCATAATATCCATATCCGCATGCATGGCAGGTGCCGTTTGCGGTGACCATATCTCACCTATCAGCGACACAACCATCATGGCGAGCGCGGGAGCCGAGTGCAAACACGTGCATCACGTGTCGTCGCAGTTGCCATACGCCCTTACCGTTGCCACGGTGTCATGCCTGACCTTCTTGGTGGCAGGATTCGCTCAAGGCTTAGGCTATGTGGCCAGTGCCGTAGTGTCGTGGGTAGCAGGCTTGGTGTTTCTTGCCATCGCACTATGCATGTTGAAGAAAATGCAGAAGCGGTATTGACTGTTATCTCATTTTGTTAATCTCTTATTTACTGCGCTTTTTCAACGCATGCGCCTTTCTTGTCAACATTTTGACGCATGAATGAGAAGAATGGTATATGCTCCACGCATGTGCTCCTCGCCATGAGGATTGCGTAGGTTTCCACTGTCGATGCACCCTTCACCTTCAATACCCGCGTCAACACACCCAACACCGAAAATCATAGCCTTTGACCACTGTAAGACATAAAAAACAGTTAGCTCCACGCCAATGATGATTATCAGCGTGAAAGCTAACTGTTGTATAGCGAAATAAAAAAAATTACTTGTTATTCTTCACCTTGTCCACGTAAGCGTCGATAACGGCTACAGCCGTGACATTGACAACATCGCTTACGCTTGCCTCAAAGTCGGTGAAATGGATAGGCTTGTTAAGACCCATCTGCACTGGGCCCACTATCTCACAGTCAGGATCCAAAGCCTGTATGAGCTTGTAGCTACTGTTGGCGGCGTTCATGTTGGCGAACACGATGGTATTGACATCTTTGCCTTTGAGTCGGGTGAAAGGATATTTGTCGTCGCGCAACTCACGGTTGAGGGCGAAATTGACTTGCATCTCACCGTCTACTACCATGTCAGGGAAATCGTGTTGCAGCTTCTCCACCGCCTGGTGCACAGCAACCGGCGAGCCAACCTCATCTGTACCGAAGTTGGAGTAGCTTACCATGGCTATGACAGGATCTTGGTTGAAGAACTTGACCGTGTGTTCAGACAGCCTTGCCACATCGTAAAGCACGTCCTGATTCGGGTGACGGTTGATAAGAGTGTCGGCAACATAGATTGCACCCCTCTTGGAGTTGAGGATGTGCATGGTAGCAAAGGTGTTGTAGTCTTTTCTAACACCAATGACTTCCTTTGCGACCTTAATGGTATTGCTGTACTTGGTGTACAAGCCAGTGATGAAAGCATCGGCATCGCCTTGCTCCACCATTGACATGCCAAAGTAGTTGCGTTCATACATCTTGTCATAAGCTTCCTCAAAGGTAACACCTTGGCGCGCGCGCTTCTCTGCCAAGTGCTTGGCGTAGGTTGCCCTGCGGCCCTGCTCCTTGTCGGCACGCATGTCGACAATCTCGACGCCGGTGAGGTCAAGCTTCAAACGTTTAGCCAAACGGTTGAGACGGTCAGGATTGCCAAGGAGAATAGGATGACAAATTCCCTCTTGCAGTGCCGTTACGGCAGCCTTCATCATGGTTTGGTGACCACCCTCTGCGAAGACGATACGCTGTGGGTGCAAAGCCGCGGTGGCATGGAGGGTACGCGTGAACTTGGTTTCCTGACCAAGCATCTGCTTCAGGCGATTCTTGTATTCATCCCAGTCGGTAATGGTCTTCCTTGCCACTCCACTCTCAATGGCAGCCTTGGCGACAGCCGCGGACACCTCAGTGATAAGGCGTGGGTCAACAGGTTTCGGTATAAAATATTTGGGGCCAAACTGCAAGTCGTTGACATGGTAAACCTGGTTGACAATCTCTGGCACAGGTTGTTTAGCCAAGTCTGCTATTGCCCTTACAGCCGCAAGTTTCATCTCCTCATTGATTGCCTTGGCATGAACGTCGAGCGCGCCACGGAAAATATAAGGGAATCCTATGACATTGTTGATTTGGTTAGGATAATCGGACCGGCCTGTTGACATCAGTATGTCGGGACGAGCCTCGGTGGCATCCTCATAAGAAATCTCCGGTACAGGATTGGCAAGGGCGAACACTATTGGCATGTGAGCCATGGAGCGTACCATGTCTTGCGAGAGCACGTTGCCCTTGGACAGGCCAACGAAGACATCAGCTCCCTTCACGGCCTCCTCAAGGGTCTTGATGTCGGTGCGGTCGGTAGCGAACTCCATCTTTTGCTCATTCACGTGGTCGCGGCCCTTATAGATGACACCACGCGAGTCGAGCATGATAATGTTTTCGTGCCTTGCGCCAAGAGAACAATAGAGCTTTGTGCAGCTTATGGCCGCAGCACCAGCGCCATTGACAACAATCTTGGCGTCTTCTATCTTCTTGCCGGCTACCTCCAAGGCATTGAGGAGACCAGCGGCAGAGATGATAGCCGTTCCATGCTGATCATCGTGCATCACGGGAATGTCGAGAGTCTTCTTAAGCCTATTCTCAATATAAAAACACTCTGGAGCCTTGATGTCCTCAAGATTTATACCGCCAAATGTCGGGGCGATTTTCTCGACAGCCTCGCAGAACTTCTCGGGGTCTTTTTCATTCACCTCTATGTCGAATACATCAACGCCACCGTATATCTTGAACAGAAGCCCTTTACCTTCCATGACAGGCTTACCGCTCATGGCCCCAATATCGCCAAGGCCTAATACGGCAGTGCCATTGGAAATGACAGCCACAAGGTTTCCTTTGTCAGTATACTTGTATACATCATTAGGATTTTTCTGAATCTCCAAGCATGGGAATGCAACACCAGGGGAATATGCAAGGCTGAGATCAGTTTGTGTACGATAAGGCTTGGTAGGCTTAACCTCTATCTTTCCAGGCCGTACGTTCTCATGATAAGCTAAAGCAGCTTCTTTGGTAATCTTTACCATAACGATTTTGTTAATTATCTAATGTAATTCATGGCAAAATTACAAAAAAACCGCAAAAAAGAAAATAGTTTTTTCTTTTTTTGTAATTTTGCATGCAAATAATGCATTTATGACCTACAAAAGTGACGATTCAACAGAGCATCGAACTCAAGTCAGCTTGAAAATTATAGAGGTAGCGTCGGACATGTTCTTGAAAAAAGGCATTAAAGCGGTGAAGATGGATGACGTGTCAAAAGAACTTGGCATATCCAAACGCACCCTCTATGAGTTTTTCAACAACAAGGAGACCTTGCTTCTTCATTGCATGAAGAACATGAAAGAGAAGGAAAGCCTCTATCTCAAGAATGTCATTGAAAAGTCGCCGAAGTTGACCGAGATTGGCAAAATTGTAGAATATTATCGCTATCAAATGCAACAGACCGCGAAGATATCCACCTTGTTCGTTTTGGACTTGAAGAAATACCCATTGGTGGTGGATTGGATGAATAGCATCAAGCTGAAAAACCACGACAAGGTTTTGTCTTTCTTCCAAGGTGGCATAAAAAATGGCTATTTCAGAAAGAACGTCAACTTCGAGTTAATCATGGAGTTCAACAACATGGCAATGGAAAAAGCAATCAGCAATGGGTTGCTGGAAAAATATGGCGTGCAGCAAGTGTTCAGGAATGTCACCATGCTTTACATTCGTGGATTCTGCACATTGAAAGGCATTGAAGAACTGGAGAAGAATTTATAATGCATTCTCCAATCCCTCAACGCAATCTTTAATATCTTGGTTTATTCAACATACAAGACCAGTCCCTTGAGATATTCGCCCTCTGGATGGTAGATATTTATGGGATGGTCGGCAGGTTGGTGAAGCTGATGCAGGATTCTTACCTTTCTGTGAGCTTGCGCAGCCGCAGTAAATACCGCCGTTCGAAAGTTCTCCTTCGTCACCACCTGTGAGCAACTGAAAGTGAACAGAATGCCTTGGTGCTTGATTTTCTCCAATCCCTTGACATTCAGCCTTATGTATCCTTTAAGCGCATTGTGCAACGAAGAACGGTGTTTGGCAAAAGCTGGAGGGTCAAGCACTATGAGATCATAACTATCGTCGTGACTGTTAAGATAATCGAAAGCGTCAGCACAGAAAGCCTCGTGCCTATTGTCATCGGGGAAGTTCATGCCGACATTGAGCTTTGTCAGCTCTATGGCTTTCGCGCTGCTGTCTACGGAATGGACCAACTTCGCCCCACCCCTCATGGCATAAACGGAGAAGCCACCTGTATAACAGAACATGTTTAGCACGCTCTTGCCTTTGGCATAATGCTCCAGGAGAGAACGATTCTCACGTTGGTCGATAAAGAAGCCCGTCTTCTGACCTTTCAACCAATCGATGTGGAACTTCAAGCCATTCTCCACTGCCACATTGTCATCGGTATGGCCAACGATAAAGCCATCTTCTTGATGCAAATCTTTCTTCAGCGGCAACGTGGTCTCGCTCTTATAGAAAACATTCACTATTCTGTCTCCCATGACATTGAGCAAAGCCTGACTGATAGCTGTCCTGCTATAATGCATGCCGACACTATGAGCTTGGATGACCGCTGTCTTTCCATAACAATCGATGATAAGACCGGGCAGATAGTCACCCTCACCATGAATGAGCCTATAAGTGTTGTTATGGGAATTGTCGGCTATGCCAATCCTGACGCGCATGTTCAAGGCAGACAATATGCTCTTTTCCCAAAAATCATCATCTATAGGAATATCTTCAAAAGTAAGCACTCGAACCGTGATGGTGCCTTTCTGATAATGCCCCACAGCAATAAAATCACCATTGGAATTCAACACTCTGACGACATCACCTTCTTCTATGCCTTCATCCATCCGCTGTATGGCACCCGAAAAGACCCAGGGATGAAATCGCTTCAACGACTCATCCTTGCCCCGCTTAAGATAAACATTCCTATACATTATATAATAGATTAATTCTTACTGTTTTTCCTTCTTGTCAACATTGATAGCCCTTGGTTGTTCTGGTTCCGGAACAACGACAAGGTCGTATTCGCCAGTTTTTTTCAACCGCAATATTTCCTCATAAATCTGTATACAGCTCCATGCGTCGATTGCGGCATACATCTTTTGCTTATCTGTCAACACTGGAGTCTCCCAATTGGTAAGCCGTTGACGCTTGGATATTTTCTGATGAAAAATATTAGCGAATATCTTTTGAAGGCTAAGGTCCTTAATGCCAATTTCGCCCACAATATCCTGCAAATCAATGAATAGTCCTGGTTTAAACTTGCTTCTTGCTTCCAAGCCCCTAATGTCGTCGTGCCACGACAAGCCAATTTTCTTTACGCTCCTGTCCTCAAGCAGACGTTTTATAGCTGGCGTGATGCCAGTCAGGTTCAAGCGAAACAAAAAACACATATCACGGTTGGACACTTGAAGCAAAGCTACCTTGTTTTGTTCACCTTTATGAAAAGATGGCTTTGTCTCAGTATCGACACCGATGATGTCGCTATTAAGAAGACAGTCAACAGCTTTTTCGGCTTCACCAGCAGTGATAATAGTGATAATCTTGCCTGGAAATGTTACCACAGGTAAATCTGTTATGGCTTTTTTATCAAACCTGCTGTATATGGTCTTGCTCATGTTATTATTGAAATATGTGTGCAAAAGTAAAAAAAAGAAATGACATAACAGCCACTACTCTTCTATTTCCTGCAGTGAACGCGCAAAATTGTTGATATAATTGCTGACGGTCTCTATTGGTGCATAGGGCAAATAGCGTAGGCTACGCCTAAGGTTGCGGCGAAGCAACTGGGAGTTGTTTGTCACGAAGCCTGATCGGCTCTGGCGAAAATGCCATTCTTCAGCGGTATCGCTTGCGGTGTGGTTTACCGAACGTAAGACAAGATTGTAGGCCGATGGCTCTAAATGGTGAACGAAAGGCAATTCGTCGGTTTCAAAGTTAAAAACAGCAACCAGCATACTGCCTTGCAATTGTGCCATGCGGACAAGATGGAGTTTGGAAAGCCACTTGTCAAGCTTTACGAAATCCACATGGTCGCCTTGCAAACGGAGATAACGTCCCAGCTCCAGCATGCCTTTTATCATGATGCCTTGATTGAGCATGGTGGAAACGGTTCCCACTATTATCTTAAGCACGTCGAGCGAGGCCACGTTTGTATCTATGGCATGGATTTCCTCATTTTTGATATGGTCAAACCTTACATTGAGGAATGCATTGCTAAGTTGAAGCCTTGATTTAGAATCCGCAATGCCTTCATTTACATCAGCAAGAAATTCCTCGGGAATGTTTACCCAAACATTCTCGCCAATACGTTTAAGTCCAGCTTTGATGATAGAACCCACTCGTTGGGCACGAACCATCTGCTCAAGCCTGTTCCATTTGAAATGTGACATTGGCTCGAGTGCCTCATCCTCATTCCATGCGCCCGAGCGCAACAGTCTGAAGAAATTGCGTGTGATGACATCCATCTCTTGCATTTGCCAAACCAAGAATTATGAATACCGCTTAGGATAGCGAAGCAATATCGACAACGATGCCGCTATACCTATGGCGAAAGGATAATACAAATATGGTATTATGTCCACAGGCTGAACGTGCGCAAGTCCGGCAGCCAACAAGATTTGCACGCCATAAGGTATAATGCCCTGAATGGTACACGAGAACGTGTCCAAGATGCTTGCTGTCTTGCGTGGGTCAATGCCAAATTTCTCGCTTATTTGCTTGGCTATGTTTCCTACTGTAAGTATTGCGACCGTATTGTTAGCCGTGCAAAGATTGACAAGACTAACAAGAGCGGCAATTGAAAACTCAGCCCCACGCTTTCCACGAATCCTGCCAGACAATTTTTCTATTATATAATCGATGCCATCATTAACCTTGATAATCTCAAGCATGCCACCTGCCATCATGGCTATGATAATGAGTTCACCCATGCCGACTATTCCATTACCCAAAGCATTGAGCCATCCATAGAAGTCGTACGAACCGCCCAATACCCCTATGATTCCACACAAAGCTATGCCAAGAACAAGCACGGCCATGACGTTGAGACCACAAACAGCCGTCACAAGGACAGCAAGGTAAGGTATCACCTTCAATAGGTCTGTTTGGCCGACATGTGTTGGAGCCTGCATGCCAAAGCCCATAAAAGCATACACGGCAAGCACGACGACAACGGCAGGAACCACTATCATGAGATTAACCTTAAACTTGTCTTTCATCATTACGCCTTGTGTCTGGGTGGCCACTACAGTAGTGTCGGAGATAAACGACAAATTATCACCGAAATAAGCTCCTCCCACTATGACTGCTGTCAGCAATGCTACATTGCTATTCGTCTGCGTCGCTATGCCAGCGGCGATAGGTACTAAGGTAACCACTGTGCCAACGCTTGTGCCAATGGATATTGATATAAAGCATGCCGTGACAAAGAGCCCAGGAAGAATCATGCTCGGTGGAAGAATGTTAAGTGCAAGGTTGACAGTCGTGTCTATGGCACCCATGCCTTTAGCCGACTGCGAGAATGCTCCCGCAAGGACATATATCCATAACATCAAGAGCAAATTAGGCATGGAGGCACCTTGGCCATAAATGTCAATGCGTTCTTTAAGGGAGAATTTAGTGGATGTAGCTACCGCATAGACACTTGAGATAAGAAATACCACAGTCAATGGCACGCTGCTGAAGTCACCTGCCACGAGACTGAGCACAAGGTAAAGCACCACAAAAACGATAAGTGGCGAGAGCGCAAGAAAGCCTTTGTTCATAATTGCATTCTACGGTAGAAGTTGACATTTTCAGGGGTTAAAAGCTCAATTGGCATATAATTGATTGCCGGGACTGTAGTTTTCAGCACGACAGCCTTAAACAAAGCGTCAATGCATGAGTATCCCTGCTGATAGGCGTGTTGGGCAATTAGGAAGGAAATGCTTCCCTTGCTCAAGCACTCTGCGTTTTTCTTGACCATGTCGTAACCCATTATCTGAATGTCACGTCTATTTGAGCGCAACAAGTATTCACCCAAAATATGAGCTTTTGACCCAAGCGTGATACAATGATGTATGTCAGGATGAAGGCTGAAGAATTCATTGAATATGGCATCATTCTTCTGCCTACTGCCGAAAAACGGTAATTCCAACGGCACTATCTTAACAGAAGGGAAATGATCCTTCATGTAATGGCGGAAGCCGACTTCACGGTTATCCTGCTGCTTACTGACAACTATACCGTCTTTGGTAATCTTCATTAGCATTATCTCTCTCTCTTCACTGGCAATAAGCATGAGCATGCGAGCGGCAAAATACCCACTGGCAAAAGAGTCTTGGCCAAAAAAGGCCAACGGGCGCAAGTCTGGCATGTATGAATCGAGAAGTACAAAAGGGATGTTCTGAGAATGGAGTCTGTCTGTAATCACTTTCGTCACATCAAGTGTTGTTGGAACGATTACCATCCCGTCAAACTTGCCATCAAAACACTTCTCTGCCTCCTGAAGAAAGTTTTCACTGTCGAAACGATCGTAATAAAGCAGACTGACAGAGATATGAAAGTCTTTTCTAACCTCTGTCGCTTTTTTAACTCCTTGCTCCACCTCTTCCCAATAAGCCACTTGGTCATGACTTGGAATAAGCACACAAAAATGGTATGACTTGTTGTAAGCTAAGGCAGAAGCATACATGTTGGGTTCGTAGTTTTGTTCCTTCAGAACTTTCTCTACTTTCTCCCTGACTTTCTCAGACACGTTTGGTCTTTTATGCAGCACCCTATCCACCGTGCCTACAGATACACCGGCTTTTAAGGCTATGTCCTTTATCCTAATTCTTTCCGCCATATAATGTCATATAATTGGGTGACAAAGATATTAAAAATAGACAATATTTCCAAGAAAAACACTTAGAAAGGTAAGCCAACAGCAAAATGAAAGGTGAAATCTCGACTAAAATCCGGATGAATAATGGCATAATGCTCATTACTGTCGCTGTAAGCCGGATTTATAGCTTTCATACCCATGTCGAAACGCAAAATGAAATAGTTGAAGTTTAAGCGCAATCCCAATCCATAAGCCACTGCTATCTGCTTCAAGAAACTACCCCACTTGAATTGCCCACCTGGCTGGTCTGGATAATCGCGCAGCGTCCAAATATTGCCCGCGTCAACAAATATCGCTCCGTTGAATTTCCAGAAAAGGAACGTTCTGTATTCAGCGTTCAAGTCAAGCTTCATGTCACCTGTCTGGTTTATGAAATCGATACGCCCATCTTTCCCCTTGAAAGAGCCTGGTCCCAGTTCTCTAACGCTCCAACCTCTTACGCTGTTGGCTCCACCTGAGAAATATCTTTTCTCAAATGGCAGGATATCGCTATTACCATAAGGATATGCAATGCCAAAGTCCGCATGAAGAGCCAGGCTGTTATGGGCGTCGAAGGTTAAAAGGCGCGTGTAGTCAAAATCGAGCTTAGCGTATTGGGCATAAGCTATGCCAAATAGCGTGTGCCTGCCACTGCTGTTGGTATGAAATTTCATGCTGCTCGACAACGCATTAAGAAAATTGCCCGCCGTCTCAACATTGAATCGTAACGCGTCTATGCCATTATTATAGGTTAATCCAAAGCCTAACTTCATTATGAAGAGGTCTTCATAATTATAGCGTAATATGGCATTACGATTATCGGCATTGTCAAGATAGTTTTTCTTAAATGTCTCGCTGATCCATGGCATGTAAACATAATTAAGGTCAGGAATATCAAGACGATAATTTATATGACTGTCAGGCGATGACCAACGATACCGCCAAGCCGTAGAAAAGACTCGACGATGGAACTCTGGACGGTTTTGCATATCCCACGACAATGACAGTTCTGAAATCGCCGTGCTGCGTCGAAGCAGACTTCTTGAAGCGAATGGAACAAGCAATCGAGGAAATTGCAATTTTGTTTCTGCACTCCACTCCATGAAATTTTCATCCCTATATCCCTCAAGACCAGTTATCGCTTCGAAAGCGCCTCTTACTTCCGCACTGAAAAGCTCCGAACCATGAAAAATGTTGCGATTCTGATATGTCAATGACATAGCGGCACCTAAGTCACCCGCTGTATTTGTCCCCTCTGGTTGGAAAGCTATAGTGGATGGATTATTCGTATTCAACTGAATGTCACAATCAAGACTGTTCGTGTTGGGCTCTTCACGAAATTGTATGCTTGTATACCTAACGGCTGACAAACGTCCAAAATTGCGATAAGTCTCCTCAAGGTCTGAATAGCTGTAACGCTTTCCCTCTTTGAGTATTGTGGCATTATCAAGAACATTACGCGTAAGATGCAACTTTCCGTTGTCCGTGGAATAATTGATTTTGCCAATGATATATCTCGGATGTGAAATTTCTGGCGAATCATTGTTAGCGCGAAACTTCAACAAATGAACAGTCACATCAACATCGGTATTGTTTACGGATGTATCAGCGTCAAATTTAATGAAGTCCTTATGAAATTTATAATAACCTGAGTCGAGCAAAATCTCGGTAATAAGTTTACGTTCCTCTTCAAGCTTGCTTACGGTAAAAGGACTGCCCTTTATCAATACATGTGATTTGGCATGCTTTTTTTGAAGCTCTGAGAAATAATTAGAGAGAACTGTAGCTACTCCAGAGTCTTGAATGTCATATCTTACATTGTCTATGTAGAATGGGTTACCAGGGTGCAATACGTAAGTTGCGGTTATCTTTCTACCTTTCACCTTGGTTTTCAAGTCTACCGTAGCATGCATATATCCCATGTTTTTCAAGGCATTGCGAAGGTCATCAACAGAAAGACATGCTTGAACGCTATCGAAAATAACAGGTGCCTCACCCATGTTTTTCAATGTGCGGTTAATCCATTTGGTGCTGTCCTTTCCAGACATGGAATAAGTCACAAGTGGTATCTTGAAAAGCGAGAACCACTTGGAGTTGGCTTTTTGCCGTATGTAAGGCGCTACGGAAGAGACGTCAAAACCTTTGACATCTGCATGTATCTCCACCTTCTGAAGGAGATATTCATTTTCTGGAATGTATTTTGAAGAGCTACACCCCGTTATAATTACAAGAAAGCACAATAGTGCTAATTGTAATAATTGATTGTGGTATAAGTTCTTGTATGATTTTTCCAATGTCTCTTTTTATTTCAGAACTTGCCAAGCACACGATCCATGACCCAATTGACTGGTGTAGCACTCACAGAAGTTGCCGTACATTTGTCAAGGCCTTGAAGATGGTGGATGACAGAAGTGATTATTGGCAATTGAACGTAAGGTGGATTAGGGACTATGAAACTCTTTGCACCCGAATTGTTTACAAGCTCAATAGGATCATAATTGTATACGCTAAACGACAGTATTCCCTTGTCGCCAATGGCGGTTATCCGGTCTGCCCTATAACTCTCGTGTCCGACAAAACACCAAGAAGCACTACCTGATATTCCGCTATCGAAAATGAATGCCGCGGAAATGGTGTCTTCTGCTTGATAAAGGTGTTCTCTATTTGTCGGATAACCATGTGCCCTGACTATGGTGCCAAACAGCTCCTGCAAAAGATCAAGTTGGTGAGGCGCAAGATCGTAGAAATATCCTCCACCAGAGATGTCAGGTTGAAGCCTCCATGGTTTTAATGATGAAGCATTATAATCAAGGTCACGCGGTGGCACGGCAAACTGCAACTGCACTGTCAACACCTTGCCTATACCATCTGCTGCGATGATATCTCTAACTTTATTGAAATAAGGCAAGTATCGTCGATAATAAGCAACAAAACATGGAACACCTGTCTGTTCACTAATACGATTGACGCGAATACAATCCTCATAGTTTGCCGCCAAGGGCTTTTCCACATAACATGGCTTGCCAGCACGCATGCACATGATGGCGTAAGTGGCATGAGAAGACGGAGGCGTGGCTATGTATATGGCGTTAACATCCGGATCATCAACAAGCTGTTGGGCATCCGTATACCATTTGGGTATGCCATGACGTTTGGCATATTCCTTTACCCGTTGCTCGTTACGGCTCATAACCGCTTCGACACAAGAGCCTTCAACTTCATTGAATGCCGGTCCGGATTTCTTTTCTGTGACTTCGCCACATCCTATAAATCCCCACCTTATTTGCTTCACCATGTTTTGAAATTGCCTTCTTGCTTATTTTGTTTTGCAACACATATAGGACAATGTCATCCTATAATAGAGAAAAAATGCTGGGGCTGCCATATTTTTACAGCACCCCAGCGTTTATCGTTAATTCAAAGTTTAGGAAAGACGCAAACTCTTCTTGATAGCCTCGATTTTCTCTACACCTTTCTTGTCAAGAGCCTCATACTCAGACGCGTCCTTCATAACGCCTTTGACCTCGATGTAGAATTTAATCTTAGGCTCAGTGCCTGAAGGACGTACGCTGACTTTCGTATCGTCATTGCAGAACCATTGCAGCACATTGCTTGTTTCTGGCATATCAAGTTTTGCCTTGTTACCCTTGTCGTCGGTAGCTTCCAACGTCTTATAATCTTTCCAAAGCACGACCTTAGAACCGCCGAGATCCCTTGGAGGATTGGCCCGGAAATCTGCCATCATCTTCTGAATTTCCTCAGCCCCAGCCTTTCCAGGGCGCTCTACATTGATAGTGTACTCCTTGGAGAAGCCATACTCCTTGTAAATGTCCATCAAGATGTCGTAAAGCGTCTTGCCTTGATCCTTGGCATAAGCGCAGATCTCAGCGAGAAGCGAGCATGCCGATACTGCATCCTTGTCCCTGACGAAGTCCTCTGCGAGGAAGCCGTAACTTTCCTCACCACCACCAATATATTGTTGCTTGCCTTCTGAAAGGGCTATCTCACGTGCAATCCACTTGAAGCCTGTATAGCAATCACGCATCTCCACGCCTTGCTTGTCGGCTATCTTCTTGATAAGTTCTGTAGTAACGATGGTCTTGACTATGAAATCAGTTGGCTTTAGCAGACCTTTAGCCTTGCGATTTGAGATGATGTACCACAAGAAAATCATGCACGTCTGGTTGCCGTTGATAAGCACCCACTCGCCTTTGTCATTCTTGCACGCCATGCCAACGCGGTCTGCATCTGGGTCTGAAGCCATGAGAATGTCTGCGTCCAATTTCTTGGCATCACGCAAGCCAAGGGTCAATGCCTCGGCAAACTCTGGATTTGGACGGTCCACTGTCGGAAAGTTTCCATCCTTTATCATTTGCTCAAACACACAATGAACATTGTCAAATCCCCAGTATGCCAATGAGCGTGGAATAATCACGCGACCAGCGCCATGAAGAGGCGTGTAAACGATTTTTAAGTCGTGCTGCTTCTTAATGACTTCGGGATCAATGCTTATTGTACGAATCTGGCGAAGGTAAGGCTCATCAATGTCTTCACCTACAATCTGGATAAGGTCCTTGTTCCCAGCAAACTTCACGTCAGCTATGGTGCATTTGTTAACCTCATCGATGATACCCTTGTCGTGTGGCGCAAGCACTTGTGCGCCATCTTCCCAATAGGCCTTGTAACCATTGTACTCGCGAGGGTTGTGGCTTGCTGTAATATTAACACCGCCCTGTGCCTTCAAATAGCGAATGGCAAAAGAGCACTCTGGTGTCGGACGAAGGTCATCAAACAGATAAGCCTTGATACCATTAGCGGAGAAAATATTGGCCACAGTCTCGGCGTATAGTCTGCTATTATTTCGGCAATCGTGACAAACCACTACTGAGATTTCCTTGCGATCTTTGAAGTTTTTCTTCAAGTAGTTGGCGAAGCCTTGTGTTGCCATCCCAACAGTGTAGACATTCATGCGGTTAGAACCTGCTCCCATGATACCACGCAAGCCGCCAGTACCAAATTCAAGGTCTTTATAAAAGCTCTCTATAAGATCCGTCTTGTCCTCATTGTCAAGCATAGACTGGACTGACTTGCGGGTTTCCTCGTCAAAAGCCGGAGCAAGCCACAGCTTAGCTTTTGCCTCACACTGAGCTATCAATTCTTTATTATCATCCATAATTGATTGTGGTTAAAACGTAATTAATAGTTATATTTTTGGCAAAGATAATGTTTTTTTTTCTTTTCCGCCATTTTGTTCAAATTAATTTTTGTAAATTTGCAAAAGTAACCCGGTAAAGGTAAAAGAGATAATAATCCCCCTAAATAGACAAAGATATGTATTTCACAGGTTTAGCTATAGCTGTTTGCACATTTTTGATAATCGGTTTATTCCATCCCATTGTCATTAAATTCGAATATTATTTTGGCACTCGTCAATGGTGGCTATTTCTTTTGGCAGGCATTGCCTGTATCGTTCTCTCAATATGCATTGAAGACACATTCATTTCGTCACTTATCGGTGTAATCGGTGCATCAATGTTATGGTCTATTGGAGAGATATTCGAACAAAAGAAACGTGTTGAGAAAGGTTGGTTCCCAATGAATCCCAAAAGAAAAACTGAGTATTCCAGCGCTATTAAAGATGAACAAGGGAGCAATAATACTTTAGCAAATTAATCTCTCTAACAGATAATTATTGGCAAGCGAAAAAGTTTTCATAAAACATGAGAGCCAAAAAGGTTGAAAAACACGAATAAAAAAGTCTAATTCCTTTATATGTTCATGGCTTTTTTGTAACTTTGTGCGCAAGAACATTTCACATAACAATAAACATTAATTTACAATGACAATCGATGAATTAAACTTTGCCGGCAAAAAGGCAATTGTTCGCGTAGATTTCAATGTGCCATTGGATGAGAATGGCAACGTGACCGATGACACTCGTATCCGTGGTGCCCTGCCTACTTTGAAGAAGATTCTGAATGATGGCGGCGCTCTCATAATGATGAGCCACATGGGCAAGCCAAAGGGTAAAGTGAACCCTAAGCTGAGCCTCAAGCAGATTGTTCCAAACGTAAGCAAGGCTTTAGGCGTGGAGGTGAAGTTCGCAGGCGATTGCGGCAACGCAGACGCTGAGGCTGCTGCCCTCAAGAGCGGAGAGGCACTGTTGCTTGAGAACCTTCGTTTCTATCCTGAAGAGGAAGGCAAACCTGTTGGCGTGGAAAAGGGAACGCCTGAGTATGACGCAGCAAAGAAGGAGATGAAGGATCGTCAGAAGAACTTCGCCAAGAAGCTCGCTTCATACGCTGATGTCTACGTCAACGACGCTTTCGGAACTGCACACCGCAAGCATGCTTCAACTGCCGTTATTGCTGACTCTTTCGACAAGGATCACAAGATGCTTGGTTATCTCATGGAGAAAGAGGTTAAGGCCATAAACAACGTTCTCAAGAACGCTCAGCATCCTTTCACTGCCATCATCGGTGGTTCCAAGGTCAGCTCTAAGTTGGGCGTTATCAAGAACTTGCTCGACAAGGTTGATAACCTCATCATCGGCGGTGGCATGGGCTACACTTTCATCAAGGCTCAAGGTGGCCATATCGGTAAGTCACTCCACGAGGACGACCTCATGCCTGAGGCACTGAATGTCATCAAGGTTGCCAAGGAAAAGGGAGTAAACCTCTCATTGTCGGTTGCTACTGTCTGCGGTCAGGATTTCTCTAACGACACTCCACGCAAGGTATTCCCTATCGATCAAATTCCTGATGACTGGGAGGGCATGGACGCTTCTGAGCAGAGCATTGAGAACTGGCGCAAGATTATCCTGTCTTCTAAGACTATTCTGTGGAACGGTCCTGTTGGTGTCTTCGAGTTGGAGAACTTCTCTCACGGTACTGGTGAGATTGCCAAGGCAGTGGCTCAGGCTACACAGGAGAACGGTGCTTACTCTCTCGTAGGTGGCGGTGACTCTGTTGCTGCTATCAACAAGTTCGGTCTTGCAGAGAAAGTTAGCTATGTTTCTACAGGTGGTGGTGCCATGCTTGAGGCTATCGAAGGCAAGGTGCTCCCAGGTGTAGCAGCTATTGAGGGCTAATCTTGAAATTAAAGATAATCATCCTGTTAATCTCATTACACTGTGTCTCAGCATTGGCACAGCGTAATGAGATTTTTGCGTCTAATATAGCTACCTTGCAAGTAGTAGCCAATGATAATTGGCAAAATCCACTCCCTGTCATCACACAAGATGGGCTAAATGGCAACGAAACTATAAGCATATCCTTTGATGAACTTTCACATAACACCCACCGCTATTCTTACATTGTCAACCATTGCGAAGCTGACTGGTCTAATTCACAAGAGCTTATCGAGAGCGATTATGTTAATGGGTTCGCCTCGGGGAACATAATAGATGATTATGAGCAATCAGTAAATACCAATACCCAATATACACATTATAATATTAAGCTACCAAACGACAGGTGTCGTCCTAAAATCAGTGGCAACTATACGGTCACTGTAATAGATGAAGACCAAGACAACGCGCCGATATTGAAAGCTTGCTTCATGGTTACCGAACAAACCATGAAGAGCAAAATGACGCAAACTGCAAACACCGATATTGATATAAACAAGAGCCATCAACAAATAAATATTTCGCTGGATTTTGGCTCCCACAGGGTATTTTTTCCTAACACACAAATTAAAACCGTCGTACTTCAAAACGGTAGGTGGGACAACGCAATAAAAAATGCCACACCACAATTTATAAAAAATGACGGAATGGTCTGGAACCATAACAGTAATCTTATATTTCCCGGTGGCAACGAGTATAGAAAATTCGAGACCCTTGACCCGACTCATGCCACCATGGGAGTTGAGCGAGTGAGTTGGGATGTCAACGATTACCATGCCTGGATTTTCACAGATGAGCCAAGAGCTAACTATTTATACGATGAAGATGCCAACGGCACATTCTGCATACGCAACTCCGACAATGTTGACAATAATACCATGAGCGAATATATCCAAACTCATTTCACTCTCAAGACTACAAAACAAACAAATGACATCTTTATAAATGGCTCATGGACACAAGATAGTTTAGACGATAGGTTCCGAATGAGATGGAACGAAAACGACAGCCTTTATGAAGCCGTCGTCCCCCTTAAGCAAGGTTATTATAACTATCAATATCTTACGAGAAACACTGATGGCGCCATTACTCCACTACCCTCTGAAGGCAATTTCTATCAGACAGAGAACAGCTATCAGCTTCTTGTTTATTTCCGTGGACAAGGCGAACGTACTGATCGCCTTGTCAACTACCTTAACCTATCCTGTCACCAACCTTAATCAACTCAAGCAGAGTGGTGCCATCACCAAGACTGTCAAGAGCGCCAGACAAGTAAGCCACCTTGTCTTCATTAGTCACATAGCCTTTCTGCCTAAGCATACGCAAGGCGGCATTGAAAATCTCGCCAGACGATGCTTTTTCCTTTTGTCTAACGGCTATGACACCATAAGAAAGGTTAAGCCAACGTTGAAGTTTGTCGTTATAGCAAATGGCCAGTATTGGTTTGGGGCCGCGGTATGAGGCAAGGCAACGAGCCGTATAGCCAGACTTTGAAGCAGTAATGATACCCGCAATACCCAATAAGCGCGATGACTCAATGGCCGAATGAGACAAGAATTCACGCTGGCTACAATGCTCATTTAGTGGCACATTGTACATTGCGTCGAAACTGTTACGATCGTTCTCAGCCTGCTCTGCGACAGCGGCCATTGTCTTAACGGCCTCCAATGGATACTTTCCTGATGCCGTCTCACCACTTAGCATTAACGCGTCGGTATTGCTGTAAATGGCATTGGCTATGTCTGTAACTTCCGCGCGTGTTGGACGAGGATTTGTTATCATGGTATGAAGCATTTGCGTCGCGACTATCACCGGTTTATGCCGCTCCACACACTTGCGGATAATCATTCGCTGTATTCCCGGTATTTTCTCAACAGGAACCTCAATGCCAAGGTCGCCACGAGCAACCATTATTCCATAACTGGCATTTATAATCTCATCAATGTTGTCGACACCCTCTTGGTTTTCAATCTTTGAGATAATCTTGATATCAGAATGGCGCTCATCAAGAATTTTCTGTACGGCGTGCACATCATCAGCCGACCTTACAAAACTATGAGCAATAAAGTCTATGTCTTCCTCAATTGCGAGATTGATGTTTCTTTTGTCTTTTTCGGTCAGAGCCGGTAAATCAATATGCTCGCCAGGAACATTGACGCTCTTATGCGCGCCAAGCACACCATCATTTTGAACCTCGACATACACAGCTGGACCCTCTATTCCCATAACCTTCATACCAATCGCACCGTCGTCGAAAAGAATTATGTCGCCAACCTTTACATCCTTGGCAAAGTCCGGGAACGAGACATTGATGATGTCATGTGTAGTATTCATTTCTGGACGGCCGAATATTCTTACTACATCACCTGTCTTATATTCTATTGGGGATTCAACATCCGTAGTTCTCACTTCTGGACCTTTTGTGTCTATAAGAATACCAATATGAGGTGATACCGCACGCGTGTTTCTTATAATACTTCTGATACCATCAAGTGTAGCATGAGCTGTATTCATTCTGACAACATTCATGCCGGCATTGAAAAGGCCACGAATGAAATCAACATCACAACGACGATCGCTGATTGAGCAAACTATTTTTGTCTGTTTCATGAAACAATCTTTTTTATTAATTACAAAGATAGGATTTTTTCCCTTATCAAACAAATGATTTACATGAAAAAATGATAAAGAATCAACGCATCATGGCAAATGTGTCAACTTCACTCTCCAATAATTACCAGACAACGAGACTGGTATTTTAAAATTGCGCTCAGCTTCATTGTGAGGATGTTTTCCAATACTATCCAATACCATGAAATTAGTAACCTTTACAGTTGCCATTGCAGTGGAATCGTCTATGCAATCCATGTCAACTACCTCTACACTTGGCGCAAATTCACTTGAACGCAAAGAGTCAACATCTTCTGCGTCAACCTGCGATGCCGCAAAACGAAGCCACTTCCTTGAGTCAAATGTGACATAAGAAATGGCCTCTTTGAAACGCCAGTTAAAATAGGCATTAGAAAAAGAATCAACTACAGTGCGAGGGTCATTGTCTCCCTCCTTGCCACAACTTATTACAAGCGTGGATATGAACATCACTAAAAAGCAAATGCCAAATGATTTATTCATATTTTGAAAATAAGCTTATCTCTAACCCAAATCAATAGCTGACATTAATAAAATAGGGGACAAGCCCAAAACTCATCCCCTACCCTATGATAATCTTAAAAATTATTCAAGAAACAAATTACTTGTTCTTCTCCATGTCTGCCTTGAGCTTAGCGAGCACATCAAGATCGCCAAGTGAAGTACCTGCCTGCACGTTGTTGATTACAGGAGCATCGTTCTGCTTGCGAGCGTTAGAGCCTGAGTGACGGTGCTGACGTGGCTCGTCGTGACCCTCCTCGAACGTACGGCTGTGAGAGAGAATGATACGGTGAGAATCCTTGTTGAACTCAATCACCTTGAATGGGAGTTCCTCGCCAAGCTTAGCCTGTGAGCCATCCTCCTTCGTGAGGTGCTTAGGAGTAGCGAAGCCTTCACCACCCTCGTCAAGTGTGATAACGGCACCCTTATCCATCATCTCTGTAATTTTGCCGTTGTGGACTGTTCCAGGCTCATAAAGAGTCTCATACTTGTCCCAAGGATTCTCCTCGAGTTGCTTGTGACCAAGGCTCAAACGACGATTCTCCTTGTCAATCTCCAGCACAACCACATCGATGTCGGCACCGATTGTAGTGAACTCTGAAGGATGCTTAACCTTCTTTGTCCAGGAAAGGTCTGAGATGTGAATCAAGCCATCAACACCCTCTTCAAGCTCTGTGAAGATACCGAAGTTAGTGAAGTTGCGAACCTTTGCCTTGTGAACAGAGCCAACAGGATACTTCTCTTCGATGTTCTCCCAAGGATCAGCCTTCAGCTGCTTCAAGCCGAGAGACATCTTGCGCTCCTGACGGTCGAGAGAGAGGATAACTGCCTCCACATCGTCGCCAACGTGCAAGAACTCCTGTGCTGAACGGAGGTGCTGGCTCCATGACATTTCTGAAACATGGATAAGACCCTCAACGCCCGGCTGAATCTCAACGAATGCACCGTAGTCAGCGATAACGACAACCTTACCTTTAACGTGGTCGCCAACCTTGAGGTTAGCATCAAGGCTATCCCAAGGATGTGGAGTGAGCTGCTTCACACCGAGAGCGATACGCTTCTTCTCCTCGTCGAAATCGAGGATAACGACTTTGATCTTCTGGTCGAGAGCTACGACCTCATGAGGAACGCTTACGCGGCCCCAAGAAAGGTCTGTGATATGAACGAGTCCGTCCACACCACCAAGGTCGACGAATACGCCGTAAGAAGTGATGTTCTTGACAGTGCCCTCGAGCACTTGACCTTTCTCCAGGTGAGAAATGATTTCTTTCTTCTGTGCCTCGAGCTCTGCCTCGATAAGAGCTTTGTGAGATACGACAACATTGCGGAACTCCTGGTTGATCTTCACAACCTTGAACTCCATTGTCTTGCCTACGAACACGTCGTAGTCGCGTATAGGATGGACATCAATCTGTGATCCAGGCAAGAATGCCTCGATACCCAGCACGTCAACAATCATGCCACCCTTAGTGCGGCACTTGATGTAACCCTGGATAACCTCGTTGTTTTCCATAGCCTTGTTGATATCTTCCCAGCTCTTGGCAAGACGTGCCTTCTTGTGGGAGAGAACCAACTGACCATGCTTGTCTTCCTGGTCTTCAACGTAAACCTCAACCTTGTCACCAATCTTCAAGTCGGGGTTGTAACGGAACTCAGAAGCAGGAATGATACCATCGCTCTTGTAGCCGATGTTAACAACCACTTCCTTCTTGTCGATAGAGATGACAGTTCCCTCGACAACTTCGTGATCCTGAATCTTGTTCAGTGTGTTGTCGTAGGCTTTCGCCTGATCTTCTTTGCTCACGCTGGAGCTTGCGCCATTCTCAAACTCTTCCCAATTGAAGTCGTCCAATGGCTTAACGTTCTTGATGTCGTTTAAATCTGACATAAAAAATAATGTTTGTAAAATTAATAAAGTTAGACTTTATGTGAATTATTCGGGCGCACTAAAAGCACGCCTTCGCTAAATCGGGTGCAAAGTTACTGTTTTCGGCTGCCTTATTAAAAACATATTCTTCTTTAGAGTGTTGATTTATATATTTTTAACTATATATAAGCCTAAAACAACTATCTGCTGCCAAAATAACAGCGACGAATAAGTTTACTTGAAATAATAAAGGAACTGGGCTTCACCCTTCAAAGCAGGTTTGCGCTGGCCTTCTATTTCAATGGTAAAGTCAATGTATGCCTTGGAAATGCCACGCAAGTTCTCTATGTTGGCGAGTTTTGCTGTCATGCGTATGCGGCTACCCGTGATAACCGGCTGTCCAAAACGCATCTTGTCCATGCCATAGTTGACCATCATCTTCAAATTGTTGACCTCAACAATCTCATCCCACAAATGAGGCAACAGGGCAAGTGTCAAGTAACCGTGTGCGATAGTGCTCTTGTACGGACTCTCAGCCTTGGCACGTTCAACATCCACGTGAATCCATTGGTGGTCAAGAGTCGCGTCGGCAAAAGCGTTGATTCTGTCTTGGTCCACTTCAAGCCATTCGGAAGTGCCAAGCGATTTGCCTAAGTATGAGGCAAACTCATCATACGAATTAATTACTGTTTTCATTTTATTTTTATATTCTTCTGACTGCAAAGTTACAAATAAATATTTTAATATTGACCATTTATCAAAAAAAGCGAAGCAGAACGCCCGAAACAGAACTCTTATGCAACGACTTGCACACCGAATAATATGAAATTGCACCATAATGCTTTGCAGTTTGGAATCAAGCTATTAATTTTGCAGCAGTTTCGTATATATTAGGTTTAAGATTGTATCTGATAGGTATTGGTTACGGAAAAAAGCTTGACAGTTTTCAGGTGAATTATCGAGAATGGGACGTGTGAACGTCCCATTCTCTTTTTGTATGGCTCTCAATAAAATTTCATCGTGAATGCCTGTCGCGTTTTACGACTTTTCTCCAAACAACTTCAAATACGATTGTGCCAATAATGGCCGTGCCTATGCCGAGTAGCACGTCTATGACATAATGATGACCCGTATACACAGCAGTGAACCAAATGCCAACGCAGATAAACGCAAACACGCATGATGCGTACCACTTGCGACGACTCATAATCGAATAGAAGGTAGTAACGAGCAGATATGCGGCATGTAGGCTCGGCACTGCCGCGAACACATTGGCGTTCTTGCCATAAATGCCATGAAATATCTGAAGGCCCGTTAAAGCGTCGAATCTGCCAAGACCAGCCACGTTACCAGGCGTATGCAGCACTGGCGTGAATCCATATTGCATCGCATACCATGGTGGTGCGGCGGGATGCACGTAATAACCTATGAATCCAATGAGGTTAACCGTAAGAAAAGCCCATGCAAAACGTGTCGCCCATTCTTGATTGTTTGAAAAATAAAGATAAATGGTGAAGATGATTGGCACCGGCACCCAACACAGATAAAAGCAGCCCGCCATGAAATCGGCCACGGCGCAATGGTGAATGGCAAACCATTCACCAGGAATCATCTTGCCCGCAACTGTCGTTATGCCAAACAAGCTCTTCTCTGCCTCGTAAAGTCCACGCACGTCAATGGCATTGAACTCATAGTTTGGGTAAAAGTTGAAGCTGCTATATATGAACCCAAACAAGAACCATGGTGCCATGTTGAGCGTGAATTTCCTCGTTGGCTTAATGGCAACGAGCACGGCAAACAAGACGGCTATCAATAAGCAATCCATCGTATTGTCTTGAATTATCTTAAACCTGCGTCCGCGTTACTCTTTGTCGGACGACTTGATGGCCTTATCTCTCGCGTTGAGTTTACCATAGCAATATGCCACGCGCCAGAAAGCCGTTATGTTGGCAAGCACGGCAATAAGTATCATGCCACCGGCAAGCCACCAAAGCGAGCCACTGACACCCGTGAGTATGGCTGTCAAGGCTGTCACCACGACACGCTCAGGGCGTTGCATGAAACCCACTTTGCACTCGATGCCAAGGCCTTCGGCACGTGCCCTGACATAGCTTACCATCACGCTGCCTACCATTGCGGCAAACGTAACCACACCCATCCAGAACCAACCTTCATCCTCAAGAAACACAAGCACGATACCGAAAAGCGACACCAGCTCGCTGTATCTATCAAGAGTGGAATCCCACATGGCTCCAAACGATGAGCTCATGTTGCCCATGCGCGCCAATCGTCCATCCATCATGTCGAAAAGGCCAGAGGCTATAATGATGAAACCACCCCAACCAAGAATGGTTGTCTGGCAAATCATGTCCATTTGCTGCGATGCCACGATGAAAAACGCGGCAGCTATGATGTTGCCGATAAATCCTACCGTAGTAACAACGTTTGGCGTGATGCCGACCTTGATCATGCCCTTAATCAAAGGGTTAATGACCTTGTAAATCACCTGCTGAAGGAAATCTCTATACCACATTATTATATATGTTATTTATTATTTTTTCTAAATACCCATCCCCGCTGAAGAGGATAGTTGAAACAGAAAGCCACACACACTGCCATCATGCATTTCACTATGATGAAGTAGCTTTTGCCACCCACGAGCCACGTCAGCAGGTTCGTGCCACCTCCATTGAGAATCATGCTGCCTGTCCAAACACACAGATACCTAAGTGCCAAAGCCCCCCCGCTGCGCCCGGTCTTGGTAAAGACATAACGGATGTTTATTAAGTAATTTGTCAATCCACCTGACACCACGCCCACGACATTCGCGTAACCATAAGGCAGTAAACCAGTGTATGTCAGTATGATAGCCAAGCTGAAATCAACACAACTCGCCACTAAGGAACTTAACTCGGCCTTAGTGAATGTCCACAATTCACGACGCACCTTTCCCATCAGGCTGCCAACAATTTGGCAACCTGCATTGCCACGACAAGTACAATCAAGGCATATACGCCTCCCAGTAGATCATCACCCATTACCCAGAAAGCACCTTTCATCCGGTCCAGCTTCTTAATGCCTAAGGGTTTCACGATGTCAAAAAAGCGGAACAACACAAGGGCAACGATAGCCCAACCCCATTCCTTAGCGTCCACAACGATGAGCGGCAACCATACTCCAACCATTTCGTCTACCACCACTCGCGAAGGGTCTTCACCCCAGAACGGCTGCAAGCGTTTTGTTGCCCACGTGCCAAGAACCGTGAAAACGACCACGAGCGACAATGTGACTACTGACAACGTAGAGGTCGGAAGCCAAAGTCCAAGAAAACCCCAAATTATAGTAGCCAAGACGCTGCCTGCCGTGCCCGGTCCCCAAGGCCAAAAACCGCTGCCACAACCCGTGCCTATAAGCATGGGCAAGAATGGTGGGCGTTGATCTATGATGTTGCCTTTATCGTTCATATCAAAAAGGTAAGTGACTAATTTTTCGGGCATTTAAGCCTTTATAATCCAATTTTATTGCAAAATTAATATAAAACCCAATTCTCTCAAAGAGTTTTGGTAAGTTTTTTCATGATTAATATATAACTTTGCACACAAAAATAGAAATTTCCGTTGCCTTTCTCTCGGTAAGTGAATGGAAGATTAAGGAAACAGATTGTAAAAACAGGACAATTAATTATTATGAGCAATAAACGTTTGGCCATGGTTCTGATGATGTCATTGATATGCGTCATAAGTGCTATGGCTCAGAAAATCACAGGTCAAGTTGTTGACAAGGATGGCTATGCCATACCGTACGCAAGTATCACTTATCGCGGACATCACATTGCCGTTTCGAGCGATATTGATGGAAAGTTCTCTATCGAGAAGCACCCTGGGTGGCCCATCACTGTGACCAGTGTCGGATTCAAGAGCGTCACCGTGAAAGTAGACGCCAACTCAAACGACTTGGGCAAGATCGTGCTCAAGGACGACTCTCGCTCCCTTGCCGAGGTCGTGGTTAAACAGAAACGCGGACGCTACCGCCGAAAGAATAATCCCGCAGTAGAACTCATGCGTAGGGTCATAGCGGCGAAGAAAAAGAGCGACCTAAGCAATCGTCCTTATTATCAGTATGATAAGTATCAAAAGATAACGCTTGCCTTAAACGATATTACCGACAAGCAGCTCGAAGGCAATTTCTTCAAGAAACGCTCTTACCTTCGAGACCAAATAGAGACCTCTCCTTACAACGGTAAGCGCATTCTGCCCATTCAGGTAGACGAGACCGTGACACAGCATGTTTACCGCAAAGACCCCAAAAAGGAAAAGGACATCATAATGGGTCAACAGTCCAATGGCATTGGCGAGGTGCTCTCCACGGGAGAGATAATAAACACCATGCTGAAAGAGGTGTTTACCGATGTGGACATCTACGACGATTACGTTCGCCTCGTGCAATATCCTTTTGTCTCGCCTATTGGCAAAGACGCCATATCTTTCTATCATTTTTATATAGAGGACACTACTTATGTAGAGAAGGATAAGTGCTATCACCTTCAGTTCATTCCCGCCAACCAACAAGACTTTGGCTTCCGCGGAGAACTTTACGTGCTTGCCGACTCCACTCTCCACGTGAGGAAAGTCAATCTCTACATGCCAAAGAAGAGCGATGTCAACTGGATTGACGACATGAAAATAGAGCAAGAGTACGTAAAGCTCGACAATGGCGAATGGGTCCTTTCCAAAGACGACATGGTGGCTGAGATTCACGCCAACAAGCTTCTGCAGAACATGTTGGTCTCGCGCACTACCCGACTTACCGACTATTCGTTCAACGAGTTGCCAAAGCAGCTTTTCCAGGGCAAGGCCAAGGTGAAGCATTATAGCGACGCTTACAACCGCAACGACGCTTTTTGGAACAGATACCGACAAGTGGAGCTGACAAAGAGCGAGTCGTCTATGTCGCAGTTTATCACCAACCTGGAAAACTCAAAGGGTTTCAAATATATCATCAAGGCCGTTCAAGTGCTTGTGGAGAACTATTTAGAGACTAATTCAGACCCGAAAAAGAAGAGCAAGTTCGACATAGGACCAATCAACACGTTCATCAGTTCCAACTATGTCGATGGTTTGCGTCTTCGCTTGGCAGGCCGCACGTTGGCGGCACTGAATCCTCACCTCTTCTGGAATGGCTATGCCGCCTATGGAACCAAGAGCCACCGCTGGTACTATGGTGATGAATTCACGTGGTCGTTCAACAAGAAGCAGCTAAGCCCATTCGAGTTTCCACAGCGAAACCTCACGTTTGAGACTTCACGCGACGTGATGTCGCCATCAGACCTCAACCTTATCCACAACAAGGACAACATCTTCATGACCATTCGTTCATCATCACAGAAAGAGATGTTCCTTTACAACCGTCAACGCCTCACGTTCAACTATGAGACAGAGGCTGGTTGGCGATACAACGCGCGCTTTCAAACACAAAGCAACCAGACTGAAGGCTTGCTACATTTCTATAAGGTGAACACTGGCGAGGAAATCAGGAAGATTCGCCTCACCGACGCAACCGTTGGCATTACGTGGAACCCAGGCGTTACATACGTGAACACCAAACGAACCCGCCTCCCTGTCAACCTCGACTCGCCAGACATCAGCGTTTCCCACACAACGGGTTTCAAGGGAATCCTTGGTGGTGACTTCCATAGCAACATCACGTCGCTGAGCATCTACCAACGCCAGTGGCTCGGGTCATGGGGATACATGGACTTCCATGTCAAAGGCCAGGCGCAATGGAACAAGGTGCCGTTCCCGCTGCTCATACAGCCTCCAGTGAACCTCAGTTATGTAGAGACCGAGAATACGGTGTCGCTTGTGCACGACTGGGAGTTCCTAAACGACCGCCAGGTGTTCTGGAGCTGGAAGTGGGACATCAACGGAAAACTGCTGAACCGCATTCCATTGATAAGAAAACTGAAGTGGAGAGAGTTCGTGGACGTGAAAGGATTCTGGGGAACACTGACCGACAAAAACAACCCCACGAAAAATCCAAACGACAACCTCATCTACCGTTTCCCTGCCGATTCCCACATCATGACCAACAAGCCATACTGGGAGGTTGAAGCTGGAATACACAATATTTTGAAGCTTATCAGCATTGGGTACGTGCGTCGTTTGACATACAACTATCCAGGCATCAGCAAGTGGGGAATAAGGTTCGACTTCCAGGCATCATTCTAAAAAAAATAGTGGAGGACATAATATAGGGGCGACCCGATATTATATCCTCCATCATCATTTTAAGTAAAACTCACATTCTGTGCAAAGGCATGAAAATCTATATAGCGGATAATCAAGACATAACTCGTGCCGGCTTACTCTACATCGTCTCACAACGCCAAGACTGTGAAAGCAAACTGACATCAGATAAGTCAAGCCTCATAGAGGCGTTAAAGGAAGACAGCCATGTGGTAATAGTTCTCGACTATACCCTCTTCGACATCAACGATGCCGCGGAGCTGTGCATAATAAGCCAACGCTTCCCAGAGGCTCTGTGGATTCTGTTCAGTGAGGACTTGAGCCAAGACTTCTTGCGCGAGATAGTGCTCACGTGCCCAAAATGTGGAATATTACTGAAGGATTGCTCAATGGCAGAGATACGCGAGGCCCTCGACTTCGCGTCTAAAGGCAAAAGATATATCTGCCAGCAAATCACGGAATTGCTCCTCGCCACACCTTCAAAAGAAGAGAACCAGCGAAAAGAAACACTGCCAAATCTCACTAAGACTGAGTTGGAGATACTCAAAGACATCGCCTTGGGCATGACTACAAAGGAAATAGCGCAAAAGCGCTTTTCGAGTTTCCATACTGTCAACACCCACAGGAAAAACATATTCCGCAAACTCGCTGTCAACAACGTGCATGAGGCAATCAAGTTCGCCCTTCGAGCCGGTCTTGTCGACTCGGCAGAATACTATATTTAAGTGTCCTCCTGGATTTGGAGTTATGGCATAACGTATCGCTTTGCGGGAGCGGTGTCCGTGTAAGGCCGCAACCAACGTAAACGCATTGGGAAATACGAAGCATTGGGCCATTCGGGATGCGGACGGCCACAGGGGCCGCTTCTGCAAATCACACGATGCACAGCTATTTAATTAGGTAATAATGTTTTACAAAAGGTCGGCTGAGAATCGATTTTTTTCAACCAAGTCGGCGCTTGCGTGGAAATGACGCGATTATGGACTACTTTGCCAAACAACTGATTATCAGTAGATTATGTTTTTAACTGTTTTTCAGTGTCGCAAATTCGCTAAAATGGCGTCGCCGTTACGGTGCAATCGCGTCGCCGTTACGGTGCAATCGCATCGCCGTTACGGTGTAATCGCGTTGCCGTTACGGTGTAATCGCGACGCGATAACACCGTAACGGCAAATTTTTTAGGCCAAAAACCGGCCGATGGTGTTGCCAAGAGGCAGAAGGCTACCCTTTTTCCGCTCTATTTGCCCCTGTTTCCAAGTGTTAAATTTTGGCAATAATATTTTACAATTCTACGTGGTCGCTTGTTGCCAGCGTCATGGATTAATACAAGGCAGAGGCTGCATTGCCTTCTTTAACAAAGCATCACTCCAAATTCTGGAAGAAACCAAAATAAAAGCCTGCCACGGATAAACAGCGGCAGGCTTTTTCATGTGATTGTTAGAGTTTATTTCAATGGCACTCAAACACGGGATAATTACTCCCTGCTTGCTGCCAAGAACTCCTCAACATCCTTAGGATGATACGGTATGCGATCCTTGCCAATAAACCTGCAGCCATCCTTCGTGATGAGCAGGTCGTCCTCGATGCGAATGCCACCAAAGTCCTTGTAGGTCTCCAGCTTGTCGAAGTTGATAAACTCCTTGCAATGGCCAGAGGCCTTCCAATCGTCGATGAGGGCGGGTATGAAGTAGATGCCAGGCTCATCGGTCACCACGAATCCTTCCTGCAGACGACGTCCCATGCGCAAGCAGTTGGTGCCAAACTGCTCAAGGTTAGGACGCACCTCGTCGTCGAAACCAACATTGATTTGGTCGAGCGACTCCATGTCGTGAACATCCATACCCATCATGTGGCCCAAGCCGTGAACCATGAACATGGCATGAGCACCAGCTGCGACGGCCTCTTCAGTGTCTCCTTTCATCAAGCCAATCTCCTTCAACTTGTCCGTAATGAGACGGCAAACACCAAAGTGAACGTCCCACCACTTCACGCCAGGCTTAGCCACCGAAAGGGCATAGTCGTGAGCCGCCTCAACGATGGAGTAAATCTCCAGCTGCCTTTGGTCGAAATGACCGCTTACAGGAGTGGTGCGAGTATTGTCAGAACAATAGTGGTTCATGGTCTCGGCGCCAGCGTCACAAAGCATCAGCTTGCCAGCCTGCAACTTGTTCAGCGATGGAGCACCATGCTGAATCTCGCCATGTTGCGACAAGATGGTAGGGAAGCTAACCATCGAGCCCATGCTGTTGGCTATGCCGTCAAGCACGCCGGATATTTCCTTTTCCACCACACCTGGACGACACATCTTCATCGCCGTGGTGTGCATCTTGTATCCTATTACGGCTGCTCTCTCCAGCTCGTCGATTTCCTCTTGCGTCTTCGAGGAACGCAACTTCACCACGGCCTTGATGAGCGGCATCGACGCGCTCTCCTTCTGCTGGTTGGGGTGAATGCCGAGCAGGTCGAATATCTGAATCTTGATGTCGGCACGGTATGGTGGCAAGAAGTGAATCTTCCTGTGAAGACGCATGGCATCGTTGCAAATTGTCTTCAACGATTTCATTGGAGCGGTGTTGTGCACGCCTACGTGCTCCGCCATGTCGTGAACGCTATCCACGGAGCCATACCAAACAATGTCGTCAATGCTGATGTCATCGCCCACAAGGGTCTCTATGTCGTTGTCCACGTCAATTACGCCAACAAGGCCATCGCGCTGCTGACCGAAGAAATACAGGAACGAAGAGTCCTGGCGGAACGGATAATAAGTGTTGTTGGGGAAGTTGGCGGGAGCGCCATTGTTGCCAAAAAGCAAAATAACGCCATCGCTCACGAGCTTTTTCAGCTCTGCCCGACGATTTACATAAGTCTCTTTGCTGAACATAATAAGAATGTTTTTGAGTTCTTTATAGGGCAAAATTACAAAAGTTTGATAGAAATATCTTAACTTTGCATACAAAATAACACTTTTTATATGCTTATTGACCCTCGTTCCATGGGTTTGGTACTTGAAGGCGGCGGTATGCGCGGTGTGTTTACCAGTGGCGTGCTCGATGCCTTCATGAAACACGGACTCTACTTTGACTATATCGTGGCCGTATCTGCAGGGGCCTGCAACGGCATGAGCTACGCTTCACGTCAACCACGACGCGCGCGCATATCCAATATCGACTTTCTTGCGAAATACGATTATATTGGCTTGCGCCATCTCGTGACGCAAGGATGCATATTCGATCAAAAACTTCTTTACGATCGCTTTCCCAATGAACTGATACCCTTCGACTACGATGAGTTTTTCAAGCACTCCGCAGGGTTCGAGATGGTTACAACGAACTGCCTGACAGGTCGCGGTGAGTACCTTACCGAGACGCACGACCGCCAACGCGCTTGCGACTTGGCCAGAGCGTCAAGCTCATTGCCATACGTGAGCAAGATCACGATGATTGACGGTCAGCCGATGCTCGACGGAGGCATAGTGGACTCCATACCCATAGGGCGTGCGCAAGCCACTGGTCACAAGCACAACATCGTGATTACTACCCGCAACTATGGTTATCGCGAGTCGGGACACGACCGCAAGCAGCCCATGTTCATCTATCGTCACTACCCTCGCCTGAGAGTAGCGCTCAGCCATCGCATAGAGGCATATAATGAGCAGTTGCAAATGGTGGAAGACCTTGAGCGGGAAGGAAAGATAACGGTCATCAGGCCTCAAAGGCCCATGGAGGTGCAAAGAATGGAAAAAGACATCGCCAAACTTGAACGCTTATACGAGGAAGGATTCAAGCTTGGCGAGGAGTTTTATCAAGCCAACGAGATTGCGGAATGACTAACAATGAGTAGCTATCGCGCATTCAGCGTTGGTAGTCATACTTGCGGTAATAACCATTGGTTTGCTTAGGCATCCAGTCTTTCTCCACAGACAACTCAAGTGAGAAGTTCTTGTTTGGCGTCCACCTTATGCCAGCGCCAACGCGGTCGGCATAAGGATTGTAACCTGGATAGCCAAAGCCATCGCGACCGTAACCGTAATACCCATAATATGGATAGCCATAACCACTCATGCCCGTGTTGGCCAATGACTTTTGCCCATATATGAAAGCCGAAAGATTGTCATTTATCTGATAGCCTAACACTCCATATACCCCTGCTGAAGTCGTGTTTATACCACTCCAGTTCAGATGGTTCATATAGCCACCAGCGGTCAGCCAAGCACGTTTGCCTATGGGCATGGTATAATTCAAGGTAATGTCTTGCGCAAACCCGGCACCTTTGGGAGCGCCTTTACCAAAGCCAGCTATCAGGCTTAGCCCTACACTACCATGCAGTTCGCCTTTGTTTTTCTTTTCTTGCTTATCGGCCGTGTTGTTATTGTTAGAGTAATTGTCGTTAACGCCATTCGCGTTGCCTTCATCCAGTTTATCAAGGTTAGCCTTGGGTTTTGCGAATGGCGAGCCCGTAGACTGAAACGGCATGCCCGTGGCTGGATTGGTCGTCAAGATGGCACTGCCAGGTACGAACCTCACGGGTGCCTCGCCGCTCAATACCCTATGATCCGACTGTGCAGAGGCCATAAAAGAAAAGCCTGCTAATGCGCATATAATAATGAGTCTTTTCATTCTCGTGTTACTTATTTCGTGCAAATTTAGTCATTTGAATAATATTTTTGTCATTTTTCTTGCAAGTTTTAAATAAAAACTATAATTTTGCCAATGATTTAACAAGAATAATACATCACATGAAGTTTTACGCAACATATTCCTATTATTATTACTTTTACTTTGCAAGCAATTGCGAAGCGGGAAGTTGCGTGTAATTTCAACTTAAGACAAGAGATACAAAACCTCATTCAGGTTTGCATTCAAAGTCCCGCTTCATAGTAAATATGGAGCGGGATTTTTGTTAAGGACAAGAACGAACAAAACGAGACAATAAAAAAAAGAACATAAGTCAAGATGAAGAGAATAGCTATACAAGGCATGTTAGGGTCGTTTCACGACATAGCCGCACACGAATACTTCAAGGGTGAGCAAATACAGTTGATATGCTGCGACACCTTTGAGCAAGTGTTCGACAGCGTAAAACAAGACCCCACCGTCATCTGCATGTCGGCAATAGAGAATACCATAGCCGGCTCTTTGCTTCACAACTATGAGCTTCTGCGCGACAGCGACACGACCATCGTCGGTGAACACAAGCTGCACATCACGCATTGCATATGCTGCTTGCCAGACGACGACTGGAGCACGATACGCGAGGTCCACTCTCATCCTGTGGCACTTATGCAATGCCGAGATTACCTCTCGTCGCACGAAGAACTGAAGGTGGTCGAGGCGGAAGACACAGCCGGAAGCGCAAAGTACATACACGAGAACCATTGCCAAGGCTGGGCTGCCATTTGCCACGCCGACGCCGCCAAGATGTATGGATTGAAGGTGCTCGACAATCACATTGAAGACAACAAGCACAACTTCACGCGTTTCCTCATTGCCACCGACCCACGCAAGGCCGACTACCTGCGACCGCTCAACGATGTAAACAAGTCGAGCATCGTATTCACGCTTCCACATTCGGAAGGCTCTCTGTCAAAAGTGCTTACCATTCTCAGTTTCTACGACATTAACCTTACTAAAATACAATCGCTTCCTGTCATCGGACACGAATGGGAATATATGTTCTATGTCGATGTCACATTCACCGACCTCATACGATACCGGCAATCGATTGACGCCATCACGCCTCTCGTCAAATCAATAAAAATACTTGGAGAATATAAAGAAGCATAAGATATGAAACCAGCATCAAGAGTAGACAGCATTCAAGAATATTACTTCAGCCGCAAGCTGAAGGAAGTGGCAAAGCTCAACGCTGAGGGCAAGGACATCATCTCGCTTGCCATTGGCTCGCCAGACATGCCACCATCCAAACAAACCATCGACAAGCTATGCGCCGTGGCAAACGAACCTGACGCGCATGGCTACCAACCAACGAGCGGACTGCCAGAACTTCACTCGGCAATGGCTGGATTCTACAAGCGCACCTATGGCGTGGACCTTGACGCCAAGACAGAAGTGCAACCCATCATTGGCTCAAAGGAAGGCATCATGTATGTGACGCTGGCTTTCTGCAACCCTGGCGACAAGGTCCTCATTCCAGACCCAGGTTACCCGACCTATACAGCAGTAAACAAGCTGTTTGGCACGCAAATAGTCAACTACGACCTGCGCGAGGACAATGGTTGGCAACCCGACTTTGACAAATTGGAGAAGATGGATCTCTCAGGCGTAAAGGTCATGTGGAGCAACTACCCCAACATGCCTACGGGGGGCAACGCGCGTCGCGAGACCTTCGAACGCCTCGTGGCGTTCGCTAAGGAACACGACATCCTCGTGGTTAACGACAACCCCTACTCGCTTATCCTAAACGAGCACCCAATGAGCATCATGCAGGTGCATGGAGCGAAAGACTGTTGCATTGAGTTCAACTCCATGTCGAAAAGCCACAACATGCCAGGATGGCGTGTGGCAATGATAGTGGGCAACAAGAACTTCATTTCATGGATGTTCAAGATTCAGAGCAACATAGAAAACGGCACATTCCGTGGCATACAGCTCGCCGCGGCTGAGGCTTTCAACACTAACACACCAGAGTGGCACCGCGAAAACAACATTGAGAACTACCGCCGACGCCGTGTCATAGCAGAAGACATAATGAAAGCCTTGGGGTGCACCTTCGACCCCAAGCAGGTTGGAATGTTCCTTTGGGGAAAAATACCAGACCGATATGCCGATGTTGAAGACTTGACAGAGGCCGTGCTCCACAAGGCCAACGTATTCATCACGCCAGGATTCATCTTCGGCAACAATGGTAAACGATACATTCGCATAAGCCTCTGCGCGAAAGACGATAAGATGAAAGAAGCCCTTGAAAGGATAATCAAGGCAGGTCTTGAATGAAAAGACAGAAGACAACACATATCAGACATTAATAATATAAAAATCATAAGTTATGGAATTGGAACTTGAACCCCTCAACTTGCCGTCAGACAATGGCGGAGAACGTCCATTGGTAATCGCCGGCCCATGCTCAGCCGAGACCGAAGAACAAGTAATGACCACTGCACGCAACTTGGCAGCAAAGGGTTGCCACATGTTTCGCGCTGGTGTGTGGAAGCCTCGCACGAAACCCGGAGGCTTCGAGGGCAACGGTGAGAACGCCCTGCCATGGATGCAAGAAGTGAAGAAAGAGACCGGCATGCTCACAGCCACTGAGGTGGCTACTCCAGAGCATGTGGAGCTGGCTCGCAAATATGGCATCGACATCCTGTGGGTAGGAGCACGCACCAGTGCCAATCCGTTTGCCATGCAGGAACTCGCCGACAGCCTTAAAGGTTTTGAGGGTGCCGTGCTGGTGAAAAACCCTGTCAACCCGGACCTTGAGCTTTGGATAGGCGCCATGCAACGCATCAACCAAGCCGGAATAAAGAGGCTTGGTGCCATACACCGTGGTTTCTCCAGCTACGACAAGAAGATTTACCGCAATCTCCCGATGTGGCAGATTCCTATAGAGCTGCATCGTCGCATACCCAACTTGCCAATCATCTGCGACCCAAGCCATATCGGTGGCCGTCGCGACCTCATCGCGCCACTTTGCCAGCAGGCCATGGACTTAGGTTTCGACGGACTCATCGTGGAGAGCCACTGCGATCCAGACAGCGCGTGGAGCGATGCCAAGCAGCAAGTAACGCCAGACATTCTTGACTACATCTTGAGTTTGCTCGTCGTGAGAAGTGAACATACCACTACCGAGGGCATACGTCAACTCCGCTCACAGATTGACGAGATCGACAACCAGTTGATGGACCTGTTGGCAAAGCGATTCCGTGTTTGCCGCGAGATAGGCACATTCAAGAAAGAGCACAACATGACAGTGCTGCAGGCTAATCGCTACGGGGAAATTCTTGACAAGCGTGGAGCGCAGGCTTCTTTATGCGGCATGTCGCCAGAGTTTGCCGCCAAGATTTTCGAGTCCATCCACGAGGAAAGCGTGCGCCAGCAATTGCAAATTGTCAACGAATAATCATGGCATAAACTCTGATAAGAATGAAAATATTGATAATGGGAGCCGGCAAGATGGGCTCTTTCTTCATCGACCTACTTAGTTTTGACCACGAGGTAGCCGTGGTGGAGCGCGACCCTAAGCGTATGCGCTTCACCTACAACTGCCAACGTTTCACGACGATGGACGAGGTCAAGGCGTTTGCGCCGGAGATGGTTATCAATGCCGTGACAGTGAAGTTCACCATGTCGGCATTCGATGAGATTATGCCATACCTCCCAAAAGACTGCATAATCTCAGACATCTCGTCTGTCAAGACAGGACTGAAAGATTATTACGAGAAGTCTGGACATCCCTACGTGTCCACTCACCCCATGTTCGGGCCAACGTTCGCCAACCTCAACCAGCTGTCAGAGGAAAACGCCATCATCATAAACGAGGGCGACTACATGGGTCGTATCTTCTTTAAGGATCTTTACCAAAGACTTGGATTGCACATCTATGAGTACAGTTTTGATGAACATGACCGCACCGTGGCATATTCACTGAGCATACCGTTCGTCTCCACTTTCGTGTTCGCGGCAGTGATGAAACATCAAGACGCGCCAGGCACGACTTTTAAGCGCCACATGAAGATAGCCCACGGCGTGCTCTCCGAAGACGACTACTTGCTTCAGGAGATTCTGTTCAACCCTTACACCCACGATCAGGTATCACAGATTCGCTCAGAGCTGAAAGAACTGCTACAGATTATCGACGACAAGGATTCTGAGAAGATGAAAGCGTATCTTACAAAGATAAGAAGTCACGTTGCCAACGAATAACCTCGTGGCTTATAATTTCAACAAATGCTTACTTTGATCATGCTCTCTACAAGATTAGAACGGTCAAGGTAAGCATTTATCATTTCTTTCAGCCTTCACGATAATATTTCAATTATTATCCTTAACTTTGCAATGATTTATTTGCTTCATCGCCAAGATAATGCGAGAGCGAGGGCAAAGTCACAAGTTATCTTGCAAAACATTGCCGAACCGACACTTTATCTTATGCAAAAGCAAGCAAATTAAAACATACGCGGCATGAAACTCTTAGCATTTTTGAAAGACTGGACACTGCTTATCGCGCTCGCGGTAGGCACGATAATATATTTATTGTTCTCAGAAATAACATTCCTTCAACCAATAGGCAACTTCGTAGGCCCCAAGTTGGTTTCCTTGATGCCCGTACTGATTTTCGTGCTTCTCTATTTCACGTTCTGCAAGATAGACATGCACAACTTCAAGCCGCGCAAATGGCACTTCGCTCTTCAAGCCGTCCGCACCACACTATCGGCACTCATAGTCCTCGTCATCGTAAACCTTACGTCTCCCGATGTTAAGATTGTGTGGGAAGGTATATTTGTCATTGTCATTTGCCCAACAGCAGCCGCGGCTGCCGTGGTTACCGAGAAACTTGGTGGAAGCATTGCCACCATGACCGTATATACAATAATCGCCAACTGTTTCACGATAATCATCATACCACTGTTTTTCCCGATGGTAGAGCGTGCGGCCAACGTGTCGTTTATCATGGCTTTTCTCATGGTTCTCGACAAAGTGGTAAGAGTGTTGATACTTCCGCTTGTCCTCGGTTTGCTTACACAGCGCTATCTTCCCAAGGTCGCGGCTTTCATCAAGAGCATACCAAACGCCCCTTATTACATATGGTCGTTGAACCTCAGCATAATCATGGGGCTGTCTGTGCAAACCATCCTTCATTCACCTCTCTCAGGCACAGTCTTGTTTCTCTTGATATTCCTGCCTCTCATAGTTTGCTTCATCCTCTTCGGCTTAGGCAAGAGCGTGGCCGGCATTTGGGGATATGAGGCTCGCATTGAAGGCGGACAAGCACTCGGTCAGAAAAACAACATCGCCGGCATTTGGCTATTGCTTCATTTCTTGAATCCTCTTTGCGTTATCGCGCCATGCGCTTACGTGTTGTGGCAAAACATCATAAACGCCGTGCAGCTTTGGTACAATGACAAACACGGTTATCTGAAATGGTAAGTAGCAATTGAGAAAGACAACTACCATAATATGCGCATTGCTATTGCTGCTCGCCGGTTGCACGAGGAGCAATACCGAATCTGTTGACCGTCTCAACGAGAAAGCTTACGCCTTCCATTATCGTGACTTAGACTCCGTGCGCGTTTATGCCGACAAGGCCATGCAACTGTCTGGCAACTATACGGCAGGCCAAGCTGAGGCGCTCAACAACCTTGCCTTCGTGGAGATGGCGGCAATGCGCTATAAGCAAGCCAAAGCATACCTTGACGAGGTTGATCAAATAACCGACAATCAGATAGAGCTGCTGATAGCCAACGTACAGCAAATGAAACTGTGCCAAAAGCAATCGCACAACAAGGACTTCTACGTTTACAGTGAGCAGGCCAAAAAACGACTTGCGCGCATAACCGACGAGGCTTTCGTACTCAACGCCCACGAAGAGCGAAGATTGGCTTATGCCTCATCCGAATATCATATTGTCGCGTCGGCATATTATTATTATCTCGGCCTTGAAAAGCCTTCTATCAATCAGCTGAAAAGCATCGACCCTTACGGAAGCATACAACGAGACACGGCACAGCTTCTAAACTATTGGTACAACATCGGCGCGGGAGGTATTCTCACAGACAAGGACATGCGTCTTAGAACCAAAAAGGAAATGAGATTCCTCGCAAAGTGCTATACCTATGCGACACAATACAATTACCCTTACTGGGAAGCTCAAGCACTACAATCCATTAGCGAGCATCTGCAAGACTCCACGTCAAGACGCGAGACCATCAACGACAATTTCGCCATAATCGTAACCGTGAATACCGACATGATGCCCGACTCGCTCATAGCCGGAAATCTCGCGCAACGCGCGTTAAACATCTTCAAGCGTTATGGCGACGTTTACCAGACGGCAGGCGCCTGGCGAACGCTCGGTGAGTGCTACTGGCACATCAACGACAACAGCTCGGCGCTAATCTGCCTGGAACACTCGCTGAAAGACTGCAAGAAAGTGGAAATGGCGCCAGACCTCATCGCGTCGGTGCACGAAGACTTATGTCTCGTTTATTCGGCTGTCAACGATAAACGCAACAGCGACATAAACCGCAACATATACCTTGACCTGCAAGAACGGACAAGGCAAGACAGGCAATTGGAGGCAAGGGCTACACAACTCGACGATGCCGTGCAAGGACTCAATATCTTGATTGTCATCGTAATACTGACGATAGTCTTGGTTCTGGCCTTGCTCTTTGTATTTACACGCATGCGCCGGCATAGCGATGAGGCTTTCTCCATTTCCAAGCTCTTGACACCCCTCAGCAAATGGAAAACCAATAATGAGCACGAAATAGAGATCAGGCACGAGCGGTTTGACGAGATAAAAGAAGCCACAGACGTGGCTAACCTTCATCTAACACAAAACCGCAAGCGCAACCTTGAGCAACGCGCCAAGGTGCAACTCGTTTGCAGTATCCTTCCACTCATTGACAGAATGGTCAACGAGATTAAACGCATAAGGCAGTCGAGAACCAATAATAACGACACTCAGGGCAAGACAGAAGAAAACAATGAGAAGCGACTAAGATACGTGGAAGAAATCACCGACAGCATCACGGAATATAATTCCATCCTCACCAAGTGGATTCAGATGCGTCAAGGTGAGCTGAGCTTGCGAATAGAGAACTTTCGCCTGCAGCAAGTGTTCGACATGGTGAGTCACAGCGCGATGGGCTTCACGCTCGGAGGCATACACCTCATAGTGAGGCCCACTGATGCAGTGGTAAAAGCCGACCCCACACTTACACTGTTCATGGTAAACACCATTGCCGATAACGCCAGGAAATTCACACAGAAAGACGGAACAGTGACAATAGAGTCGAGAACGGTAACCGAGGACGATGGCGGAAATCTGTCCTACGTTGAGATTTCCATTTCCGACACCGGAAAAGGCATGACGGAGGAAGTGTTGTCGCATGTGTTCGACCGTACATATACAGGCGGACATGGCTTTGGCCTGAAAAACTGCAAGGGAATAATAGAGAAATATAAAAAGACAAGCTCCATATTCAAGAACTGCATGATTGCCGCTGAAAGCACAATCGGCAAAGGTTCGCGCATCTTCTTCAGACTTCCATCAGGTAAGATACGAACAATCTTGCTTGTGCTATCGCTCTCCGTTGCCAACTTTATCCATGCCGGAAACAAGGCGGCAGAGTTTGCCGACTCTGCATATCTCTCAAACATAATGGGAAAATACGAGGAGACCCTGCGCTTCGCAGACAGTTGCCATAAATACATCAACCCAAAAGACACTTTAGTTTTGCTCGACATTAGCAACGAGGCTGCCGTGGCGGCACTCGCCCTGCATCGTTGGGACGTTTACAACAACAACAACAACGTGTACACACGGCTTTTCCGTCTGGCGAGCGCAGACAACTCCTTACCGTCGTATATCAGCTATATGCAGCGAAGCAAGACCAACAAGATGGTGTCTGTCGTGTTGCTCATCATATTGCTATTGATGATTTTCCCATCATGGTATTTCTTATATTATCGCCACAAGCTTAATTATAAGTTCTGCGTTGAGCGCATCAACCGCATGAACGACATCCTGCTTTCCAACCTTACAGACAAGGAGAAACGCGATGGGATAGCGAAACTCGCAAACTTTGACAACTTCGCACTCAAAGACGAGCAAAAGGCAAAGCTCCAGAATGTGGTTGAGAGGATATTGTCTGCATTGAAAACAAATATAGAGAACAGCAAGGAAATGGATTCGCAAACCGAACTCGCCCAAGACGAATGTCGAAGGATAGAGATGGAAGCCGGACACCTTCACGTTTCAAACAGCGTTCTCGACAACTGCTTGTCAACATTGAAACACGAGACCATGTATTATCCGTCGCGTATCAAGCAGATGATTGGCAATAGCGGTACCAACATCGACGAACTGAGCGAAGTAGTGACCTACTACCATGACCTGTATGCCATTCTCGCCGAGCAAGCATTGCGGCAAGTACCGCAACAGCGACTCAACAGAGACGCGTACGCGTACATGCTTGACATACTGAAAAAGTGTAACGGCAACCATGATTTCTGCGTGGAAGAATGTGGAACAGACACGCTCGGCCGACCTATAGACAAGAAAAACTCATACATAAGGGTAAGAATGGCAGGATACGACTCGCTCACGGATGAGCAAGTGGCCAAACTGTTCACACCATACACCATAGACCTCAACTTGCTGCTTTGCCGGCAGATAGTAAGGGAGATGGGCGAGGTGACCAACCTCAGGGCCTGTGGCATCCAGGCAGACAGGGACGCCAAAGGTCATGTGTTCGTAAAAATACTAATTCCAAAGATATACTTGAGATGAAAGACTTCAATATCATCATCGTAGAAGACGTGCCCCTTGAGCTCAAAGGCACGGAGGGCATCATAGAAAGCGACATTCCAGAAGCTCATGTTCTTGGCACGGCTGCCGACGAGAGCTCCTACTGGAAGTTAATGCGCCAACAGCAACCAGACCTTGTGCTGCTTGACCTCGGCTTGGGAGGCTCTACGACAGTGGGCGTGGAAATATGCCGCCACACAAAACAAAGCTACCCTAAGGTAAAGGTGCTAATCTTCACCGGTGAGATACTCAACGAGAAGCTATGGGTAGACGTGCTCGACGCCGGCTGCGACGGCATAATCCTCAAAACGGGCGAACTGCTCACGCGTGGCGACGTAGAGGCTGTGATGTCGGGCAAGAGATTGGTTTTCAACGAGCCAATACTCGAGAAAATAGTGGAGAGGTTCAAGAAAAGCGTGAACAATGAGATTATGAGCCAAGAGGCGCTTATCTCTTACGACATCGACGAATACGACGAGAGGTTCCTTCGCCATCTCGCCCTTGGCTACACCAAGGAACAAATAACCCAACTCAAGGGAATGCCATTTGGTGTCAAGAGCCTCGAAAAGCGGCAAAACGAATTGGTGAAGAAGTTGTTCGCCGACGACAATGGCACCGTCAGCGTAAATGCCACGCGTCTTGTAGTCAGGGCTTTCGAACTGCGAATACTCGATTTAGACAATCTTCATCCTGACGAGGAATGACAAGGAACAATTGGCTCCATACAGCGGTAGTTGGAATAATCATAAGCTACATTGTCATAATCCTCGGGTCATGGCTATGGTCAGCCGCCATGCCGTTTTCATCCATAAGGCCCCTGCTAAGCGAGAGTGGCGTCCGCTGGTTCTTTGGCACATTTGTCATGAACCTTGCCAACACCCCGCTGCTTGTATGGATTATCCTTATAGACATCGCCATTGGCACGTGTATCAGAAGCGGCTTATGGCCTTCCATAAGACTTCTCGTGAAATCTTCTGCAAAGCTCAACACTTTGCAGAAGAGAGGATTGAGGTCGGCCATAGAACTCATTATTTTCGAGACGTGCGTGCTGTCGCTCCTGATATTTCCACGCCGAGCCATCTTGCTGAGCGTCACGGGCGACCTCTATCCAAGCAGTGCATCAGCCAGTCTCGTACCAATAGTCGCGTTCATGATTTTGTCATCATCATTGTCCTACGGCCTCCTTTCCGGAACCATTCATGGTTATCGCGATGCCGTGGCATGCGCGTTGAAAGGCGGCGGGAATCTTAAAACCATACTTTGCTTCTACGTACTGCTAATGGAGCTTGCCGCAATAGTGAAATACATTTTCTTTAGCGCAGCTTAAAGCGTTTTCGTGTCAGAGGAGCATAAAAGACAGGAATATCGGAAGAAAAAAAACAAAATGAATGTTAAATAGCAAGGCGAAAATTTGCAAGATTAAAACTATTCAATTAACTTTGCAATCACAAAACGAGGGGGATTAGCTCAGTTGGCTAGAGCGCTTGCATGGCATGCAAGAGGTCATCGGTTCGAATCCGATATTCTCCACTAAAAAAGCAACCTAAGTTTAGGTTGCTTTTTTATTTTTTACCTCAATTTGTCAAGATTATTATTTGCCTTGTAGGATTGCCATTACCTTGTCGAAGTATTTTTGTGTCTTCGCCACACTGTAATGCATACCACCATTCCAAGATCGGATTGCCTGCTCAATATCGTGCATGGGATTGAACCACGACTGGAAAAGAAGGAACATCTCTATCGACTTTTTCTTGCTGAATCGGTCGGAAAGCTTAAAACGCTTCTTCGACTTCCTTTTCTTCAATATGTTATTACACTCCGCGACCAAAACAGGAGTTATCTGAAGCACTCCTACCGACGCACCTCTCACCGCGTTGCTCTTGCCATTGCTCTCCACTTGGATTAGGGCGTCTATGACAGGCTGCCACTGATTGTCGGAATCCACCACGTCAATCTCATCGGTATCCTCAACCGCCGCCGACTCTACCGCTTGTGCGGCGAAGGCTGGACTAAGGAAAAAACTAAAAATTAAGCACAATACAATCTTTAAGAATTTCTGCATGATAAATACTTTATGGGACATCCGCAGCCTCTTGCATCTGCCGTGGAAATGTGAGCGAGAAAAGATTCTCACAAGGCCAACATCCCGTTAGACATAATGTCAAACATGACGCTAAAAAGACGCCCCAAAAGAGCGCGCCTCATCACTTTTACATTGCAAAATTACAAAATATTATTGAAATTCAGATACTTATGCAACATTTATTGATACAAGTCAAATGCATATAAAGGTTATTTTGCACAAAAGGTTGCCAAATTAACAATATGAAAAAAGGCTTCTGGAATGCCCAGAAGCCTATGAAAATGAGTTTCAAGCAGCTGTTTAAGCCAATGATTGGCTTACAGCTTTATGACCAAATACTTGCTGACGCTCCAGAATGTTTGCACGTCCTTGATATGAAGCACGGAAGTGCCATTAGCGTTTCTCTCGATAGAATAAGAGTCTGACGGCATTTGGGTCATGATCTTTGGTTTATCTGAGTTGAGACGAATGTCATTATAGTTGCGAATGTCGACCTTAGAGAAAGTGCCAGGTTTCAGGTTAGCCACGTCGACCTTCTTCTTTGCGAGGAACCCTCCCTTGATTATGCCTTTTGTCTTCAGGTCTTTCGATGAGCCTATCACGACAAATGCCGTGTGTATCGACTCGTCTTGCTGAGCAATCGTGCTCTTCTGCTGGTCAATGGCCTTGTTTTGGCTCTCAACGGTGGTTTGCAACTGTGTATTTGTCGTCGTAAGGTTGTTGACACTCTCATTGAGCTTTGCTATGTTGGCGTTCTTGTCGTCGAGCTGTTTCTGCAAGTCGGCAATTTGCGCGTCTTTCTCATCAAGCTGCGCCTTGTAATAGCTGATGAGCTTCTTTATGCGCTGGCCGTAAGCCGAATTGTTGCCTGCCACCTCTGTCTCAAGCTCGTTGATGCGGGCACGCTGCTTGCGAAGCAACTCAGCAAGGCCTTGAAGCTGCGTGCGCATCTGCGCCTTATCCAATTTGCCCTCACGGTTGCCGAGCTGCTTGATAAGACCTTCTTGAGCGGAGATGCTGTCGAGACCAACCGACATCACGTTAACGAAGTCGGCCATCTGCTTGACATCCTCCTGGTGAAGGCTATCTGAAATAGCAAGCGAGTCGATTGTGGCTTGCATCTTATCGGTCTTGCCACCATTGCAGCTAATCATGCCACTGGCAACGAAAAGCCCAAGCACACCTGAAAGAATGATACTTTTTGCTTTCATAATCATAATATTTATTTGTTACAATAATAAGCCAATCAATAACTTCAATGCCGCAAAAATAGGTAAATAATAAATACGGACAATCATCGCGAGCAGTAATTTACTATTTTTTATGATTTATTGTTGCTTTGTCAATGATTAACGCTAACTTTGCCACATAATTAAGCTATAATGCCAAAAAAAATGGAGCAGAACAGACAAATTAGCAAAATTGACCTCCGCACCCTTCAGATGTCAGACTATGACCAGCTTGCGGGGTCTTTTCATCGCATATACGCCGACCACGACGTGTTTTGGACTCACGAGCAAATAAAAAAACTTATTACCATCTTCCCTGAAGGGCAAGTGGTAATCATTGCCGACGACAAGATTGTGGGATGCGCGCTCAGCATCATCGTCAACTACAACATGGTGAAGAACGACCACACTTACGCGCAAGTGACAGGCAATGAGACTTTCAATACCCATGACCCCAACGGCAACATTCTCTATGGCATAGAAGTGTTCATACATCCCGACTATCGCGGGTTGCGACTTGGGCGACGCATGTATGAGTATCGCAAGGAACTATGCGAGAAACTCAACCTAAAGGCCATAATGTTTGGCGGGCGAATACCAAACTATCATAAGTATGCCGACAAGATGCGCCCGAAGGAATATATCGAGAAGGTGAGGGCAAGGGAGATTTACGACCCAGTGCTCAACTTCCAATTGTCCAACGACTTCCACGTGAGACGCGTGATGCGCAACTACCTGCCCAACGACGAAGAGTCGTGCCATTACGCCTGCCTCCTGCAATGGGACAATATCTATTACGAGCCAAACCATGACCCCAAGGTGGTGGAGCGCAAGCCTTCAGTGCGCATAGGCTTGGTGCAATGGCAGATGCGTTCATACAAGAATATCGACGACCTCGTGGAGCAGGCTGAGTTTTTCGTTGACTCCGTTTCGAGCTACAAGGCCGACTTCATCGTCTTCCCAGAATACTTCAACGCGCCTCTCATGGCACCATTCAACAAGATGGGCGAGGCGCAAGCCATACGCTCGCTCGCGCAATATACGGAGAAGATCCGGGACCGCTTCCGCGAACTCGCCATAAGCTACAACATCAACATCATCACAGGCTCCATGCCCTATATCAAGGCCGACGGAGGAGGGCTTTACAATGTCGGCTTCCTTTGCCGCCGCAACGGAATGGTTGACATGTATGAGAAGATACACGTCACGCCCGATGAGGAGAAGTATTGGGGTCTGTCGAAAGGAAACCACATACAGACTTTCGACACCGACTGTGGTCGCATTGGCGTTTTGATTTGCTACGACGTGGAATTCCCTGAGCTTTCACGCATCATGGCAGACGAGGGCATGCAGATTCTTTTCGTGCCGTTTATGACCGATACGCAAAACGCCTACAACCGCGTGCGTCTGTGTGCTCAAGCTCGCGCCATAGAAAACGAATGCTATGTGGCCATTGCCGGAAGCGTGGGCAACTTGCCTCGCGTGCAAAACATGGATGTGCAATATGCGCAGTCGGCTGTATTCACGCCATGCGACTTCGCCTTCCCCTACGACGGCCGCCGCGCTGAGGCCACGCCAAACACGGAGATGATACTCATATCCGACGTTGACCTTAGCCAGCTCTCAGAACTGCATACGTATGGCTCGACGCGAAATCTCCAAGACCGACGCAAAGACTTGTACCAAGTGAAGAGGGTGTAAGGGCAAACGCCATACGCTATATCGTGTAATGGCTTTATCGTGTAAAGGCAATGGTTTTTACACGATAAAGCCTATGTTTTTTAATTTATAATAACTTCTATGAGATTATATAATGCGACACCCTATGGCCGTCCCTGTAAAGCATAAGATGTATATCAAAATATTTTACAAATAGTCGTCTGAGAATCGTTTTTTTTCAACCAAGGTGTCGCTTGGGCGGAAATAGCGCGATTATGGGGCGTTTTTATAAATGCCTGCTTATCAAGAGATTATGTTTTTAGTGGTTTTTCTGCATTACCAATTCGCTTAAATGGCGTTGCCGTTACGGTGCAATCGCGTCGCCGTTACGGTGTAATCGCGATGCCGTTACGGTGCAATCGCATCGCCGTTACAGTGTAATCGCGACGCGATTGCACCGTAACGGCAAACATTTTTGGCAAAAAACCGACTGTCGGCATTGTCAAAGAGCGGAAGGCTACCCTTTTTCCGCTCTAATTGCACCGGTTTCCAAGTGTTAAATTTTGGCAATAATATTTTACAATTCAACGTGGGCACACTGTGCTGGATTAGAGCAAAAGCACATATGATTATGCTTTTGCCCTAACTTGTTTTTACAACATTGACTTGAGAACTACTACAGCCTCAGCCACACTTGGCACGTTGCTAATCTTGATTAGCCTATGGCCTTTGCTATCCTTGAAATTGCAACGACGCGGATTGTCCATCACATATTTTATTATGCGGTCAAACGTTTTGCTCTTATAGAAAGGCGACGACTGGTTTGAAACGAATTGCATGGACATTACGCCCTGGCGCAACATTATTTTCTCACAGCCGAGTTTCCGGCCAAGCCTGCGAACCAAGACCACCTGCATGAGTTCCTCACCTTCGCGTGGCACAGGACCGAAGCGGTCTACTATCCGCTGCCGATAGGCTTTAAGGGAGTCGTCGTCGGATATGTTGTCTAGCTCACGATAAAGCAACATTCGCTCAGAGCTCGTGGGCACATAAGTGTCGGGGAAGAACATGGGCAAGTCGCTCTCCACCGCGCAATCTTCCACAAACTCATCGCCCGAGACCTCACGCCCTTCCTTGATGTCATCGGCATATAAATCCTGGAACTCGTCGTTCTTCAGTTCGGTAACGGCTTGGTTCAGAATTTTTTGGTATGTCTCGTATCCCAAGTCTTCCATGAACCCGCTTTGCTCAGAGCCAAGCAAATTGCCGGCGCCACGAATGTCCAAGTCTTGCATGGCAAGATTGAATCCGCTGCCAAGGTCGGAGAATGTCTCCAATGCCTCAAGCCTGCGACGCGCCTCCGGAGTGAGCGAAGAGCGAGGTGGCGCCATGAGATAGCAGAACGCCTTTTGATTGGAGCGCCCTACCCTGCCGCGCATTTGATGCAAGTCGGAAAGGCCAAAATGGTGCGCGTCGTTCACTATAATGGTATTGGCGTTAGGAATGTCGACACCGTTTTCAACGATTGTCGTGGAAAGGAGCACGTCGTAATCGTAATTGATGAAGCCCATGATGATTTTCTCCAGCTGCTCCGGCGCCATCTGCCCATGGCCGATGGCCACACGGCAGTCGGGCACATATTGATGGATAAGCTCCTCTATGTGTGGCAAACTTGATATACGGTCGCTGACGAAAAACACTTGCCCGGAACGGCTCATCTCAAAGTTGATGGCATCGGCTATCACCTCATGCGAGAATGTGCAAAGCTCGGTATGAATTGGGTAACGGTTGGGTGGCGGTGTGCGCATTATGCTCATGTCGCGAGCTCCCATAAGCGAGAATTGCAATGTGCGCGGAATGGGCGTCGCCGACATCGTGAGCGTGTCAACATTCGTCTTGAGCTTGCGCAGTTTCTCCTTAGTGGAAACGCCAAACTTCTGCTCCTCGTCGATGATGAGCAATCCCAAGTCGTGCCACTTCAGCGACTTGCCAATCAGCTTATGGGTGCCTATCACTATGTCGACCCTTCCCGACTCCAATCCATCCGTCACCTGCTTGGCCTGTTTTGCCGTACGAGCGCGCGAGAGATAGTCCACGTTGACAGGGAAGTCGCGCAACCGCTTCTTGAACGTTTGGTAGTGCTGATAGGCCAATACCGTAGTCGGCACAAGCACGGCCGTTTGCTTGCCGTCGCAAGCCGCCTTGAAAGCGGCACGCACGGCGAGCTCGGTCTTTCCGAAGCCCACGTCACCGCAGACAAGACGATCCATGGGCACGGCACGTTCCATGTCGGCCTTGATATCTTGCGTAGCCTTCAGCTGGTCGGGCGTGTCTTCATAGAGGAAACTCGCCTCAAGCTCATGCTGCATGAAATTGTCTGGCGAAAACGCGAAGCCCTTCTCATGACGGCGCTTGGCGTAAAGGCGAATAAGGTCACGGGCAATGTCCTTGATTTTCTTCTTTGTCCGTTCCTTGAGCCTATCCCACGCTCCTGTGCCCAAAGTGGAAAGGCGAGGTGGCTCACCACTGTCGGCAGCCCTGTATTTAGAGATTTTATACAGTGAGTGGATGGACACGTCAACCTTGTCGTTGTTTTGGTAGATAATGCGAATCACCTCCTGGTAGCCACCCTGCGGGTTTGGCACCTTTATCAAGCCGCCAAACTTGCCTATGCCCAAGTCGACATGCACGAGGAAATCGCCAGGTTGCATCTCTTGAAGTTCCTTCATCGTGAGCGCCATCTTGCCAGAGCGGGCCTTGTCTGACGAAAGGTTGAACTTATGGTAGCGGTCAAATATCTGGTGGTCGGTAAAGACGCACGCCTTCAAGTCGCTGTCCATGAAGCCTGCGTGAACAGTCCTGTTGACAGCCACGAGATGGTCTCCAAGCTTGTCGGACGCGTCATCCGCTGACATGTCGTTAAGGATGTCGCGCAGGCGTTGCTGCTGCTTGTCGCTATCGGCGAGAATGTATATATGGTAACCTTGAAGAAGCGCGTCCTCAAACGATTGCCTCAAATAATCGAAGTTCTTATGGAAAAGGGGTTGTGGCTTTGTATGAAACGTTATCGTGGCGTTGGCACATGCCTTATCCGCGTTAACGTCCTTTGCGAGAGTGACTGTTTGGAAACGAGCCAGCTCCTCGGCGAAAACCGTTGGCTTGCATAGCACGTTCTCACGGCTCATGTCCATGCGAATCTGCTCTTGTTCAAGCTCCGTGGCGCCGTTCATCCTCTCTGTCATAGCCTGCGACGAGAAGCCATCGTTGAACGTGCGCTGTATGATGTCCAACACGAAACGCTTGTCCTTCATCACTATTATGGCATCGTAGGGCAAGAAACTAAGGAATGGCACTTTTTCCGTTTCCTGCGATGCCAGCTCCGGCACGATTTCCACTTGCGATTTTCTGTCCAACGACAATTGGTCTTCAACAGAGAACGTGCGGATGGTATCTATCTCATCACCGAAGAAATCTATGCGGTAAGGCAATTCGCAACTATAGGAATAAACATCCAAGATGCTTCCGCGCATGGCGAATTGTCCGGGTTCATAGACATAATCCACCTCGGTGAAGCCCAAGTCGCGCAAACGGTGACTAAGCTGGGTTATGTCTATTGTCTGCGAGGTTTTCAAGGTTATCCTGCGCTCGTCCAGATGTCGCTGCGACACGACCAGCTCTGCCACGGCTTGCGGACTTGTCACAATCATCAAAGGCTCGCCACCTTGATTGGCCATGGCCGCCAAGGTCTCGGTTCGTGATATTTCGTTTGCCGCGTCTCGTTGCCCGTATTTCACGGCTCTCCTGTAAGCTGACGGGAAATAAAAAGCCTTAGGCACCGACAAGTCGTTGTAGAAATACCCCGCCTCGTCGGCATCGTCAAGGATGAAGACCACCGTGCGGCCTATTCGCTTGGCCAAAGAGGAAAAGAGAACGGAAACAGAAGAACCAACAAGACCTTCAAGGACCACATTGCGCACGGCTTGGTCCTTCAAGGTCTTCAACAGGGCGCCAGCCTGAGGCAAGCGACCATACAAATCCACTAATTCGTCGAATTTCATTCCACGGGCTTTGGATATTTCTTGAACCATCCGTCAAGTCTCAAGCGCATGACGCCAAAGAGGGCCTCGGAAAATATGCCACCGCTCATCTTGCTGGTGCCCTCCCTGCGGTTGACGAATACCACCGACACCTCCTTTATCTTGAAACCTATCCTATAGGCGGTGTACTTCATCTCTATCTGGAACGCATAACCCTTGAAACGAATCTTGTCGAGGTCAATGGTCTTCAAGACACGACGACGATAACAAACAAATCCGGCTGTGGTGTCGTGGACGGATATGCCTGTAACAAACCTGACATACTGTGAGGCGAAATAGCTCATGAGCACTCTGCCCATGGGCCAATTGACGACGTTGACACCCGTGACATAACGCGAACCGACAGCCACGTCGGCTCCGTCGTCGTGACAAGCGGCATACAAGCGAGGAAGGTCGTTGGGGTTATGGCTAAAATCGGCATCCATCTCAAACACATATTCATATTGATGCTGCAACGCCCACTTGAAACCGGCGATATAGGCTGTGCCAAGCCCTTGCTTGCCTTGGCGTTCGATGAGGAAAAGGCGATCACCAAACTCTTTGTCTTGCAACTTCTTGACTATCATGGCTGTGCCATCTGGACTGCCATCGTCTATCACCAAGATATGGAAACACTTGTCAAGGGAGAACACGGCCCTGATAATATTTTCCATGTTCTCCTTCTCATTATAAGTGGGGATAATCACTATAGAGTCACTCTCATGCATAGATGTGTGCGTTTATTTTTACAGTATTGCAAAATTAAGAAATTAATCACATAATTGCATATAGTCAAAGTAATTATTTTCATTGAATTATATAGATATTTGGGATTTATTACTAATTTTGCACACACTAAACGGAAAAGAAGCATGAAAGATAAAAAGGCTATTTCAATTAAAACATTGAACAAGAGCAATGTATGGGACATTCAGGAGAACGACGTCATACGAATGTGGGAAGCCGCAGAAAAGGACGCCGACTTCAAGGAGAACCTGCGCCATTTCAAAGACATCATAAAGACCGCATTCGAGATTGAAGACGTAAAGATCGACAAGCCTGTGGTAATTGACAAGCTTGAGCAGCGCGGTTTCAAGGTTGGCACCATCTCTTTTGACGACAAAAACTCACACAAGATTGCCATCAAGAAACGCGCGATAAAGCGTGTCACCGACCTTACCTACGAGAACGTCGGCCACATCTCGGCGACAAAGCTTGTAGAGGTATTGGAGAGAAACTTCGGAGGCGGATGGGAAAGCTTGCCACAAAGCATACAGGACATCATCGAGAGCGCGTTTGACATCTCCACCACTACGCTGCCTGCCGACCGCTTGCACAAGGCCGGTGGATTATACGACAAGAAGGTCAACGACGGATACGAAGTGCTGGAGATCGCGAAAGGATCATGGACCGAGGCCATATTCATAAAGGAGAAGCCAAAGGACGAGCCGAAAAAGGATTTGGATGAACCAAGCATGACCACAACCAACTTTGACGATGATCAGGAAAAAGACGACGACATAACCGACAAGCTAAGCGATGACGACGACGATGACGACGATGACGCTTTCGATGACGACAAGCTGACGGAGGAAAGCTATCGCACAACATACGAGACAAATCCCGATGACCTTAACTACGAGGCTGAGGAGATTAGCGATGACAGCGCGAGCGACTATTAATAGCCATTAAGGCACATCGCTAAACTTACACATCCGCATATTATATTTTCTAAGGCGAGACTATTTCGAAGTGATATAGTCTCGCCAATATTTTTCAAATAATACCACAAATGAAAAACTATTGGCGCACATTCTTTGGTTTCTCGGACAATGGGGTCGACGAGACTTTTGCACAGGCTATGGAACGGGCCAAGCACCTGTTGAAGATACATAACTATGAGGACGCATGCAGGGTCTTAAAATATGCCGAGAAATATGGCGACGCTGAAGGCATATATCAATATGGTTGGTGCTGCTGGAGAGGAACTGGCGTCGTAGAGGATGCTGTCAAGGCCGTGAAACTATGGCAAAAAGCCGCTGCCATGGGCTACCAGCCTGCTATAGAGAGGTGTGAAGCCATAAAGGACTTTATCGCAACAATTCAATAGACAACAGAACTGTTCCCCATTTAGCTCACATCAAGTTTTTTTTATTTCGGATCTATATTCCAATGAGACGACCATTCATATTTCTTTGTATATTATCACTGCTTGTCGCCAAAGCCACTACCGCTTGCGCTAAAGGGTACACGTGGCGAACAATACCATTGAAAAAGACATACATCTATCGTCTTTATCTCAACGATAAGACACATTCGCCATACTCAATAGAGCATCCGGAGAATTATCTTTCCGAAAGGGCAATAAACCGGAGAAAAAGACAAGGCATAGCCATTGACTCAACAGACCTGCCTGTATCACCTACATATATAAACGAAATAAAGGCAAAAGGCTTGACCATAATGGGCACGAGTCGTTGGCATAACACCATCACGGTAGCGTCTACGACAGACGACGTGGCAAGGGTCGTTAAAGGCCTGCCATGCATCAAGAGTTGCCTACGGCTCTACAAGTCGCCTGACTCATTGGTGGTTTTACCTCCTGAAAAGGTGGGTAAGCTCTCACCTATTGATTCTACGACTTCATCAGAATACGGTGACGGATTTAGGCAGATAAACCTGATAAACGGCACAGGACTTCATGCCGCTGGCTTCAAGGGAAAAGGTATGCTAATAGCCATCATAGATGCCGGTTTCCGCAACGCTGACAAAATCGGCGCGCTGAACGCCAACATAAAATCAACAGCCGACTTCGCGCCAAGACGTGCCAGCAGCATCTTCACCGAGCATTATCACGGCACAATGGTGCTTTCAGTAATGGCTGCAAATAAACGTAACGTTTTCATTGGGACAGCGCCAGAAGCCGATTACGCCTTGATACGCAGCGAGGACACCGACACGGAAACTCGAGCCGAGGAAGACTCCTGGACCACGGCCGTTGAGTTTGCCGACTCCATAGGCGCAGACCTCATAAACTCTTCCTTGGGATACACGCATTGGGATGGAGACTCCATTGGCCCACATCTGCGCGACCTAAATGGCCACACCGCATATATAAGCCAAACGGCGTCGATGCTCGCCCCGAAAGGCATAGTTTTATGCAATTCGGCAGGAAACGAGGGAAGCTCAACGTGGCATAAAATAAACGTACCCGCAGACGCGGACGACATATTGACTATTGGAGCGATAGATTTCCGCAAGAAGAGTACCACATTCTCAAGCATTGGACCTTCACAAGACGGAAGGGTTAAACCAGACGTATGCGGACCTGGGAAAAGCGTTTATGTCATAGATGCCTCTGGCATGACAACCACTAACAGCGGCACTTCTTTTGCCTCGCCAATAGTTTGCGGAATGACAGCATGCTTATGGCAAGCTCTTCCTGAACTTAACGCGAAACAAATAATCAGCGTAGTAAGGCAATCGGCTGACAGGTGGCAATGGCCCGACAATATCTATGGATATGGTGTGCCCGACTACGCTAAAGCTCTTTCTATCGGCAAGAAGATGGTCAACGAGAACCGGAAGTGAGTTTCATAGAGCCAATAACATTAAGGATACGCGAGGAAATATTAGAGAAATATCCATTGGGTACCCTGAAAGGGTTTTGATTACCAAAACATTTCTTGATAAATTGTTCATCCATACATGACATATACTTTCTCTTTAATCTTCACACAAGATAGGCGGCGCTCGGCATAACGCTCAAGCAAGCTTGGCGTTCTGCACTCGACTTGCACTATCTTTGACGAAAAAAAGAAGGAAAAGTTTAATGAATATGCACTAAAAATAAAAAAACAGTCCAAACTATCTTCGTTTGGGCTGTTATACGATAGTAGTCAGAAAAGCTCTGACTTAGCTCTGAGGTTTCTTTTAAGCGAGAACAACCTTGCCGTCCTCACCCTTGAGCTTGCCTTCCTTGAGAAGCCAACCAATGCCCAAGAGAACCTCAACTTCTGTCTTGCCAGTAAGCTTAACAAGCTCCTTTACAGACTTTGCGCCATCGTTGTCGTGAAGTGCGTTGTAAACATCACCTGCACGGAAGCCAGCGTTCTCAGCGTCAACAAAAATCTCGCTCTTTACAGTTTTCTTCTCAGCAGCCTTCTTCTCAGCTGCCTTCTTCTCAGCTGCCTTCTTCACAACTGTCTTAGCTGTCGCAGCCTGTTCTGTTGCCTTTTTTCTTGCCATAATTAAATAAAGTTTTTAAACAAAACTAAGGATTATATTTCTATTTATTTATTTGTTGTTTGCAAATATAAGCATTTTATGTTATAACAAGACAAAATGGATGAAATAAGATTCACAAACTTATGCGAAAATCGCGAAAGCTCCAAAATTATTGACACACATCAATCATAAAGCGTTTTCCGGTTGATATGAATCAAGCAAAAAAGCCTTATTATCAACTAATGACAATCAGGCTTTCCTTATGATGTATATTATTTACTTTTTCAAATTTTTTGCCAACTGAAGCTCATCAAGCTGCTTTTGGTCAAGCTCAGAAGGAGCGTCAAGCATGACATCGCGTCCGCTGTTGTTTTTCGGGAAAGCAATGCAATCGCGAATAGAATCAAGTCCTGCGAGAATGCTGACAAAGCGGTCAAGACCAAAGGCAAGGCCAGCGTGAGGTGGCGCGCCATACTTGAAGGCATTCATCAAGAAGCCAAACTGAGCCTCAGCACGCTCCTTGGTGAATCCGAGCACCTCAAACATCTTCTCTTGAAGGTTGGTATCGTGGATACGAAGCGAGCCGCCACCGACTTCTACACCGTTACAAACGAAGTCGTAAGCCTTGGCACGCACCTTCTCCGGGTGACTGTCAAGCAATGGAATGTCGTCTGGGTTTGGCATGGTGAATGGATGGTGAGTGGCCATCAAGCGCTGTTCCTCATCGCTCCACTCGAAGAGTGGGAAGTCGATAATCCAAAGACACTTGAAGACATTTTTATCGCGAAGGCCAAGACGATTGCCCATCTCCAAACGGAGCGAGCACAATTGCACGCGCGTCTTATTGGCATTGTCACCACTAAGGATAAGAACCAAGTCTCCATCCTTGGCACCTGTCGTCTCTTTCACCTTCTGCAACTGCTCAGGCGTGTAGAACTTGTCGATAGAACTCTTTACCGTTCCATCGCTATTATATTTAATGTAAACCAAACCCTTGGCACCAACCTGTGGTTTCTTCACAAAGTCGGTAAGCTCGTTAAGCTGTTTGCGGCTGTAGTCAGCGCAACCAGGCACCACTATACCACCAATATATGTAGCCTCGTTGAACACAGAGAAAGAACCCGTGCCTTTAAGGTCATCCATCAGCTCCACAAACTCCATGCCGAACCTCAAGTCTGGCTTGTCGGAACCGAAGCGACGCATGGCATCCGCCCACGTCATCTGCTGCAATGGCTCAGGAAGGTCCACACCACGAATTTCCTTGAACAACATGCGGCACATTCCCTCAAACAGGCCGATGACATCTTCCTGGTCAACGAAACTCATCTCGCAATCAACCTGTGTGAACTCTGGCTGACGGTCAGCGCGAAGGTCCTCGTCGCGGAAGCATTTCACAATCTGGAAATAGCGATCCATACCAGCCACCATAAGCAACTGCTTAAGCGTCTGCGGACTTTGCGGAAGCGCGTAGAACTGTCCGGGATTCATGCGGGAAGGCACAACAAAATCGCGTGCGCCCTCAGGCGTGGAACCTATAAGCATAGGAGTCTCAATTTCCATGAACTGACGGGCATCCAGGAAGTTGCGTATAAGAATCGTCATCCTGTGCCTAAGCTCAAGATTCTTGCGAACGCAATCGCGTCGCAGGTCAAGGTAACGATACTTCATGCGGAGGTCATCGCCGCCATCGGTCTTTTCCTCAATAGTGAAAGGAGGGGTGAGAGAGGGACTGAGAACGGTCAGCTTGCTGACGATAATCTCTATGTCGCCAGTAGCCATTTTGTCGTTCTTGTTCTGACGCTCAGAGACAACGCCCTTCGCCTGAACACAATATTCTCGTCCTAACTTATTGGCAGCCTCCCAAACATCCTTGTCGGAAGCCTCGTTGAAAACTAACTGCGTAATGCCATAGCGGTCGCGCAAGTCAACGAAAGTCATGCCGCCCATCTTTCGGGTGCGCTGCACCCAACCTGCGAGCGTTACTTCACGCCCTGCGTCGGAGAGTCGCAACTCTCCGCAAGTATTGGTTCTATACATATTATAAATGTAGTAAATCTTTTTCTTGACCGCAAAATTACAACAAATTATTTGAAATGGGTAAAAACCATGAAACAAGCTGCAAAAATAATGTTAAATATCAGCTAATGGCTAACAAGGAAATAAAAGATTTCTTATTTTTGCACCAATATATGCCAAAGATGGCAAGCGGCAATAAGGTTTATAAGACTATAGATAGTATAATAACAAAATTAATGACAATAATAAAATGAAGAAAATTCTTTTCACGGCTTTCCTGTTTTTCGCGGGATTAACAGCTACATTCGCTCAAGCCAAGATTTCATTTGACAAGCTTGTCAATGATTTCGGAACATTCTCAGAGAACAACCCCGTGCAGAAATGCACGTTCACGTTCACTAACACTGGTGATAAGCCATTGGTCATCAACCAAGCCACAGCAAGTTGCGGATGCACTGTAGCCAACTATACCAAGACTCCCATCAAGCCAGGAGAAAAAGGCATGGTCACCGTCACTTACAAGGGAAAAGACAAAATTCCCGGTCACTTCAAAAAAGCCATTACAATTCGTTCAAACGGAGTCCCAATGTTAACCCGCATCTACATCGAGGGCGTCATGACCGAGGTAAAGGAAAAATAATATTCCTTGACAATCTTCTACCTTAAACCTTCTTTTGACCATTAATTAAAAACTCATTTCATTTATGCAAGAGCCAGAAACACCTACCATGGCCTTATCGGGCAAACTGAACAAGAAGAAATGTATATTGTTCTTCGTGTCCTTCATCCTGACCGTAATAGTCTGGAACCTCCCATCTACTTTTTTCGGCATTGATGGGCTAACAACCGTTCAACAACGTGTCATTGCCATATTCGTTATGGCTGTGATGCTATGGCTCACAGAGGCAATACCAGCATGGGCAACATCAGTGACCATCATTTTCGTGTTGCTTTTCTTTGTCAGCAATTCCTCGTTCAAGTTCATGCAAGGAAGCGAGGGACAATATGGCCAACTGCTCGACTCTGTCGGTATCATGGCCTGCTTTGCTGACCCCACCATAATACTCTTCCTCGGAGGCTTCATCCTCGCCATAGCCGCTACAAAGTCGGGGCTTGATGTATGGATGGCAAAGGCCATGATAAAACCATTCGGCAAGAAGAGCGAGAACGTGCTGTTGGGCTTCTTGCTCATTACCGGCATTTTCTCCATGTTCATCTCAAACACTGCCACGGCTGCCATGATGCTCACTTTCCTGACACCCGTCTTCAAGGCCCTTCCTGCCAATGGCAAGGGACGAATAGCCTTGACTATGGCAATACCAATAGGCGCCAACCTCGGAGGTATGGGCACGCCTATCGGCACGCCACCTAACGCCTTCGCATACAAAGTGCTCAACGACCCCACTGGCATGAACCTCGACATCAGTTTCGGACACTGGATGGCAGTCATGGTGCCTCTCGTGATAGTTCTTCTCATCATAGCCTGGTTCCTGCTTCGCAAGCTATTCCCGTTCTCTCAAAAGACCATCGAACTGCATATTGAAGGTGACGTGAAGCACAATTGGCGCTCAGTTGTCGTTGGGGCCACATTCTTCGTGACTATTGTATTGTGGATTTTCGGCAAGCAGATTGGCATCAACGCCAACACCGTTGCCATGCTCCCCATTGCCGTGTTCGCTTTTTCTGGTGTCATCTCGGCAAAAGACCTGCAACAAATCGACTGGGACGTCATTTGGATGGTAGCTGGCGGCTTTGCCCTTGGCTTGGCTATGAACGGCACTGGCTTGGCAAAGGTTGCGGTAGAATCCATCCCATTTGGCAGTTGGAGCCCGATAGTCATACTTATCATCTCCGGTCTCGTGTGCTATTTCCTTTCCAACTTCATAAGCAACACGGCAACCGCGGCCTTGCTCATCCCTATCCTATCCGTGGTTTGTAGTGGAATGGGCGACAAGCTAAACATTATTGGTGGTGACCCTACCATCCTCGTCGGTATTGCCGTGGCAGCTTCAGCCGCCATGTCGCTTCCTATCTCAACTCCTCCAAACGCCATTGCCTACTCCACTGGACTTATCAACCAGAAAGACATGGCAAAGACCGGCATCATTGTTGGTGTAACAACACTTGCGTTAGGATTCTGCATGCTAATAGTACTAGGTAAATGCGGCTTGCTCTAATGCGTTAGATGCATACACGATTCTGTCAACAAATAATCATAAATGGCGTTGTCCTTCAAAAGAAAGACAACGCCATTATTTTTATACAAATGCGACTTCTGAGAAAAGCCACCACAATATCAGCGGAAAAAACAACAGATACTTCCGCGAAAAGTCATCAAGATTCCAATGAAAACCAACATGCTAAATTCCAAGCATCGGCTTTAGGAATCGCGGTGTATAACCCTTGGAACTTACAGCCACTTGCTCTGGCGTACCAGTGGATATGATTTGTCCACCGCCACGTCCACCTTCCGGCCCGACATCAATAATCCAGTCGGCAAGCTTTATGACATCAAGGTTATGCTCGATGATGACGACAGTGTTGCCACGATCAACCAACTTCTCCAATACATCCATTAGGATGCGGATGTCCTCGAAATGCAAACCGGTTGTTGGCTCATCGAGAATATACAGCGTCTTGCCCGTGTCACGCTTAGAAAGTTCGGTGGCAAGCTTCACGCGCTGGCTCTCACCACCCGAGAGCGTTGTGCTGCTCTGCCCGAGCTTTATATATCCAAGCCCGACCTCTTGCAGGCTCTTTATCTTTTGCAGTATGTTGGGCACGTTCTCAAAAAACTCCACTGCCTGGTTTATGGTCATGTCGAGAACGTCGGCAATCGACTTGCCCTTATAACGCACTTCCAAGGTCTCACGATTATATCGCTTGCCATGGCACACCTCACAAGGCACCGTCACGTTTGGCAGGAAGTTCATTTCTATTACCTTGTAACCGTTTCCACCGCAAGCCTCACAACGGCCTCCCTTTACATTAAACGAGAATCGTCCCGGCTTGTAACCCCTTATCTTGGCTTCAGGCAGGTTTACGAACAAGCTGCGAATGTCGGTAAAGACTCCAGTGTAAGTAGCCGGATTAGATCGTGGCGTCCTTCCGATAGGGCTTTGGTCTACATTCACCACCTTGTCGATATTGTCTATTCCCTCGACCTTATCGTATGGCATTGGCTTCTTGAGCGACCTGTATAAGTGTTGCGACAAGATTGGCGCGAGAGTCTCATTTATAAGTGTCGACTTGCCAGATCCCGACACGCCAGTGACCACGATAAGCTTGCCAAGCGGAAACTCCACGTCAACATGTTTGAGATTGTTGCCGCACGCCCCCATTATTTTGATGCTCTTGCCATTGCCTTGACGACGAACAGCGGGCACGGCAATGCGGCTTTCTCCGTTAAGATATTGCGCCGTTAAGGTGTGGGTCTTCAGCATATCCTTTGGCGTACCCTCAAACACCACCTCGCCTCCTTTGCGCCCAGCCTTAGGGCCTATGTCCACAATCCAGTCGGCAGCCCTCATCATGTCCTCGTCGTGTTCCACCACGATAACCGTGTTGCCGAGGTCGCGCAGTTCCTTGAGAGAGCGTATGAGCTTCTCATTGTCGCGCTGATGAAGGCCGATGCTCGGCTCATCGAGGATGTAAAGCACGTTGACAAGTTGCGAGCCAATCTGCGTGGCAAGCCTAATGCGCTGGCTCTCACCACCGGAGAGCGAAGCCGACTGACGATTGAGCGAGAGATAATCGAGACCCACTTCCAAAAGGAAGTTGACCCTTGTCTTTAGTTCTTTCAGTATCTCGTGAGCAATCTTCTTGTTCTGTGGTTCCAACTTGTCCTCAACGGTAGAGAGCCATTCGTTAAGCTCAGAGATGTCAAGGTTGGCAACCTCAGAGATATTCTTGTCGCCAACCTTGAAGGCCAACGACTCTTTCTTCAGCCTGTTGCCATGACACTCCGGACATTCGCTTGTCGCGAGAAACTGAGCCGCCCACTTTTGGCTCGCCGCGGAATCGTCATCATTCATCACGTCAGTGAGATATTTGATGACACCTTCGAACGTGACAAAATAATCGCTCGATGTATGCACGATGCTCTTGTCGATGCGCACGCTCTCCAACGAGCCATTCATTATCGTGTCGATGGCCTCGTCAGGAATGTCCTTGTATGGCGTCTTTAGATCGCAACCGTATTTTTGGAGAATGGCGTCTATTTGCCAGAATATCATCTGGTTCTTGTATTTGCCCAATGGCACGATGGCGCCATCACGAATGCTAAGATTCTGATTTGGAATCACTTTCTTTAAGTCAATCTCGTCTACAATGCCCAATCCGTGGCATCTGGGGCAAGCGCCTTCGGGCGAGTTGAAAGAGAACATGTTTGGAGCCGGGTCACCGTAAGAGAGTCCTGAGGCTGGGTCCATGAGGCGCTTTGAGAAGCTGCGCGTCGTGTCAGAATCCTTGTCAAGAATCATAATGGTGCCGTCGCCCTGCTTCATGGCCGTCGCTATGGAATGGCGCAACCGCTCATCGTCTTTTGGCTCAACCTTCAGCTTGTCTATCACGACCTCTATGTTATGGTTCTTGTAGCGGTCGACCTTCATTCCTCGCGTTATTTCCTTCACCTCTCCATCCACGCGAATATACAGATACCCCTTTCGGCGCATCGACTCGAAAAGCTCCCTATAATGACCCTTTCGCTGCCTGACGAGCGGGGAAAGGATAAAGATCTTCTTGCCGGCATACTCATCAAGGATAAGACCCACGACCTTCTCTTCCGTGTACTTCACCATTTTCTCACCCGTGACATAGCTATAAGCCGTACCTGCACGAGCAAAGAGCAATCTTAAGTAATCGTATATTTCAGTCGTCGTGCCCACGGTGGAACGCGGGTTCTTGTTTGTCGTCTTCTGCTCAATGCTGATAACCGGGCTCAAGCCGCTAATCTTGTCAACGTCGGGGCGTTCCATGTTGCCGAGGAAGTTGCGGGCATAAGCCGAGAACGTGTCGATATACCTGCGTTGCCCCTCAGCATAAATGGTGTCGAAGGCGAGCGACGACTTGCCCGACCCCGATAGTCCAGTTATCACTGTCAACGAGTTGCGTGGTATCTTAACGTCTATGTTTTTAAGATTGTGGACGCGAGCGCCCTCAACGGTAATCCAATCTTGTGTCATCTCTATCGTTATCTCGTTTGCGTCTCGGTATAACCGCGAAGCAAGTTAATGTCTTTTTTTATGTTGAATTTCCTCCCGTCAGCCCCACGTGCCTTAACCAAGAGGAAGTAGACACCTTGACTGACGTCTTTGCCATGTGACTTCCCATCCCAACCGCCAGAAGGGTCATCCCAAGAGTATATTTTCTGCCCCCAGCGGTTGAATACCGTGGCATGAAATTCCGTTATGCTCTTGTAGCCATCCTTTGCCTTGAAAATATCGTTGATGCCATCGCCATTCGGAGAGAACGCGTTTGGAAACTCCAACTTGCTCTCATAGATGGAAACTGACAATGGGGTCGCCTCCGACTTCCAGTAATCACTTGTGTAACTTACCGTGTCGTTGCCATTGACGAAAGTCGCCCACAACTCAACAAGGTGACTCCCCGACTCCGTAAAAGTGAACTCCGTATTCTCCTCATGCCTTACTGCATAAGGGGTATCGCGTTGCCCCTGTCGATAGAAACGCCATTCATAATTAGCCGTCCAGCCCTCCACGTGTTCGGCTCCGCTTGAAAACGAAACCGCCAACGGCGCCGATTCGCTAATGCTTGTGGCCTCTGTTTCCGTGTTTCCCCCTTCATCGGTATAGCTCATCTGCGGGTTGATAGTCGGAGTGGCAGTCTGACCATAAGACCGACAAACGGCAAACAACACGACAAAAAGGAAATAAGCGACTTGTTTATTCATTGTCCGACATCTATTAATTGGAAATGCAAAGATACGCAACTTTTTTTTAAGGATGCAGCTTGTATGTCGTATTTTTTGTGTAAGTTTGCACAATAAATTATAAAACAAATCATTTAGAAATGAAAATGTTTTTGCGATACGCACTTGTCGTGTTTGCGTCCTTGTTTTGTTTTCAAAGCTTCGCGCAGACACAAAACTGGCGGGAGAAGTATCAAGTAAAGAAAAAAGATACGCTTTATGGCATAGCCAAGAAATACAACATTTCCGTGGATGCCCTTATTGAGGCTAACCCCGAAATGAAGGTAGACGGTTTCGAGCTCAAGAAGGGCAGTTATGTCTGCATACCTTATGCAGCCTCTGGCACGTCGGGGCAGACTTCCGCCACGCCCGTGCGCACGCTCATTCAAACTGCCAGTCGCCAATTTTCAGGCAAGACAGTAAGGGTTGGCGTAATGCTTCCGCTTCACGACGTTGACGGCGACGGCCGCCGCATGACGGAGTTTTACCGAGGAATGCTTATGGCGTGCGACTCGTTGCGCGCGGAGGGCATGAACATAGACATACACGCTTGGAACGTGAACATAGACGCCGACATAACCAACTTCATAAAGCAACCCGGCGCGGCAAAGTGCGACATTATATTTGGCCCATTGTATAGCAAGCAAGTTCACGCGCTCGCGGAGTTTTGCAAGGCACGCGACATACAAATGGTAATTCCTTTCTCCATCACGGGCGACGACGTGTCCATGTACAAGCAGATTTTCCAAGTCTACCAGACCAATGACAGGCAAACGAACAATAGCATAGAGACTTTCTTGAAGCTTTTTCCTAACTGCCATCCAGTATTCATCGACTGCAACGACAAGACTTCCACCAAAGGCAACTTCACTTTCGGGCTGCGCACGCGCCTTGAAAGCCACAACATCGGCTATGGCATAACAAACATCGGCAGCTCTGACGACTTGTTCGCCAAGCAGTTCAGCCAGAACAGCCAGAACATCGTTATACTCAATACCGGCCGCTCGCCTGAACTGACATTGGCACTCAACAAGCTCGCCATATTGAAAGCCAATAATCCCACGCTGAAAATCAAGCTTTTCGGCTATACTGAATGGATGATGTATCTTGGCATTGACGAGGCAAAATTTCACGAGTTTGACACTTACATACCTTCCACGTTCTACTACAATCCGGCCAGCCCCCGAACTCAATCGCTCACACGATCCTATCGCCAATGGTTTAAGACAGACATGCAAAACGCGTTGCCAAGGTTCGCGTTGACAGGCTACGATTACGCCCAGTTCTTCCTTCGTGGTTTCGCCAAGTATGGCAAGGCGTTCCGAGGCGTCAAGAACCAAAACTCGTGGAAGGCCGTGCAGGCGCCATTGCGGTTCAAGCAGGTTGGAGCGGCAGGCATGCAAAACGACTTCTTCCAGCTCGTCCACTTCATGCCAAACGGCAATGTTGAAGCCATTTCATATTGACAATCATGAGATTACCATACAGAATATTATTAGCCGCCATTTGCTTTCCCTTGTTTGCCCACGCGCAGATTGGCGAGCATCGCAACACGCTTTCCATTGGCGGAAACGCGGGATATAACATGACGACCATCCGCTTTACCCCAAAAGTGCCACAAGGCATGAAGGGAGGCATGAACATGGGTTTCACGGCACGCTATACTGTGGAGAAATATTTTGCCACCATTGCTTCCATTCAAGCTGAGGTCAATTTCAGCCAACTGGGCTGGAAGGAAGACATACGCGACATGAGCAACCAACCCGTCATCAACACCGTAACGAAGCAAGCCGAAAAGTATGAGCGCACAATCAACTATGTGCAGATACCATTCTTCGCTCACCTCGCCTGGGGAAGGGAAAACAATGGATTCAACTTTTTCGTCAACGCCGGTCCACAACTGGGCATATACGTCAGCGAAAGCACCAAGTCTAATTTTGATTGGGCAACGCGCAACATGGATGACCGGTCTAATAAAGTGGTGGCGCAAGACACCATGAGCGTGGAAAACAAAATGGACTATGGAATAGCGGCAGGTGCCGGAGTGGAATGGGCCACTAAGAAACTCGGGCGATTCACGCTTGAGGCACGCTATTATTATGGGCTCGGCAACATATACGGCGATTCCAAACGCGACTATTTCGGGTCAAGCAACTATGGCACGATAACCATCAAGTTAGGATGGCTTGTAGACATAATGAAATGACCAAGAACTATCTATATAGCATTTTATAAACCATAAACTGATTTTATATGTTTGAAAACCAACCAAAAGGACTTTATGCGCTTGCCCTTGCCAACACAGGTGAGCGTTTCGGCTATTACACCATGCTTGCCATATTCGTTCTTTTCCTTCAATCCAATTTCGGATGGGGAGAGGGACTGGCAGGAACCGTCTATGCCACATTCTTGATGCTCGTTTATTTCCTGCCCATTGTCGGCGGTGCCGTGGCAGACAAGATTGGCTTCGGTCGTTGCGTGACGTTCGGCATTATCGTGATGTTTATTGGCTACCTGTTGCTTGCCATTCCCGCTGGCGCAGGCGCTGCCGCGATAGCAATAATGTCGCTTGCCTTGGTGCTCATAAGCATGGGCACGTCTTTATTCAAAGGCAACTTGCAAGTGATGGTAGGCAAGCTTTACGATGCCCCGGAATACGCTAACCAACGCGATGCCGGATTCTCCATCTTCTACATGGCAATCAACATTGGCGCGCTCTTCGCGCCCACTGCCGCCACAAAACTCCACGCTTGGGCAATGACAGCCCTGAACGCGTCGGAGGCCTCGGCCTATCACTATGCATTTGGCGTGGCTTGCTTGTCGCTCGTAGTTTCCATCGCCATATATTACGGCTTCAGATGGACATTCGCGCAAGTGGACAACACGGCCAGCAAGGCAAAGAAGGCCAACGATGAAAAGGCCGTGGAGGCTCATTTTGAGACACCTGAGGAAAAAGCTGACACTCACAGCCGACTGGTGGCCTTGTTCCTCGTGTTCGCCGTGGTCATCTTCTTCTGGATGGCATTCCACCAAAACGGCTTGACGCTTACCTATTTCGCTCGTGACTTTACGCAGACAACGGCCACTGGCCTCGTAGGAATGCTATTCGATGTTACCAACCTGCTGGGTGTCATCGTTATGGTTTACGCCCTGTTCGCAATTTTCCAAAGCAAGACCACAAAAGGACAGATTATCTCTGGTGTCGTGATCCTTGCCTGTGCAGCGTTCCTTGGTTACAAGTTCTTTGACTCTGCTGACCAGACGGTAAACGTTGACGTGCCACTATATCAGCAGTTCAACCCTTGCTTCGTGGTCATGCTCACACCTGTCAGCATGGCTCTCTTCGGCTGGTTGGCATCAAAGAAGAAAGAGCCATCAGCCCCCCGCAAGATTGGACTTGGAATGTTGGTAGCCGGCATAGGTTATGTCATCATGATTGCCGCTTCCATTGGCTTGAGCTATCACGCTTCTTACGTTGCCGACGATCCTCAGCGCGTCAGTCCGTTGTGGCTCGTAAGCACATATCTCGTGCTCACGTTTGCCGAGCTTCTTCTCTCACCCATGGGCATCAGCTTCGTCAGTAAAGTTGCGCCTCAGAAGTATCAGGGTGTGATGATGGGCTGCTGGTTTGGCGCTACAGCCATTGGCAACTTCCTCGTGCAGATACCTGCCTACCTTTGGAACAACGTGCCTCTTACTGCCGTTTGGGGAGTACTTGTGGCATTGTGTCTCGCAAGCTTCGTCTTCATATTCTCCGTGATGAAGAAGCTTGAGAAAGTGGC
>JALEJI010000018.1 GCA_022769825.1 Prevotella sp. | reverse complement strand
TTCTTGTGGCCACCGCCCAAGTAGCGCATGGTCATCTTACCGGTGTTGTTTCGACCGCCGGTTGAACGCTTACCGTAAACGAGAGACTTCTCTGGCACGGATGCAGTAATCTCCTCGAACGTGCCAATAACCTTGTGTCTTTGACCCGGAGTGACCGGGCTGAATTTACGTACTGCCATTTCTTATTTTAGATATTGCTGTAAAAATCAATAGTGTCACCGTCTTTCAAGGTGATGTAAGCCTTCTTGAACGCGTTCTTCTGACCGCGGATAAGGCCTGCCTTGGTGTAACGGCTTGAGCGCTTGCCGGCAAAGCGTGCTGTGTTGACAGCGACAACCTTCACATTGTAAAGGCTCTCTACCTCTTTCTTAATCTGGAGCTTGTCGGCATCGGGGCGAACGATAAAACCGTAGCGGTTTGAGTTCTTCTCCGTGATTCTGTTCTGTTTCTCTGTTACCAGAGGCTTAATGATAATGTTTGCCATTTCTTTCTTCCAAATTACTTGTTAAGCACGCTGTTGATCATCTCCAGGGAAGCCTCTGCTATCACGAGCACATCAGCGTTCAAAATCTTGTACGTATTGATGTTGTTTGCGCTCATGATCTCAGCCTTCTGCAGGTTGCGAGCGGACAAATATACATTTTTATTCACTTCTGGCAAAACCACGAGTGTCTTCTTGCCCTCGACTTTAAGATTTTTAGCGATATTTACGAAATCTTTAGTCTTTGGAGCTGCCATATCGAAGTTATCAACCACGATAATCTCGTTGTCCTTAGCCTTGTAAGAGAGAGCTGACTTACGAGCAAGAATCTTTACTTTCTTATTGAGCTTGAAGCTGTAGTCGCGTGGCTTAGGACCGAAAACACGTCCACCGCCCACGAGGACAGGTGAGTTGATGTCACCGCGACGAGCGCCGCCTCCGCCCTTCTGGCGACCGAGCTTGCGTGTAGAGCCGCTGTGCTCGCTACGTTCCTTAGACTTTGCCGTTCCCTGACGCTGGTTTGCCAAATACTGCTTAACGTCGAGATAGATGACGTGATCGTTTGGCTCAATGCCGAAGACAGCGTCATTCAATGTAACCTTCTTGCCGGTCTCTTGACCGTTGATATTCAAAACGCTGAGTTCCATTACTTCTGAATTAAAACAGTTGAACCATTGTAACCTGCCGTAGAACCCTTCACGATGATGAGGTTCTGCTCAGGGATTACCTTTAACACTTTGAGGTTCTGGGTTGTCACCCTGTCGCCTCCCATTTGGCCGCCCATGCGCATGCCCTTGAACACCTTTGCAGGGTAAGAACAAGCACCGATTGAACCTGGCTTGCGGAGACGGTCATCCTGACCGTGAGTAGCCTGTCCGACACCGCCGAAACCATGACGCTTCACAACGCCCTGGAAGCCTTTACCCTTGGATGTGCCAACCACATCGACGTACCCCACGCCATTGAACATCTCAACAGTGAGAGTATCACCGAGATTGTACTCCTCGTCAAACTTGAACTCGGCCAAGTGCTTTTTCGGTGTTGTACCAGCCTTCTTGAAGATTCCTGTCATAGGCTTGTTGGTGCGCTTTTCCTTAGCCTCACCATAGCCCAACTGATAGGCTTTGTAACCGTCCTTCTCGACAGTCTTCACCTGGGTTACAACACAAGGACCAGCTTCGATAACAGTGCACGGCACGTTCTTGCCGTCGGCACTGAAAACGGATGTCATTCCGATTTTTCTTCCAATTAATCCTGGCATCTCAGTTTAAAAAATTAAATAATAATATAATGTTGTTTTATGTTCTCTTTAAGTGATACCCGCTTTTTCAAGCTCACAACACACTTAAAAAGAACCGCTCACTTCTTCCAAACTGAAGGCCAAGTTGCTCTAATTCAGCGTATTGATGGCTACGAGCCAGCGCAATACCCACTTTTGCGGTGCAAAGGTACGGACTTTTTCGCTATCCACCAAGCATTTACGCATTATTTTTCAAAAGTTTTTGGTTTCAAGCATTTTCATGGTTCCATTACGAGCCTTAACCCAACCTTGGCAGTTCCAAAACCTTGTGGATAATAATCGTCAGGACCATACTCTCGATCAAAAGCCATGATAACATCATCCTTCAAATAACTATTGTCGCGGCTGGAGCCCCAATCGCATCCTCTCGCTCTTCTATCCGCCCCTGGGAGTCTCTTGTATTCTGGCTGGAATTCATATATATATTCACTGCACATTTCCTTACAGTTACCCCACATGTCATACAGGCCCAATTCGTTAGCCTTCTTTTGGGCAACCGTATGCAGCCTTGAATTGCTGTTCTCCCTCAACCAGCCTACCTCCAAAGGCTCATCACTCCCCGGATACTTATATCCTTTGGAGTAAACGCCGCCTCTTGCCGCAAATTCCCATTCCACATCTCTTGGTAGCCTAAACTTCTTGCCTGTCAGCCGAGATAGCTTCTTGCAGAACTCCAATGCCTGCCAATAGGTGACATTGGTCACAGGTAGGTTGTCGCCTTTCCAAGCGGAGGAATTGGTCTTCATGACAGCCTTCCATACCTTCTGCGTCACTTCCGTTCTCCCTATATAGAAACTATTCACGTTTTTCGTCCCTTGGTCCTTGAACGAGAATGTACCACCCTGAACAAATACCATGTCGAGACTTTGAGTCGTTCCACGTATCACAATGTTTTTCCGCAATTTGTGTGCATCAACGGTATTTGATTTTTCACCACCAGAATATGTCGGCTTGAAGTCGTTCCCGGAAAACTTTTCATACCACTCATCCAGCATTGCCGAAAACGTTTCCTTGGTTGAAGTCTGGCATTCAAAGACGTTGCTGCCGATGATGAGCTTTTTTACGTCATACCTCATTAGCATGGACAGAAAGTGCTCGGTATCATTAGTTTCCGAGACAGGGAAAATAAACTGTCTTTTTATGTTGTCATGACCTCCTATAATAACCTTACACTGAATGTTTTTGCCATTTGAGAATACTATTTTTGCCAGTTCACGAGTTTGCTTACTAATAACACTTGGAAGTTTGACATCCTTGAAGACCTCACTGGAAAAACCATAGCCCCCCAATTCTACACACAGTCTTTCCGAATCACCAAAGACACATAACCATCCCCTCTTGAGTCTTGTTCCATTTATCTTACATACAATTCTGTCATCCGCAGTAGTCTCCCACTGCCACATACCATTATCCATGGCCTCCCCCTTGTAAGGAAAGCCACGATAGACGGGGAATCCCCCGACCGACGCTTTCGCCCCCAATATCCCGAAAAGAAGCGACAGCAGCACACTCAATACGATTTTCTTGCTCATAATCAAACATGTTAGATTGTCAATCATCAGAATTTTCTCTCGTTGGAATACTCATGAGTGTATTTGTCGCCTACCCTTTTCTCTATTTTCGTCTTTCTCAACTCGGCGGTCTGCACCCTGTTATATTTTATACCAGACGGTTCGCCGTAACGCCCACCCATGCTTTTGTAAGCGGAATTGTCTTGGATGAGATCCAGTATTTTCTGAGCCGGCTCATCGGGCAAGCGCACGTCGGTGTAAGTGTGGGTATACGACGGAACGTAATCATCCTTGTAATTTCCCTTGTCATCCTTCCAATGAGAATATATCTCTTCACATATAATGACACTGCCCCACAGTTCCTGTCCAGGGACATTGTGGACGATGAACTCCGTGACCTGTGGTAGGTCTACTATAAGACCATTTTGCCGACCCGACTTGAATCCGTCCGGATACACATACACCGCACTAACAGTTCCTTTGGGCTGTTTCTCTGTCCGAGTAAAAACCAAGTGATACTTCCTGCCATTCATCATGAACGTTTCGTGCAACTCTATCGCATGTGCATCGAGCGTGACATGTCCCAATGGGTATTTAGGCTTGGTCTGCTGGAATTCCGTATTGCGAGGCATGACGCCGCCATTGTTTCCTGCCGCCTCACACCTTACGTTGCCCGAATTGGTGAAAGCGAAAAAGAACGCGAATGCCAACGCGAGAAAAAGTCTGACTTGTGTTTTCATGTTATTTGTATTTGTTTAGATAAGAATAAGGTTCCATGTTGATTCATGAGATTGATTTGTCGATGCGTCCACATTGGTTGCGGACGGGCACGGAACCCGCCCCTGCAAAGCATTATGGCATACGTAATCAGCGACTCGCGTGGCTCATTTCCTCAAGTGCCGCTTGAGTATTGGAGTCATGTAGTCGGCGCAACGCTCGAAGCCGAGGTCGGTGAAGTGGATGCCGTCCACGGTGCCCTCGTTGTCGGTGCCAATCATGTCGGCCGACGAGACGAAATACACGTTTTTGTCGCCCGCGGCGCGAAACTTCTTGTAAAACTTGGCAAGCGTGGCGTTTTTCTCGCTGATGGTCTTCCGCATCTCCGAGTTGAAACGCGTCGGCGGGAATATCGGGTTCTCCACAAGGAGTATTGGCGTGTCGGGGTGTGCCTTGCGCAAGATGGAGTAGAAGCGTTCTATCTTCTCGTTTATCAAGTCGCTCGTGCAATTTGGCAGCATGTCCATGATATACAGCCCGGCATCGTGCTTCGCCATTATCTCAGCGACCTCAGGGTCGAGCTTGCCATTGCCGCTGAATCCGAGATTCACCACCACGCGGTTGAGCCTGCGCTCCACGATGTTTGTCGCCGCCATGCCTGGCCTTGAGGCGCAGCCGCCTTGCGTGATGCTCGTGCCATACCACACCACTGGCTTGTTCTCGGCCGGCAACGCCACACGCGGCTTGTCAATGGTCGCGCCTTCCTCAACGCCTATCTCAAGTGAGTCGATGCCCTCATAGAGTGGCAGGTAGAGCATGTACTCGTGCTCCTTGCCGTCAAGGTTCTCTATTATCTTCGACTTGTTTACCAGTCGTCCTTGCGGCTTGGCGCTGTTCACGAATACCCACTGGCCCTTGTCCTGCAAGCAATAGAGGTCGAGGCCGCGAATGCCCGTGGCGGTCATGTGGTTCATGTTGAACACCGAGTGGTTCTTCCATCTCACGCCAATCTGCCTCGCGTCGGAGCGGAAGCGCACGGCCATGCCCGCCGTGTTCTGGCCAAGGTTCCAAAGCGCGTCGCGCACCTTGCCCTTCAGCGAGTCGGGCATACGGGTGTACACACGTGGCTCATCCGGCACGGGTTGGCCTATGACCTTAAATTGCGTAGCTTCATGATAGCGAAGCTGTGCCATGGCGGTGGCACATAGGGCAAGCAGCAAGGCGAACAGCGTAGAAAGTCTTTTCATGGTATTAATTTTTTAGATTGACGGCACAAAGATAAGCGTTTTCACGCAAAAGTGTGTATTTTTGCATTACAATTATAGTAAACTCAGAAAGAAAGGCCCTCTTTCTTTAGTCTTGGCCATGAGCACACGGTCATGGTCATGTTTTTCAAGAGGGCTAATATAATAGTGAGATGGGACTTCTTTTCAGGAAAGCCAACATGGCAGATATTGATGGCATAATGAGCATCATCGATTTCGCGAGGCGACAAATGCTGAAATAGGGCATGGCGGCAACGCGTATATATAATAATGTGTAAACAGGAAACGCAATCACGACAATGAATATCAAATCAATAAGCAGCCGGCTGAAGGGCAACCCCACCATGGTGGAGGGCACGGTCTATTCGATGCTCATCATTTGCGGCATCTCGCATTTCTTGAACGACATGATCCAATCCATCATCCCTTCCATCTACCCCATCGTGAAAGACAAGTTCGACTTCTCGTTCGCGCAGATAGGCATCATCACCTTGGTGTTCCAGATGACGTCATCCATCCTGCAACCCTTCACGGGGCTCTATGCCGACAAGCATCCGCGACCTTACGCCCTCTCGGTGGGCATGTGCTTCACCTTGGCGGGACTGTTGCTGCTTGCTTTCGCCGAGAATTATTTCCTGATTCTCTTGGCCGTTAGCGTGGTGGGGCTCGGCTCTTCGGTCTTCCATCCCACGGCCTCACGCGTGGCGCAGTTGGCCTCGGGCGGCAAGAAGAGCTTGGCGCAGTCCATCTTCCAGGTGGGCGGCAACGGCGGCTCGGCGGTAGGCCCGTTGCTTGCGGCCCTCGTCATCTTGCCTTTCGGCCAGCACGCCATAGCCTGGTTTGCCTTGGCGGCGCTGCTGGCGGCTATCATCATGGTCAGGCTTGGCGCTTGGTACAAGGCGAGACTCGCCTACGTGGTCAACCATCCGCAGAAGCAACCTCTCCTCAACCACGACATCTCCAAGCGGGCCAAATATAGGGCATTGGCCATCCTCATCCTGCTGGTCTTCTCTAAGTATTTCTACACGGCGTGCATCACCAGCTACTTCACGTTCTTCCTTATAGACAAGTTTGGCGTCAGCGTGCAGACGTCGCAGCTATGCCTGTTCGTCTTCCTTGCCGCCTTAGCCATCGGGACGGTGGCGGGAGGCATGCTGGGCGACAGGTTCGGCAGGAAATACGTCATCTGGTTCTCCATCTTGGGGGCCGCGCCGTTCGCCATAGCCATGCCTTTCGTGGGTTTCGCTTGGACCATCGTCTGCACCTTCCTCTCCGGTCTCATCATCGCCTCGGCGTTCTCGTCTATCGTGGTCTACGCCACCGACTTGATGCCCGACAAGGTGGGACTGATAGCCGGCGTCTTCTTCGGACTGATGTTCGGCTTGGGCGGCCTGGGCTCCGCCTTCTTCGGATGGCTCGCCGACAAGACCAGCGTCGAGTTCATCTTCCAGGTAAGTGCCTTCCTGCCACTCCTCGGCATCATAGCCGGCTTCTTGCCTAACACGCAGAAAACAAGCAAACAGATTGAAGAAGCATAAAACATGATGACCAACTTCAAAGCCATGCGCCGCAAGCGACAACAACTGTCTGAAATTGATTTCAAGAACTCACGATTTATTTGGTCTATAATAAATATTCTTAGTGGAAAGTTTATCAAAATGGAATTTGAATGTTACCACTAATATCTTCACTTACCATAGAGCAATCTTGCAATTTATGCAAATCTTCAATATGACTTATCAGATTATTATAGTTTTCAAGATTCTCTATCTCTTCACGCCTTGCTTTGCTCAACTTACAAAACTCTTCTTCTTGTTCTA
>JALEJI010000003.1 GCA_022769825.1 Prevotella sp. | reverse complement strand
GTGCCTATATACGCAATATTTGTTGCCTACAAGGCTCTTGAAAGTTAAGTTTACAGAAAAATGAAAAACTCGTTGCGCATCCATAAATGGACACACAACGAGTTTAATATTTTTATATTGGGTGTTTTGACACGCCCTCCTGCGGTTAAATTATTACTCTTCTAAATGTAAAGTTAGCCTATATAAAATGGCGAACTTTACATTTATATTCGCATGATTATGAAATACAGTTATTACAACTTGGTATATTATGATGACCAATATAGTTATTGGTTTAATACCCTACATCGCACATTCTTTAGGCTTTCAAGAGAATTGGGTCACAAATTGGAAGGCTTTTCCGCAAACTTGGCAAGCTTAAAATCAGAATGTTATGATATATATAAAAAATTGGTCAATAGTGGTTTTATTGTACCAAGAAATACCAATGAACTAGAACTATTCAAACAAGAAAATTCAAAGGCAATTCATTCTAAAGATTATTTCTTGATTGTCTTGCCAACATTGAATTGCAATTTTTTTTGTTGGTATTGTATACAGAAACATGTCGAATCAATAATGCCAGAAAGTGTATTAGAAAGACTAAAAAGACATATTGATTATGCCATAGACACATGCAATATCACAAGTTTGCAGATTGAATGGTTTGGCGGTGAACCATTTATGTATTTCAAACAGATAATAATTCCCTTGTCATTGTACGCCATCGCCAAGTGCAAACAAAAAAACATACCATTTCTTAACAGTGCTACAACAAATGGTTTTTATTTAAACGAAAACGTGTCTAAGTCCTTACAAGAATTAGAATTTCAAAGTTTTCAAATAACACTAGATGGTGAACAAAAGTATCATGACAAAGTTAAACATCAGAAGAATTGTAGTTCAGCATTTAAGCATGTTCTTTCCAACATAAATAAATGCTTAACGATAAACTCAGAGATTGTTGTATATCTAAGAATAAACTACACTCATAAAAATTTGACAAAAGAGATAGTTGAACAAGTTAATGAATTCATTGAGCCCACAAATAGAAAAAGGATTATCATTAGAATGAAAAAAGTGTGGCAAGAAAAAACAGACAAAAGTTTTTCTTCCCAAATATCATACATTCAATCTTTATTTGCCAATGCAGGATATAGAATAGAATATTTTGAACCTCTGCCTTTTTATTCTTGCTATACTAATAAAGAGTACTACAATGCTGTCAATTTCAATGGCAATATTGTAAAATGTACAGCTTGTAATGACTTGTATGATAGCATAACAGAAGGCAAGTTATTGGACAATGGAGAAATTGCATGGAACAAGCCTCGCTCACAATACCAATGCATATCATATGAAAACGCAAAATGCCTTGCATGTAAAAAACTTCCTATTTGCATGGGGGTATGTCCCCATGACTTCATTGATGGCATAAATATTTGCAAATATGAAGCCGAGGAATTCGACTTTAAAACGGCAATTATAAACTACATTAATCAAGCTTATGAAAAGTAGTGCGATTTTAATATTACTCTTGTTATTGTCTGTAAACCTGATGGCACAAAAGACAGACTCAATAGCTTCAAAAGTTGATTTGAACGAAATCGTTGTTACTGCAAGAAAAACCATATCAAAAGGTGACCATGAGCTGATTTTCATGTCTGACAAAAATCGTTCATTTGGAACGAATGCCTTGGATGCGGTATCTTCTTTGGCTCAGTTTAAAACAGACATAAACGCATCGAACTTATTGTCTGCAGACAGAAAAAGCATATACGTCTTGATAAATGGTGTACCTGCCACTCCCTATGAACTCCGGTCTTATAAGGGTGATGACATCAAATGCGTAGAATATTACCCGGTAGCCCCTGCCCAATACATGACAATAACATCCGGTCCTGTGGCAAACATCATCCTGAAAAATAGAATAGACCGTTTCGTATCTGTAGATATTTCAACCAGCAATTCCGTGAATACAGGATTCGGCACCAACCAGCTGGGGCTAACCTTTGCCGATTCGCTGAACCAGGTGAAAGTAAATTATATTATAGACTATCGCCATATCGGTGACAAAAGCCAAAGCTCTGTATACAACTATCCCGAGCCACATGTTTATGAAGGCGAAAACAATGTTTATGAAGGATGCTTCCAATATCTGCAAACGGCTTACCAACGCAGTTGGGGAAAGCATTTGTTCAATATAGAATTAAACTATACCCATGATGGCGACAAGCAAAAGGAGCCTACCACAGCAAGATATAAATCAGAAGGCAAATACATTACGGCATACAACAATAGTCTTTTGAATAACCGGCTGCAATCATTCGTTGCCGACCTCTATTATAAATGTAAGTTTTCTGACAAACAGTCATTGGCATTCAACATTGTCAATACATACTCTTATTCTACTGTAGACAACCAGATAGAACAGGATGGCATTATATCTACATCATCATTCTTCAGCAATCATGTCGAGTCGTTGATAGGCAACATTGCTTACGAATTATCATTATGGGGTGTAAAATGGAGTATTGGAGAAAGATCCGAATACAAAAATAATCGTCAGCATTATCTAAATGACATATACCGGTCTTCCTGTATCAGTAACTTTGCATATCTTGGCTTGCACAAAAAAATTGGCAGAGTCACGGTCTACCCAACCGTTGGCATCAACTCAATTGAAACAAAAACGGAAGGAAACAACATACATAACACGATTCCCTACCTAAGGCTTTACACCGACTGGTGGGGCAAAGGGAAATTAGAGGGGGTTAGCGTACAAATGACAACTTTGGTAAACACAATATGTCCAACAAGTGGTCAGTTGTTGTCATCACCAACGTATTTGGAACGTCAATTTGTGTCAATTGGCAATCCACAACTCAAGCCTTATTGGAATGGTAGCATAACGTTATACCTGTTGTATTTTGGCAAGAACGACAATTACATCAATTTATCATATGCTCCTTCTTACTCGCGTCGCCCATTTGCTACCACGCTCTATATGAAAGATGGAATGGCTTACTCCCAACCACAGGAAATATCCGATGTGGTAAAGCACCAGATGAGCCTTACAGGAAGTTGGCATCCTTTCCCTTGGTTGGAACTGGCACCATACTTGGAGTATTACCACACATCGTATAGCACCTTACAGCAACACGTGTGCTTGCCTTACTTCCGGTATGGAGGAGGAATTACATTCCCATTGAAAAGCTGGAACCTTGGCATCTATGCCAACTCACCAACCAAAGAAGCCGAAGGAGATTTAATAGAACATGGGAGCGCACAATATGCCGCCAAATTACTTTATAAGTACAAAAAATGGTCATTTGGCATGGAATGGCATTACTCTGGTCATAACGAATATACATCAGGAAAGGTAAAGGATTTCAACTATAAAAAGACAACAGAATGGAAACCCTTGCATTCTCTGGTCTTGCTTACTGCCACATGTTACCTATCAAAGGGAAAGAAGAGTGAACATGATGACAAGTCGCTTAATAACACCAACGAAGACTACGGATTGACTAAAGACAATTCTCCCAAGAAACCTCATTGACATCGAGGCGCAATCGGGCAGGATACAAACACGTTATTTGGAAAAAGGTGGGAAAACAAGAAGTCTCGCCCACTCTCTACCATAACCGGGAAGGGTGAGCGAGACCTCAAATATAGATAAAAGACTTTAGCAGCTTTTATGCGTCATGATGTCGAGCACCATGTCATCGGTAGGATTCATGGCCTCCTTGCCAATCGACGTGAGATTGTGAATGCTCTTGTCAACGTCGTTGTCTACGATGCCCTCGGCAGCGGTTACCTGATGGTGCTGCATGGAGAGGAGGGCGGAAAGGAGGGCGGAAGACACTCCCGAACAAATCTTTATGCTGCACGAAGGCTTCGCGCCGTCGCAAATCATGCCCGTGAGGTTTGCCACCATGTTTTGTATCGCGGCGCACACGCGACCGTAGTCGCCTCCCATGAGATAGACAATGCCACAGCTCGCGCCCGTGCTTGCCACCACGCAGCCACAGAGTGCCGACAGCGTGCCAAGGCTCTGCTTGATATAGATGGCGGTAAGATGCGAGAGGGTTAGCGCGCGAACAAGCTCTTCCTCAGTGTTCTCGTTTTCCCTGGCAAACACCGCCACGGGATTGGTGGCGCAGATGCCCTGGTTGCCCGAGCCACTGTTGCTCATCACCGGAATCATGGCGCCACCCATGCGCGCGTCGCAGGCAAGCGCCGTCTCCGAGATGATATGCGAGAATATGGAGTCGCCAAAGATGCCGTGGCTCAGCGGGCGGTCGATGGTCTTGCCCAAGCAATGGCCATAGTTTCCCTTACGGCTTTCCTCCGCCGCGCGAATGTTGTAGTCGCGGGCCTCTTCCATGAAGGCTATCTCCTCAAGAGGAGTGGTCGTGGCAAACTCCCACACCGTCTTCATGTCAAGGTCCACGCCCTTATGCTCCTCTGTGTCTTCGGTGCATTGACGCTTGTCGAGCAGCACCTTGCCATTACAGCACTCGTAAACGAAGTTGGTGTGGGTTCCGGCTATCACCGCCGTGGCGCTGTCGTCGCCAGCCGAACACGTGACCTCAATATACAGTTTCTCCGTTATGTTCTCCTTCAACTTGATGTCGATACGGTGAGGGTCAGCGATAAACGCCTTGCCCTCCTCAAGCTTCTCGGGCGTGAGATCCTTGATGACCTCAAGCTGATATTGGCTCTTGCCCACTATGGCTCCCAGCGCCACGGCAATTGGCAAGCCTATCATTCCCGTGCCGGGTATGCCTACGCCCATGGCGTTTTTCAGCATGTTGCCACTGAGCAACACCCGTATCTTCTCGGGGCGCCGGCCCAAGTCCTCGGTGGCCCTTGCCGTGCAAAGCGCCACGGCCATTGGCTCCGTGCAGCCCACTGCCGGCACCACTTGCCGCTTGATAAGCGCGATGATTTGTTCACGTATGTCTTTGTCGAGCATGATTCAAGAGTAAAATTATTGATGTTTCCATATAGTCACAAGAAAGGCTTGACAGCCACGTTGACCGTCAAGCCTCCATCATATTAATGTTTGTAAGCGTCGAGACCCTTCTTGAGGAAGTCGAGATAAGCCGACACGTCCTCCTTGTAGGTAAACGACCCTGACAGCACGTTGCCGTTGTTGTCGAGCGTGACGTAGAAAGGCTGGGCGTTGGCCCCGAACTTATGGCTCTGCAAATAGCTCCACTTGTCGCCAACGGTGTGAAGCGTACGCTTCTGTCCATTAGGCATGGTCACCTCCATTGGTTGTGGCAACTTGGTCTTGTCGTCAACGTAGAGCGAGATGAGCACGTAGTCTTTCTCCAACTTGTCAGCCACTGACGGGTCAGTCCATACGGAAGCCTCCATCTTTCGGCAGTTGACGCAACCAAAGCCCGTGAAGTCGAGCATGACGGGCTTGCCCTGTGCCTTGGCCGCGGCCATGCCAGCCTCATAGTCAGTGTATTTGGCCTCAACCACATGGTTGTTGAGATTGAAGTCCTGGGTCGTGACAGGAGGCGCGAAAGCCGACACGGCCTTGCAAGGAGCGCCCCAAAGTCCGGGTACCATGTAGATGGCGAACGCCAACGAGCACAAGCCGAGCATGATGGCCGGAACGGGCATCGGCTTCTGCAAGTCGCCGCCGATGGCATCCTGCTGGAACTTGAGCCAACCCACGAGATAGGCGCCAAGAGCAATGAAAATTACAATCCAAAGGGAGAGGAACACCTCTCGGTCCATGATGTGCCAGCCATAGGCAAGGTCGGCCACGGAAAGGAACTTTAGCGAGAACGCCAGCTCCACGAAGCCCAGCACCACCTTTATCTGATCCATCCACGAGCCGCTGCGCGGACTCTTCTTCATGAGCGTGGGGAACATGGCGAACAAGGCGAATGGCACGGCAAGGGCAATGGCGAAGCCAAACATGCCGACGGCAGGGGCAAGCCAGTCGCCAGAGGTGACGGTCTGCACAAGCAAGAGGCCAATGATTGGCGCAGTGCACGAGAAGCTCACGAGCACAAGCGTGAAAGCCATGAGGAAGATGGAGATGAGACCCGTGGTGCTCGAGGCCTTGTTGTCTACCTTGTTTGCCCAACTGTCGGGGAGCTTAATCTCAAACCAGCCGAAGAAACTCACGGCGAAGACCACGAGCAAGAGGAACAGGAAGATGTTGAACACGGCGTTGGTAGACAACGCGTTGAGCGTGGACGGGCCAAAGATGGCGGTAACGCCGATGCCCAGCGCGAGATAGATGACGATGATAGAGACACCATAGATGACGGCATCGCGCACGCCACGCTTCTTGTTGTCCTTGGAACGCTTGAGGAAGAAGCTCACCGTCATTGGGATAATTGGCCAGATGCACGGCATGACCAAAGCCAGCAAGCCGCCGACTATGCCCATGAGGAATATATATAATAATGAGTGGTTGGCCAGGTCGTTGGTGCCGCCAAACTGTTGCAGCTGCTTTATTACTGGCTGCCAAAGGGCATCCTTGTCGCTCTGGGAAAGAGAGGCCGCGGCCGCGGCGTTGACTGCGGCAAGAGAGTCGGCATTGACGGAATCGGCACCCTGGGCGCCAGTGGCTGTAGCATCGTCGCCCACAGGCACGTCGGCGGCATCGGCCGCGGCGTCCTTGGCATCTTGCTTGGCGTCCTCGGCCACGGCAGGGCTCTTGCCACTCTTCTTTATGTCAACGCTCGTGGGAGGCATGCAGTTTTGGTCGTTGCAAGCGCCATACTCAAGGTAAGCGTCGATGTGATAGTTGGGCTTGGTGAACTTCACCTTTTGCACGAACTCCACGCTGCCCTCGAAATAGCGAAGGTTCATCTCGAAGAGCGGGTCAAACTTCTTTATCTCGTGGCCACGAGGCTGCAACTTGCCCACAAGCTGCACGCCATCGAGCTTGTTGACATTGAACGTGGCAGAGGTTGGGCCGTCACCGCCCAAGCCCGTGCTATATACATGCCAGCCACTACTGATTTTTCCCGTGAAAACGATTTCGCCCTCAGTGCTGTTGTTAGTCTTCAACGTAGTGGAAAACTTCACGGGATCCAGCATTTGGGCATTGGCCATGATGCCTACAAGCATCAACAGGGCCAGTGTCAATAGTTTTTTCATTGATTGTATGGTATTCTTTTTGTTGTTTTATCTTTAATACGTCAATGTATGCGAAAGGGGCATCAAAAAGCATGATTATTCATGTTTTTTAACCCTACAAGACTCCTATCCAGCGCAATATGTCGTTCAAGTTGGCCACGACCATCAACAAGACGAGCACCGTGATGCCGACATACTCCGCCTTGATGAGGAAATTCTCTGATGGCTTGCGGCGAGTGATCATCTCATAGAGCAGGAACAGCACATGGCCGCCATCGAGGGCGGGAATAGGTAGGATGTTCATGAAAGCGAGAATGATGCTGAGGAACGCGGTCATCATCCAGAAGGCGTGCCAATCCCATGTCTGCGGGAACAAGGAGCCTATGGCCCCGAAGCCTCCAAGACTCTTGGCGCCATCGGCGGTGAACACGTATTTCATGTCGCTGACATAACCCGACAACACGTCCCATCCATATTTCACGCCCGCGGGGAAGCTCGACAAGAAGCTGTAGCTGACGTGGGTAATCTTGTCCCTGTACATATACTCCGGCCCGCCTACCGCAAAGCCGAGCTTAGCGTCGGGTGTGAGCACGGCCATGACCGTGTCGCGCTTGGCGTTGGCCCTCTCTATCACGAGCGAGACCGTGCGAAGGCGCAAGCTGTCCTGATGGGTGTTGACAGCTGCAAGCTGGTCGCTTATCACGCCCACTGCCTCGGTGAACTCATTGTAAGAGTCGATGGCCTTGCCGTTGACGGCGAGAATCTTGTCGCCCTTGCGCATGCCGGCCTTCCAAGCCGGAGACGCCACCGAGTCGTTGTCGGACACCGGTACTGACCGGAACACGGTATCGGCGACCGCGGGAACGAAAGGACGCACAAACTGTGGGGTCACCTTCAGCATGTCGAGCAAGTTGAGATTGCCCGGAAGGTTTATACGCACCTTCTTGCCGTCGCGCAGCACGTCGCAATACTGTGCCTCGGATATGTCGCGGAACACGTCGCCGCCAAAGTCCTTGAACGGGCGGATGTCGGTGCCAAGAAGGATGTCGTGGTCCTTGAAGCCATACGACTTGGCTTCCTTGTTGAACTTCATTCCCTGCGACATGTCTGCCACGCGAACGTAACTCTCGCCCCAATGAAACATTATCATAGAATAGATAAAGAGGGCGAGGATGAAATTCACCGTCACGCCGCCAACCATGATAATGAGGCGTTGCCACGCCGGCTTCACGCGAAACTCCCATGGCTCCGGGTCACGCTTCATCTGCTCGGTGTCCATGCTCTCGTCTATCATGCCGGCAATCTTGCAGTAGCCGCCCAATGGCAACCACCCCATGCCATACTCGGTGTCTGACTTGCGAGGCTTGAAACTGAAGAGCTTGCCGCTCCACTTGCCCAAGCTGACATCAAAGAAGATGAAGAACTTCTCCACCCTCACGCCGAAGAGCTTCGCGGCTACCATGTGGCCTCCCTCGTGAAGGAGCACGAGGAGAGAGATGGCGAGGATGAACTGTAATAGCTTTATGAGGAAAACTTCCATTTGTTTTTATAATTAATGTGTTAAGCCTTCAGCAGCGAGGCGGCTATCTGGCGTGCCTCGGCGTCGGTTTGGAAATAAGTATCGAGATTCGGGGTCTTGTCGAACGAGGCTTGCCGCATGGTGCGCTCTATGACCTCTGCCATGCCAAGGAACGAGCACTCGCCACGGCGGAAGGCGGCGTTGGCCACCTCGTTGGCGGCATTCAAGATGCACGGCATGTTGCCTCCCTCGCTGATGGCCTCGTAAGCCAAGCGGAGGCACGGGAACTTCTGCGCGTCGGGCTTGAAGAACTCAAGCTTCCGCGTGCTGAAAAGGTCGAGGCGGTCGCCATTCAGCGGAAGGCGTTTAGGGAAAGAGAAGGCATACTGTATGGGAAGCCGCATGTCTGGAACGCCGAGCTGCGCCTTCACCGCTCCATCCTTGAACTGCACCCCACTGTGGACAACGCTCTGCGGATGCACCAGCACCTCTATCTTCTCGGCTGGCACGCCAAAGAGCCATTTCGCCTCCATGACCTCAAAGCCCTTGTTCATGAGCGACGCGGAGTCGATGGTAATCTTCGCGCCCATCTTCCATGTTGGATGGCGAAGGGCGTCGGCTGCCGTCACCGTGAGAAGCTGCTCGTGGGTGAAGTTGCGGAAAGGCCCTCCTGAGCAGGTGAGGAGAATCTTGTCGACCTCGTTCATCTCCTCGCCGACAAGACACTGGAATATGGCCGAGTGTTCCGAGTCGACAGGCAATAGGTCAACGTGATACTTGCTCACGAGGTCGAGAATCAGCTCGCCTGCCACGACCAGCGTCTCCTTGTTGGCAAGGCAAATCTTCTTGCGGGCCTTGATGGCACGAATGGTAGGCTCCAGTCCGGCGAAACCCACGAGAGCCGCGAGCACCATGTCAACGGGCCCGGCCTCAACTATCTCGCACAAAGCCTTGTGGCCGGCATAAACTTTCACGTCGGTGTCGGCAAGCTTGGCTTTCAGCTCCTCGTAGCGAGCCTCGTTGGCTATCACCACCGCGGCTGGATTGAACTCACGGGCTTGCTCGGCAAGTTTCTCCACGCTGTCGTTGGCAGTCAACGCGTAAGCCTCGTAAAGGTCAGGGTGCTGCCTTATGACATCAAGGGCTTGCGTGCCTATTGAACCCGTGGAGCCAAGTATGCAAATTTGTTTCTTCATCTAAACGTTTTCTACTATGATAATAATCCATCACGCGAACTGTCGCTACAGTTGCAACAGTCCTTCGGGAATGTCTACGGTGATGGTCAGGTTTTTCTTGTCTATGGCCTTTACCAGCTCATGGCTTGCCGGGATAAGCATCTCGCCATTCGCCGTGTCTACTACAAAAAGCGGATTGGCTGTGGAATCGTCAATGGCCGTCACCTCGCCTACCACGGCGCCCGTGGCCGCGTCGACGAGCCTGAAGCCAGACAGCTGCGCCTTTGACACGGTATCGGCGTCATCGTCGGAAGCAGCGCGCGGAAAGTAGACGTCGCACCCCGTGAGGTCGGCGGCTTGCTCAAGGGTGTCGACACCCTCAAACTTCACCAACGCCACGACATCGGAACTGAAACGGTATTCCTCGAAGAAAAACGGCACCAGCAATCCGTCAATCATGACGAACATGAAATCGGCCTCCTGGCGGTCGAACACGTCGTCGTCGAAAGAGAAGGCTATCTCCCCCTTCACTCCATGAGGCTTGCCGAGGCAGCCTATGCGATATACGTCACTTAGCTTAATCATCTACACGCTGGATATTTGCCCCGAGGCCGTTAAGACGCTTTTCTATGTCCTCATAGCCACGGTCTATCTGCCCTATGTTCTCTATGCGGCTGGTGCCATTGGCGCTCATGGCCGCTATAAGCAGCGCTATGCCGGCCCGGATGTCGGGGCTCGACATGCGCCCGGCGCGAAGCTGTATGCGGTGGTCTTGACCCACCACCACGGCGCGGTGAGGATCGCACAGTATGATTTGTGCGCCCATGTCGATGAGCTTGTCTACAAAGAAGAGCCGGCTCTCAAACATCTTCTGGTGTATGAGCACCGTGCCACGCGCCTGCGTCGCCACGACGAGCAACACGGAAAGCAGGTCGGGCGTGAGTCCTGGCCATGGCGCGTCGGCAAGGGTCATTATCGTGCCGTCGATAAAAGAGTCGACGACATAATGGGCCTGGTGAGGAACGACCAAGTCGTCGCCCTCAGCCTTGAGTTTCACTCCCAATCGGCGGAAAGCGTCTGGTATGGGGCCGAGGTTTCTAAGCGACACGTCTTTTATGCGTATGCCATTTCCCACCATCGCGGCCATGCCTATGAAAGACCCCACCTCTATCATGTCGGGAAGCACACGGTGAGTGGCCCCATGCAGATGGTCAACGCCCACGATGGTTATGAGGTTGCTGGCTATGCCAGAGATGTTGGCTCCCATGTGGTTGAGCAGGTGGCAGAGCTGCTGTATATAAGGTTCGCACGCCGCGTGATATATCGTGGTCGTGCCTTTCGCCATGACAGCCGCCATTATGATGTTGGCCGTGCCGGTGACCGAAGCCTCGTCGAGGAGCATGTAGGTGCCCTTTAGGCGGTAGCCATGAATCTGGTAGACGTTGCGAGTCTCGTCAAACACGAACTTGGCGCCGAGGTTCTTGAACCCGAGGAAATGGGTGTCAAGGCGACGGCGCCCTATCTTGTCGCCACCGGGCTTGGCCACGGTAGCCTTGCCGAAACGACCGAGCAGCGGCCCGTACATCAGCACCGAGCCACGCAGACGAGAGCATTTCTTCACGAACTCCACGCTATCGAGGAAGTCCAGGTTCACGTCATCGGCCTGGAACGTGTAGTCGTGACGGTCGTTGCGCGTCACCTTCACGCCCACGTCCTGCAACAACTTTATGAGGTTGTTCACGTCCAGGATGTCGGGCACGTTGGTTATGCGCACTGGCTCAGAGGTGAGCAGCGAGGCGCATATCACCTCCAGCGCCTCGTTTTTGGCGCCTTGCGGTGTGATGGTTCCCTCCAGTTGATGTCCACCTTCTATTATGAATGACTCCATAAGTCCTGTTTATTTTTTCTTGCGTTTCTTGCCATTGTTGGTTGGCGCCAAGGCCCGCATGTCCACTCGCTCAAACTTGAAATGGTCGAGGTCGAGCTGTATCTTCCCGTCGGTGAAGTTGGCAAGGTCGCTCGCCACCTTCTCGTCGTCGCAAAGCCCATGTCCCCATTGCACGAGATCACGCTTCATCTGGTTGGCCGTGAGCGCCATCAGCTGGCCGCGCTCCTCGCCTGGCTCCATGGTCTTCAGCTTGCCGAGAAGCTCAAAGACCAGCTTGCCATAGTGGCGCACCGGTATCGTGCCCGTCTCATGCTTGAGCGGTTGTGGCTTCTCGCTTATCACCTTTGCCTTGGATATGTCGACTGGCCAGTCTATGTCGAGCTTGAAGTCGCTTATCAACGCGAGCTGGTTCCAAAGCTTCTGCTTATAGTTGTCGATCTGCGTCAGCTGTGGGTTCATCTGCTCCATGGTGTCTATTATGGCGTAAGCGCAGCGCAGGCGCGCGTCACGGTCGGGCAGGGTCATGCAATAGTTGACCATTTTCTGTATCTCGCGCCCATATTCCGGCAACACGAGTTTCTCACGCTGGGTGTTATAGTCTAAACCTTGGATGTTCATCAAACGAAATTATGGATTATGTGTTTAAAGGAGCTTGCGAGGCAGCTTTGCCACGAAATTCTTCAAGTAGAAAGGCACGAAGTAGGCCACGTCCTCAAACTTCTGCTCCGCCATGCGCTTCTCGGCCAGCGGCATCATGTTCTTTGCCAATGGCTCAATGCCCTCGATGAATCGGGCGTTGGGGTGCGTTATCACCTCCTTGCACTTGCTGGCTCCGTCGCCGAAGAAATACACGGGGCCCTTGTCGAGCCACTCCTTATACGTGTCGGCTTCCACCACGTCGGCGTGGATGGGGCGCACCTCGTGCAGCGAGCGGTCGAAGAGTTGGGCATACACTTCCATGCGTCGGGCGTCGAGCATCGGGCAGAGCAAAGCGTTCTCCTCCTCCACCATCTCACGCAAGAGCACGGGCACACAGAGAATCTCGAGTGTGGGCACGCCCAAGAGCTTGAGGCCACGGCCATAGCAAATGCCCTTAGCCATGCTCACGCCAATGCGCAAGCCGGTGTAACTGCCCGGGCCACAACTCACGGCAACGGCATCGAACGGGATGGCATGGTTGTCGGTAAACGACAACGCCTCGTCAACAAAAGAGCCTAAACGCTCAGCATGGTTGGGTCCAGAGTGATCCTCCTTCTCAAAAATGCAAGCACCGTCCTGGCTTACAGCCACAGAACAAACATTCGTGCTTGTCTCAATATTCAATATACAAGACATACTTATACGCGTATTATGTCGATAATATTCTTAATAAAGTGCAAATTTACTCCTTTTTCCATCCAATTTTGTACTTTTGCAGAAATTTAACGCACAAATAAATATGATACTCTCTATGACGGGCTACGGCAAGTCCGTAGTGGTTTACAAAGACAAGAAAATCAACGTTGAGATAAAGTCTCTCAACAGCAAGGCCCTTGACCTCTCCGCGCGTGTCGCTCCTCTTTATCGCGAGAAGGAGATGGAGATAAGGCAGTATATCGCGAAAAAGCTCTCACGCGGCAAGGTCGACTTCGCTCTCTGGACGGAGAAAGACACCGTGGTAGATGCCACGCCTGTCAACGCGGCCCTCGTGGAGGACTACTACAAGCAGCTGAAAGCCATTTCTGAAAAGGTGGGCATACCTGAGCCAGCCGACTGGTTCAGCACGCTGACCCGCATGCCCGACGTGCTCACCAGGACCAATGTCGAAGAACTGAGCGACGAGGAATGGGAAGTGGTGAAAGGAGCGATAAAGCAGGCCGTAGACAACCTCGTGGCTTTCCGCAAGCAGGAAGGCGCCGCGCTGGAGAAGAAGTTCCACGAGAAGGTGGACAACATAGAGAAGCTGCTCCACAGCATTGAGCCTTACGAGAAGAGCCGCGTGCCGAAAATAAAGGAGACCATAATAAAAGGCCTGGAGCAAATCCCGGAAGTGCAATACGACAAGAACCGCCTTGAGCAAGAGCTTATCTATTATATCGAGAAACTCGACATCAGCGAGGAGAAGCAGCGCCTGGCCAACCACCTGAAATATTTCCGCGAGACCATGGCCGAAGAGCAACCCAACGGCAAGAAGCTCGGGTTCATAGCGCAAGAGATGGGTCGCGAGATCAACACCACAGGCTCGAAGAGCAACCAGGCCGAGATGCAAAACATCGTGGTGAAGATGAAGGACGAGCTGGAGCAGATAAAGGAGCAAGTGCTCAACGCATTGTAAACTTATTGTTTAACGTCTTTAATCACAAGAATTGACATGACTGGCAAGCTGATAATCTTTTCCGCCCCGAGCGGGTCTGGAAAGAGCACCATCGTGCAGTGGCTGATGAGCGAGCACCCCGAGCTGAACCTCGCCTTTTCCATCAGCGCTACCACGCGCGCCCCACGCGGCACCGAGAAGAACGGGGTTGAGTATCTGTTCCTCACGCCTGAGGAATTCAAGGACAAGATAAGCCACGACGAGTTCCTGGAATACGAGGAGGTTTACGCCAATCGCTTCTATGGCACGCTGAAGTCGCAGGTGGAGAGCCAGACCGAGAAGGGCGAGAACGTGGTGTTCGACGTTGACGTGAAAGGCGGATGCAACATCAAGAAGCATTATGGCACGCGGGCGTTGAGCATCTTCGTACAGCCGCCATCGATAGAGGAGCTCAGGCGGAGGCTCGTGCATCGCGCCACCGACGCACCGGAGGTGATAGAGCAGCGATTGGCAAAGGCCGCTTACGAACTGACATTCGCCAAGGAGTTTGACCACATTGTTGTCAACGACGACTTGGAGAAGGCAAAGCAAGACACTTACCGCCTCGTCAGCGACTTCCTTAAAGCTTAACCCGACGATGACCATAAGCCAGCCGCGCCGCATAGGCATCTTCGGGGGCAGTTTCAACCCCATACACGTGGGACACATAGGCCTGGCGAGGCAAATCCTCGGCCTCGCCCACCTCGACGAGGTTTGGTTCTTGGTGTCGCCGCTGAACCCTTTCAAGAAGGCGGCGACCGACCTTCTCGACGATGACAAGCGGCTCGCCATCACACGGATAGCCCTCAAGGGGGAGAGGGGGCTCATGGCTTCCGACTACGAGTTCCGCCTGCCCAAGCCTTCTTACACCTGGAACACGCTGCAACATCTCAAGGCTGACCATCCCGGCTGTCAATTCACACTCATCATAGGGGCTGACAACTGGCTCTCGTTCAGCCGTTGGGCAAGACCCGACTATATTCTTTCCAATTGCGACATCGCCGTCTACGCGCGACCAGATTGCGACATCGACACGGCCACGCTGCCCCACAACGTGCGGCTATACGATACCAAGCTATACGAAATAAGCAGCACCAAGATAAGGGATAACGTCAAACGTGGCTTGCCCATCACGGGCATGGTGCCAAGCCGCGTGGAAGGCATGGTAAAGGAAGCTTATGGCGCATAGGGCTTTTTTCAGGGGCTTCCGGAATTTAGAGTGATGCCTTGTATATCAAAATATTTTACAAATAGTCGTCTGAGAATCGTTTTTTTTCAACCAAGCATTCTCTTGGCTGGAAATGACGCGATTATGGGCTGTTTTGTTAAATAGTTGATTATCAATCGATTATATTTTTAGCGGTTCCATGGTGTCGCAAAATCGATAAAATGGCATCGCCGTTACAGTGCAATCGCGTTGCCGTTACAGTGAAACGGCAACGCGATTGCACTGTAACGGCGATGCGATTACGGTGTAACGGCAACGCGATTGCACCGTAACGGCAACGGTTTTTGGCAAAAATGCCGCCGACGATGCTACCGGGGGGCACCTCGAAGCCGTTTTTCCGCTCTATTTGCCCCTGTTTTCAAGTGTTAAATTTCGGCAATAATATTTTACATTTTATCTCGCTGAGGCTTTGCATGACGCGGGTAGTGGCCGCGCTGTTTCGTCTGCTTTGCAGGGTGCGGCCCCTGCAAAGCACTACGGTAATGCCTAATTCCGGAAAAACCTAAAATAATGGTCAAAGACCATAACTGTTTGGACATATTTTTGTAACTTTACGGCAAATATAATGTTTGTGCCATGTTAGAGCCGAAAAGAGTACCGTATGGCTTCAGCACGGAAGACGTGCGCACGATGTTCACACGCTACAGCGACGCCGGGCAGATACCGGCAGACAGCGACATCGAGGCAATGATAGCAGATATCAAGCCGTGGTATGACAACTATTGCTTCTCCAAAGAATGCTTGGACAGTGATGTCAGGGTGTTCAATTGTGACATGGTGCTATATTATCTCCGCAATTACATGGATTACGGACATGCTCCTGAACAGATGATAGATCCCAACACCAAGACCGACTACAACAAGATGAAGCGACTGCTCCAGCTCGACAAGCTGGACGGAAACCGCAAAGGCATCATCCGCAAGATCACGGAGGAAGGAAGCATCGTGACAAACCTGTACGAGACATTCCCCGCAAGCGACATCGTGAAGCCGGAGTTTTTCCCAAGCTTGCTCTTCTATTACGGCATGCTCACCATCAAGGACTCTTTCGGCGACATGCTGGTGCTTGGAATACCCAACAACAACGTGCGCCGACAATATTATGGCTATCTGCAAGAGCAATACCAAGACATCAACCACATCAATCTGAACGATTTCGGATATATGATGAATTTCATGTTTATGTACCAAAAATGAGAATTACAAAGATTAACCCGAAATACGAGCACTGGAGAAGTTTCATAGGGAGCGTCCCTGATATTTTCGAGCAAGAGGGCAAGGAGATATACAACAAGCGCAACCTCATAAAGGTGCTGACGGCCCCAGACGGGACAGCCGTGAACGTGAAACGCTATCACGTACCACATGGCCCCAACCGCCTCGTATATTCATGGGGAATAAGGAAGCCGAAATGCCAACGGGCTTTTGACTATCCCATGATATTGAAAAACAAGGGAATAGAGACCCCAGAGCCGATTGCCATAATCGAAGAGAGGAGCTGGCTTGGCTTGTTGGGATATAGCTACCTGATAACCATGCAATGCGACTATGGCCACACGCTCTATGAAGTGGGCGACGCAAAGGCTGGCACCTACGAGACACTTGCCAAGGCCTTGGCGCATTTCGCGGCAAAAATCCACAACGGCAACGTGCTTCACAAGGACTTCACTCCTGGCAATGTGCTGTGGAAACAAGACGACGAGGGATTCCACTTCTCGCTCGTGGACATCAACCGCATGCACTTCGGCCAAGTGAGCGCAAAGCAAGGACTCTACAACCTGCGGAAATTTTGGGGGCCAAAGGAGTTTATCAGGATTATAGTCACGGAATATGCCTTGCTGCGCAACCTTGACGTGGGCAAGTCGGTGGATTATGTAATGAGGGAACGTGCCAAGTTCTGGACCAAATACGGCAGAAAACATGAGATACCATTCAAATTGGAACTATAAGCATATGGAACAACATAGGTTATGTTACATCAGCCGCAACTATTATAACCTCACATCGGCGGGCAACAAGGCAAAGACCGACAACGAGGACACGCTCATGGAGATGGGAGCTGTCAACCTCGGCCTTCATCGCACGGTTCACGACAGCAAGATATTGGCCTTCTTCCTCGACTTGGCAGGCATCATCCGAGCTTGCTTCTTGCTAAGGAAAGGTGACGTGCTTTTCTTGCAATATCCAGTAAAGAAATATTTTTCTTTCCTGTGCGATGTGGCAAGACGGAAAGGGGCAAAGACCGTATCGCTAATCCATGACCTCGGTTCCTTTCGCCGAAAGAAACTCTCCATACAGAAAGAGATAAGCCGTCTGTCACATAGCGACTACATCATAGCGTCCAACGAGAACATGAAAAGTTGGCTCTTGGCTCATGGATTAGAGAAGCCTATAGGCTCGTTGGGTCTCTTCGACTATCGTTCGCTTTCCTTCCATGAACCGCAAGCTTCGTCCTCCGACACGACCCTGAACCCCACCATCGTATATGCCGGAGCGCTTAGCATGCGCAAGAACTCCTTTTTGGTAGAACTCACCAAGAGCCTCAGCGCTTGGAGCCTAACCATTGTCGGAAACAAGGAAGGCTTGCGGGGACTTGAGGACAACCCTCACGTCACCTATAGAGGTTTCTTGCCATCAGAAGAATTCATATCCCACGTTGACGCCGACTTCGGCTTGGTGTGGGACGGCGACTCACTCGACACCTGTTCTGGCGAATACGGCAACTACCTTCGCTTGAACTCGCCCCACAAGGTCTCGTTCAACCTCCGCGCCGGCTTGCCTGTCATTGTTTGGAAAGAGTCTGCCGTGGCGCCAATCATCAAGAAATACGGGTGTGGCATTGCCGTAGGCTCGTTGAAAGAACTTGACAACATATTGCCAAGACTTTCGCAAGAAGACTACTCCGATATGCAAGAAAGGGCAAGACAGATGGCAATGAGATTAAACCAAGGATATTTCCTGAAAGAAGCCTTGCGAATCGCGACAAGCTCCATGTAGCGTTGAGACCTTCGCAAAAAGACGGATAGCCGTCATAGCCTTTTAATTTTTCATAAATTATACCCTTAAGTACAATACCTTGGGGTATAATTTAGTAACTTTGCAGAAAACCAGCTTGTTAGTTTATGAACAAGATACCTTTCGAGTATGGTTCTATCGCGGAAAACGAGTACTTCATCGACCGTATAGAAGATCGCAGAGACCTCAAGACTTTTCTTGGAGGAGGCGTCAACGTAATGCTGATCTCTCCAAGAAGATTGGGTAAGTCGTCGACACCAATGCTGACATGTTCATTGCCGACATTGACGGCATGCCCGCTTCCCAAATAGCTTTCCTACGTGCCGTATGCATGGGGGAGACCAACCTCAATGCACGGCAAGTAGTGGCGGAATATGGCTTAGGTGCTCCTAGCACCATCACCAAGAACAAGAAGACGCTTGTGGATAGAGACTTCATCGGAAAATCGGGCGAAGGCTTCAAGATTGTTGACCCCGTCTTCGAACTTTGGTTCAAGCGAGAATATTGCAACATCCTGCCTTAAACACAATGGAATGACCTGGAAACCTCCGCAAGGGCTGGGCATCGGCAGGTAAATATATAATTCTTATTAACATAACTGTTTAACAGCATGAAATACGTATTGGTTGACTTGACACGCTATCAAGAGAAATGTGGATTTGGGGAAATAGCCAACAACGTAGGAGAATATCTCAAGCGTGGCATCATTGACGGTATTCATTTCACGGTTCTTATGACGGAGAAGTACAAGGGTATCTTGGGAGACGACGTGGATTATGTCACCGTAGAGCATCTGGACAAGGATCTCAAGGCCTTAGGACACCTAATAGACTTATGGCACACCACCGACCAACTATTCATGGCTCGGCGTCATGCAAAGGGCATGATCAATCTTCTCACCGTACACGACTTAAACTTCCTCAAGGAGAAAAAAGGCATACACCGCATCAAGAATTTGTTGAAACTCAGATGGTTCATCAAACGCTCGGATTATGTCACCGTCATTTCTGAATATGTAAAACAAGATTTACTCAAACACGTAAATATAGGGGATAAGCCTCTTAGGGTCATCTATAATGGAATACAAGACACCACCGAAGAGGCACAGACACGACCAGGCTTCGTGAATGCAAACGACAGGTTCTTTTTCACCATAGGTCAAACTCGAAAGAAGAAGAACTTTCACCTATTGATACCCATGATGAAGTACTTCCCTGAACATAAACTATTTATATGTGGGAAAAGACGCACGAGTTACTTCAATGAGCTAAACGAAATAAAAGAACGTTGCCATGCCGACAATGTCATAATGACGGGTGAGATTACCGATGAAGAACGCAATTGGATGTATGCCCATAGCGAGGCTTTCTTGTTTCCAAGCCGACTGGAGGGATTTGGCCTCCCCGTTCTTGAGGCAATGCGCTATAATTGCAAGGTCTTCTCGTCTCGATTCACCAGCTTGCCTGAGGTTTGCAAGAATCACGCAAGCTACTTCGACTCTTTCGAGCCGGAAAACATGGCAAAAACCGTGAAAGAAGGACTGGCAGCCTGGGACAAGAACGGTGAGGAGGCTCTTGCCGCGAAAGAATATTCCATGGGCTTCAATTACGACAAATACATAAGGCAATACCTTGAATTGTACAAGGAATTGCTTCATTTGAAGTGAAAATCATCATTCAGGTATGCTCTTTTCTATCTTTTGAAAAGAGCATATCTTAAAACATGAAGTTGATGACGATTCCAAATCTCGACTTTTCTCCCAAATTTTCTCTTTCGCCAGCTTCCGTATATACGGTGAATGCCAAAAGTGTATTTGTCTATCTTATACTTGTTTCGAGGGGCGAAGAAATGAGTAGGATAAATCTTTATCTCGCCCAAATCCTGGAAAGTGTCTTCGCGCCGATACCCAAATTTCTTCTCTGCGATGCGAGCCATGACAAGAGGGGAAATGGTATTATTCAACGTGCCATCCTCGTTACGATAATGTGTCGACTGATAATGCTCAAACACTGCCTTGCACAATGAGTTGCCCGCTTCTCCCATAAAGAATGCAGCCTGAAGCCCAAACTCCCTGTTGTCAGCATCAACTTTCTCGTTAAATGTCATGAAGCCAGTGTCGGGCACGAAATCATCGAATCGCTTGAACAGGAAAATATCACTGTCCATATACAAGCCGCCATATTTATATACCGCGTAGAATCTTACTGCATCCGCGGCAAAAGCCCAACGCTTTTCCTCTAATGCCTCGTCTATAAACTGGCAACCAATGGCCTTGGCTTCCTTGTATCCCCACAATTTTATTTCATAATCGGGGATAACGCGCTTCCACGAATCCAAACAGACCTTTATCTCCACAGGATAAGGGTCATTGCTAAACCAGCAAAGGTGAATGAGTTTTGGTATCATCTCTATTATTCTCTTTTTCTGCAAAGGTACGAAAAACTATCCAAATAGCAATCCAGAAATATTTGCCATACTCAATTATGTTTAGTACTTTTACACCCATACACAATATAAGCTTTAACATTTATTGTTTATCTTGCATGCAAGATTATGGAAACAAGGATATTATAATATATAGAAAGTAAGAAGTAAAGAAAGAACAAGAAGTAAAAAGAAAGTAATATAAAAGGATAAAAGCAGTTATGAATAAGAAGCAATTGAAAATTGTAACAGGGGTAGCTATTGCAGTTCTAATCGTATCCATCATTCCCATGTTATGGATAAGCCAGTATCTTCATCCATTTGCGGATGATTATGTCTTCGGTGCAGAAGTATATAAGATTTGGAATGAGACCCATTCATTTCCGGCTTGCGTTCAGACAGCCTGGAATGTAGCTATGACGATGTATCATACATGGCAGGGCACCTATTCCGCCTGCTTTCTCATGGCTCTACAACCAGGA
>JALEJI010000040.1 GCA_022769825.1 Prevotella sp. | reverse complement strand
GCGCCGTGCCTGCTTGCCACCGAAGAGGTTGAGGCGATAGTTGACGTGCAGCGTCACGTAGCTGTTGATGGAGTTGTATTCCGTGTCGGAGCGCATCGACGCGGTGATGCTTCGGCTCAGGTTGCTCTGCTGGCGCAAGATGTCGTAGAACTGCAGCATGACCGTGAGCGGACGCCCCTTGAGGAAGCTCTGCGACACTTGCGCGTTCCATACCAGCTCGTTGGTGTTGAGCGAGTTGTCGGCATATCCACGGCGCGAGTTCATGTTGAGGTCGGTAGACAGCGTGGTGCCCCATGGGGCCGTGGCGCTGATGCTGCCGCCATAGCTGTACTGCCACACGTCGGAGTTGGAGGCGGGCTGCAGCTTGTTGTTGGAGTGGCGGTAGTTGAACGCGCCGTTGAGCTCCACCTCAAGCCAACTGTTGCGGTAGCTGCCGGCGAGACGGTCGCCGACGGTCATGTCGCGCGTGGTGTTCTTTATGGAGTTGGCGTCGCGACTGAGCGATATGTAGCCCACGTTGTTGGAGTAGTTGAGGTTGGCGAAAGTGTTAATGTTCCAGAATCCGGCAGAGTCGAGCGGCGTGTTGAACATCAGCGCGGTGTTCACGTTCCAGTTGCCGTTGATGTTCTCCGGCCTCGTTATGCGTCCGCCGGTCGTCTCGTTGTAGGTCACCTTGTTGCTGATGCTGTTTCGCGTGTTGTTGAAGTCGACGAAAGTCATCACCGACTGCTTGGTCTTCTCGAAGTAGCTGTTGTAGAACAGGCGGAAGTTCTGGTTGAACGACGGTTTCAAGCCAGGGTTACCCGTGGAGATGTTGAGAGGGTCGGAGTCGTCGTAGATGTCGAGCAGTTGCGAGATGCTGGGTTGCGTGGTCGTGGCACGATAGTTGACGCGCAAGTTGCTCACCTTGTTGAACTTGTATCTGAAGTCGAGGGTAGGGGTGAAGTTGGTGACGTTGCGAGTGGTGTCCACGCTCACTCCCTGGTAGTTTTGCACGTAGTGTGACCGTTGCGGCTGCATCATCACGCCGGCGTTGAGTTGCCACTTTGTCCGTAGCATCCTGAACATCAGCTTGATGTTGTGGGTGTAGTTCTTGTATTCGGAATAGCGGCTCAGGTTCTTGTCGAGATAGTCGGTGTAGGGGCGCTCCAGGCGGTTGAGGTAACCGTCCCAGCTGCGGTAGGTGGGGTTGATGCCAGAGAAGAACTCCTCGCCGAGGTTGGAAAAGTCGTAGGTTGAGCGGTCGCTCTTGCTGTAGCTGTACTTGAACTGGTAGCGCAGTTGCAGGAAGGTGCCCTTCCACAGAGGCTCGCTGTATGTCGTCTGCAAGGTGTAGCTCCAGCTCTTCGACGGCGCGAGGTTGTAGCGGTTGGTCTGGTAAGTGGAATCCTGGCCCAGGGCATCCTTTAGTTGATACAGGTGCACGTTGTTGGTTGACAGTGAGTTTGACTTGGAGTCGGTATAGCTCACGTCGCCGCGCAGCGTCACGTTGCGTCCGCGGCTGTTGAGCTTGCGGTTGACTTGGAGCATTGCCCCCGTGCTGCTGCTCTTGGAATAGGAAATGCTGTTTGAGGTGTTGTAGTTGACGATGACGCCGTTTTGCGCCAAGGTCTTTAACGCTTCAGCCGTGAGAGGGTCGGTGGTGTAGTCGTAGGGGTCCTCGTTGAACGAGGCCGACGAGCCGTGGCTCAGTCCGTCGCTGTTGCTCAATGAGAGCGTTGGGCGGAACATGATGTTTGTCATGGAGTCGGGTGTCCACTCCACGCGCGCCTGGGCGTTGAAGTTGTTGCCGCGCGAGAACGACTGGTTCACGCTGTTGGAGAACGACCCCACGGTGCTGACGTAGTTCTCGGAGCTCGACTTGCTCCACACGTCGCCGTCGCTATGGTTCCATCTCACGCTGCCGTCAATCTTCAGCGTGTCCTTCTTTTCGTAGTTGAGGTTCACGCCAGCCATCTTCGAGGCGTTGAGCCCGTTGCGCCCTCTGCCGAAGAATCCGCCACGACCGCCAAATCCCATGTCGTTGACGTTGTTGGCGTTGCCCATGCCGAAGAGCTTGAGGTTGCCTTTCATGTAGCCGCCGAAGGCGCGGGCGCTATACCTGTCCTTGGTGCCAACGCCAGCGTCGGCATTGGCCATGACGCCCTTGTCCATTCCGGCCTTCACGCCGAAGTCGAGCACCGTCTGCTCCTCGCCGTCGTCGATGCCCGTCACCCTCGACAGGTCGCTCTTCTGGTCGTAGGCCTTCACCTTGTTAATGATAGACGTGGGGATGTTTTTCATGGCCGTCTTGGTGTCGCCAGTCATGAACTCCTTGCCGTCGATAAGTATTTTCTTCACCTCCTTGCCGTTGATGGTAATCTTGCCGTCGTCGGCCACTTGCGCGCCAGGCAAGCGCTTGACCAGTTCCTCGATGGTGGAGCCCTCCGGCGTGCGGTAAGCGTTGGCGTTATACTCGAACGTGTCTTCCTTCACCACCACCTTCTGGGCCTGTGCCGTCACGGTGGCTTCCTTCAGCATGATGGCGTCGGCGGAGAAGCGCAACGTGCCGAGGTTGACATTGGCACTCTGCTTAACGCTGACGGCGCGGCTTAGGGGCTTGTAGCCCACGCTCGAAAGTTTGAGGATGTAGTTTCCGTCGGCGGGAGCCTTGATGGTGAAGTGGCCCTTGTTGTCAGACAAGGCACCACCGACGAAGGTGGAATCAGACTTTAACAGTTGGACCGTGACCATGGATACGGCCTCCTTGGTTTGGGAGTCGAGAACTGTGCCCGACACTTCTCGCTTCTGCGCAAAGCCGACGACCGTCGTCATCGCCAATAGCGCAAGCAACAGCAACTTTTTCATTCTACTTTTATATCTCTTGCAATATTAATCTCTTCTTAGACGCGCGGGGATAAGAAAAGTAAAAAAAATATTGCAGTCAGCTAAAAAAAAACGATAAGAACAATGTTGAGATGTAAAATATTATTGCCAAAATTTAACACTTGATAACTGGTGCTTTTAGAGCGGAAAAAAGGCTCGAAGGTGCCCCTCGGCAGCACCTTCAGCCTGTTTTTTGCCAAAAAGCGTTGCCGTTACGGTGCAATCGCGTCGCGATTACACCGTAACGGCAACGCGATTACACTGTAACGGCATCGCGATTGCACCGTAACGGCGACGCGATTACACCGTAACGGCGACGCTTAATCAGCTTGTCGGCACCGCCTAAAAACCATAAAACTCACAAGTGTTTGATAATCAAAGGCTTATCAAAATCGCCCATAATCGCGTCATTTGCGACCAAGAGACTGGTTGGTTGAAAAAAATCGATTCTCAGACGACCATTTGTAAAATATTTTATCCGATAAAAAATGAAGTGCGTCGTATGCCATCACCTCAAATCCCGGAAGACCAAAAACGACACGGAGCGGCAGGCAAAACTGCACACGGCAGACGCAAAATGAGCAACGGCCATGCACGTTTTATTAAAAAAAAATAATTTATAGTGGCCGAGTGCCATAATATATGTTGTTAATGAGTATATTTGCAATTGAACGTTAAGTATGAGTATGATGAAACAAAGAGTGTTAATTACGCATCAACTTGCCACCGATTTGGCGAAGGCCATATCAGAATGTGAGCACGACCGCATTTTCGTGCTTACCGACGACACCACCAGGATGGAATGCTGGCCCGTGATAGAGTCGTTTATCTCCATGCGAGGAGCCCATGTGATAAGCATTGCCCCAGGCGACATACACAAGAACGTGGAGTCGCTCATCTATGTTTGGAGAGAGCTGGAGCGCGGCAGGGCCACGCGTCACTCATTGCTTGTCAACCTGGGAGGTGGCATGGTGACCGACCTCGGAGGGTTCGCCGCCTCCACGTTCAAGCGTGGCATCGACTTCATCAATATCCCCACGACGCTCCTCGCCATGGTAGACGCCTCGGTGGGAGGAAAGACAGGCATAAACCTCGACAGCTTCAAAAACGAGGTCGGCGTGTTCAACGAGTCGAAGTTCGTGTTGCTCGACACCGAGTTCCTGCGCACGCTCGACGGCAAGAACCTGCGCTCGGGATATGGAGAGATGATAAAGCATGGCCTCATATCCGACACGGAGACATGGGCCGAACTGCTCAACTTCGACCTCGGCAATCCCGACTTCAAGCTGTTGCTTACCATGCTCGCCAAATCGGTGAAGGTGAAGGAGCGTGTCGTGACAGAAGACCCGAAGGAGAAAGGCATACGCAAGGCGTTGAACTTCGGCCATACCTTCGGCCACGCCTTCGAGAGCTTCTCGCTCATCCATGATGGGGAAAAGGGCAAGGAGCCGATACTTCATGGCTACGCCGTGGCCTACGGATTGATTTGCGAGTTGTATCTCTCCGTGATGAAACAACAGTTCCCGACCGACAAGATGACGCAGACGGTGAGATATATCCGCGAGAGCTATGGCATGATGGACATAACCTGCGACGACTACGACGAGCTTGTCGACATCATGCGGCATGACAAGAAAAACACGTCGGGAAAAATAAACTTCACCCTGCTTTCCGACATTGGCAACATACACATCAACCAGACGGCGACCGACGAGGAGATAAAACAATGTCTCGACTTCTTCAGGGAAGGTTGACAGAGCCGACACCGTAACCCCACACAGAGCAACGAATAGAAATGAAACAGGTTAGACCCAAGAAAAACCTCGGCCAGCACTTCCTGACCGACCTTAACATAGCCAAGCGCATCGCCGACACCGTGGACGTGTGCCCCGACATACCCGTGCTGGAGATAGGCCCGGGCATGGGCGTGCTGACACAGTTTCTCGTGGAGAAGCCACGTCAGGTAAAGGCGGTGGAAATAGACGACGAGAGCGTGAGATACCTTAACGAGAAGTTCCCGAAGTTGCGCGACAACATCATTGGCGACGATTTTCTCAAGATGGACTTGCGCCAGGTGTTCGACGGCAAGACGTTCGTGCTGACGGGCAACTACCCTTACGACATATCGTCGCAGATATTCTTCAAGATGCTCGACAACAAGGAGCTTATACCGTGCTGCACGGGAATGATACAGCGAGAGGTGGCGCTGCGCATAGCCTCAAAGCCAGGGTCGAGGCAGTATGGCATACTGAGCGTGATGATACAGGCATGGTACGACACGGAATACCTGTTCACGGTAGACGAGGACGTGTTCAACCCGCCACCAAAGGTGAAGAGCGCGGTGATACGCATGACGCGCAACGGCGTGCAAGACCTTGGGTGCGACGAGACACTGTTCAAGCGAGTGGTGAAAACGGTGTTCAACCAGCGTCGCAAGATGCTGCGCGTGTCGCTGAAGCCATTGTTCAACAAGGAGACAATGCCGTCGCCGGAATTCTTCGCCAACGACATGATGACGAAACGGCCGGAGCAACTCGCCGTGGCCGATTTCGTGGAACTGACAAACCGCGTGGCAAGCGTCATGGGCAAATAAGCATGGCGCTGATGGGCGGAAAGCGAGGTTTCTTGGCCTTTCAAGTAAAAAAACATGGCGAGAAGCTCGTTCTTATCGGAAAATTGCCTAAATTTGTAATCGAAAAAAATAATTAAACCTGTTTTCTTATGATAGACGTTAAAGAAGCCTTGAAAAGCGCCGAGGATAAAATGAAGAAGAGCGCCAACTTCCTTGAGGCAGAACTGTCGCGCATTCGTGCCGGCCGTGCCAACCTTGCCATTCTCGACTCCGTGAGAGTGATGTCGTATGGACAGCCCGTGCCATTGAACCAAGTGGCCGCCCTGCAGATTCCAGACGCGCGCACCATAACCATTCGCCCATGGGAGCGCAAGGCCATTAAGGATATAGAGAAGGGCATCATGGACTCGGATGTCGGCATCACGCCAGAGAACAATGGCGAGATGGTCATCCTGCGCTTGCCGCAACCGACAGAGCAGCGACGCAAGGAGCTCGTGAAGCAATGCAACAAGATTGGCGAGCAAGCCAAGGTGCAGGTGAGAAACGTGCGCGCCGACTATAAGGACAAACTGAAGAAAGCCATAAAGGACGGACTGTCCGAGGACCAGGAGAAAGACGCTGAAGACAGCTTGCAGAAACTTCACGACAAGTTCATCAAGCAAGTGGACGCCACTCTTGCCAACAAGCAGAAAGAGATAATGACCATTTGATGGCTTGTTGGGCTCAATGCATGGATTAGTAATCAAGAACACGGGATTTTGGTATACCGTGCTCACTGATGATGGGCGCACGGTAGACAGCAAGGTCAAGGGCAAGTTCAGGCTCAAGGGCATACGCTCTACCAATCCCGTGGCCGTGGGCGACGGCGTGGATATTGTCGTCAACGACGAAGGGCAGGGGCTTATCACCGCCATCGACGACCGTCGCAACTACATAATAAGGCGAGCCACCAACCTGTCGAAGCAGAGCAGCATAATAGCCTGCAACCTCGACCAGGCCTTGCTCGTCGTGACAATAGCGCACCCGGAGACATCCACGGTGTTCATTGACCGATTCCTCGCCTCGGCAGAGGCTTATTCGGTGCCTGTGGTGATGGTGTTCAACAAGACCGACCTGCTTACCGAGGAAGAGCTGCGCTACCAAAAGATGGTGGTGAACCTTTATGAGTCGTTGGGATACGCATGCCACGAAATATCAGCCGCGACGGGCGATGGCGTAGGGCCGTTGCTCAAGCTGCTGACCAACAAGGTGACCTTGCTCAGCGGCAACAGCGGAGTGGGGAAGTCGACACTGCTCAACCTCGTGGTGCCGAGCGCCGAGGCAAAGGTGGCCGACATAAGCGACGCCCACGACACGGGCATGCATACCACTACGTTCTCGGAGATGGTGCCGCTGGCCGATGGAGGTTGGCTGATAGACACGCCGGGCATCAAGGGCTTTGGCTCGTTCGACATGGAGCCAGAGGAGATAGGCAGCTATTTCCGAGAGATATTCAAGTTCTCCCACGACTGCCGTTTCTCCAACTGCACCCATACCCACGAGCCGGGTTGCGCCGTGCGCAAAGCCGTGGAAAACCATTATATAGCCGAGAGCAGGTATGCCAGCTATCTCTCCATGTTGCAAGACAAGGACGAGAATAAATATCGTGTTGATAACTATTAATTCCTAAAAAAGGCGTAACTTTGCAGGAAATATTAATTCTCTGCATTTTATTTTTTTAGTCAATGGATTTCATCAAGACATTGTTTGAGGGTTCACAAGCCTATTGGGCTGGTGGAGTCTCCCATTCCATTTTTATCCTTGCCTTGGTCATCACACTGGGTTTGGTCTTGGGAAAGATAAAAGTGAAGAACGTCTCTCTCGGACTTACGTGGGTGTTAATCGTTGGTATTGTTTTCGGTTATTTCAACCTTAACCTGAATGTGGAATTGCTCCACTTCCTCCGTGAGTTTGGTCTTGTGCTCTTCGTCTATTCCTTGGGCTTGCAGGTAGGCCCTGGCTTTTTCGCCTCGTTCAAGAAGGGTGGCCTTCAACTCAACATCCTCGTGCTTATCACCATCCTCATCAGCATTCTCACGGCTTGGGGAGTTTACTGTTTCACCGACACGCCATTTACGGCTATTGCCGGTATCCTTTCCGGTGCCGTGACCAACACGCCGGGAATGGGCGCGGCGCAGCAGGCGTTTTTTAGCATGAAGGGCGTAGAGAGCCCCGACATCGCCACTGGCTATGCCCTGGCTTACCCGTTGGGCGTGATAGGCGTCATATTGTCGTTTATCACGTTGCGTCTCATCCTTCGCATCAAGCCCGGAGAAGAGGAGGAACAAGCCAAGACAGGCGAGGGGCAACCAGAGTTGCTCGCGGTGCGCTCGGTGAGTCTTGAGATAACCAATGAGCGTATAGACAACCTCACCGTGGCTGAGGTTAAACACATCGTGGGCCGTCACTTCATGATTTCGCGTGTCATAGACCATGGCAATACATCCCATAATGCCATCGTGAACGGACAAACGAGATTGCGCCTCAACGACATAGTTCTCGTGGTAGTGGCCCCGCAAGACGTTGACAGCCTTATCGCCCTCTTCGGCAAGCAGGTGGACGTGGATTGGAGCCAGTTTGAGCGTGAGCTTATCTCACGTCGCATCATCGTGACACGTCCTGAGCTGCAAGGCAAGACGCTTGTCTCAATCGACATCAATGGCAACTTCCAGGCCACTGTCACACGTGTCAACCGTAACGGCGTGGATCTCGTGGCGCATCCGCATCTCCGCTTGCAGCTTGGCGACCGCCTCACGGTAGTGGGCTCAGAGCTTGCGCTCAGTAAGGTTGACAAGGTGCTTGGCAACCAGATGAAGCGCCTCAACTACCCCAATCTCATACCAATATTCGTGGGCATAGCCCTCGGTTGCTTGCTTGCCACAGCCCCAATCGCCATACCGGGCATTCCCACGCCAGTGCGTCTCGGCCTTGCGGGTGGCCCGTTCGTCGTAGCTATCCTCATGGGATATTTTGGCCCGCGCTACCATCTCGTGACCTACAACACCATCTCGGCCAACATGATGTTGCGAGAGATGGGCATAAACATCTTCCTCGCCTGCGTTGGCTTGGGAGCCGGACAGGACTTCTTCCACACCCTTGTCAATGAGCAGGGATTGCAGTGGATTGGCTACGGACTGCTGATAACAATGCTGCCGATAATCATCGGCGGACTAATCGGAAGATACGCCTTCCACATCAATTACTACACGCTCATCGGCGTGCTGTCGGGTGGCAATACCAACCCGCCGGCGTTGGCCTACGCCAATGACCGCACGTCAAGCGACACGCCATCGGTGGGATATGCCACTGTTTATCCCCTTGCCATGCTGGTCCGCATTATTTCCATGCAAATTCTAATGATGATATTCTTGTCATAATCATGAGTAACAATTTTTTTAGTTTCCACAACAAGCCTACTGATAACGAGGGAGAGAATCTGGTTGGTCTCGAGGAAGAGGAAAGCATCAACGACGAGATCAGGAACGATGAACACGCCAACTCCGTGCAGCTCCTTCGCCGCAAGCTCGACTTGCTTGTGCGCACGGGCGCCTTGCTCATGGCGAGCAATGCCGACTGCGCGCGAATAATGCGCAACATGAAGCGGTGTGAGGCTTATCTTGGACTGCCGGAGGAGTATATTCACATCTCCCTCAACTTCAATATCATAATGGTGAACCTCTCTGACGAGACCCACTCGTTTTCAAAATATCAGCGTGTGGATTCCCATTGCGTTGAGTTCACTGTCATATCCAAGATAAGCAAGATGCTTTGGACGGCCATACGCGAAGACTGGAGCCTTGACCGCTACGAGGCCGAGCTTGAAGCCTTGAACCATGTCCACAAGCAATACTCGCCCTGGATGATAGCCATTTGCGCCGGATTTGCCTGTGGAGGCTTCTGCGTGCAGTTCGGTTGCGACTGGCCGGCTTTCTTCTATGCTTCCATACCTGCCATCCTTGGCTTCCGTCTGAAGATGTACTTGGCAAAGCTCCATTGGAACACCTATGTCGGCATTGCGATAAGCGCGTTCGTGGCGACGCTCGTATGTTGGCTCACCACGTTTATCAGCCTTGACCAAACATTGGTCTCGGCCTTGCCATCATTCCTCCACTCTGACACGCCCTACCATCCACTCATGGCATGCACGTTGTTCATAGTGCCAGGCGTGCCACTTATCAACTTTGTCACAGACATGGTGTCCAATTATGTGCAAGTCGGACTGACGCGTGCCATGATAACGCTAATGATGATCATTGCCATGTCGTTTGGAATAGTCTTCGCCATACAGATTTGCGGTATCGACAACTTCGTGAAAGACTTGTCAATGACGCCGCACAATAACTTCATCAACTATGCCATAGCGGCGGCTGTGTCCGCGATGGGCTTTGCCACGATTTACAACACGCCTAAGCGCATCATGCCGGTGCTCGCCATTACGGGAATCATTGCCGTGTGTACCCGCAACTTCGTGAACCTTGGCCCCTCAAACGGCAACATCGGCCTTGACCAAGGCATAATCATTGGCTCGTTTGTGGGCTCGGCTGTTGCCAGCATCATCGCTACACGCTCGCAGCATATACACCACATCCCCCATCAGATTATCGCGATACCGTCTGTCATTCCCATGATTCCGGGAGTGATGATGTATCGTTCCCTCTTTGGCTTCATACAGATGGATGGTGTCATCGGTGAGCTTACCTTCGCGTTCAACTGGGCTATCAAGGCCTCGCTCGTGATATTGTTTATCGCTCTTGGTGTTGCCATTCCCAACATTTTCATCCGACGCCTCATTATGTCAAAGCGTAAGGAGAAGCTCCTCTATTTAGTGAAGGAGCGGCATGAGAAGCACCATGACATGGTGGACTTGAAAGAGATATAAGCTCCGCAAAAACACACGAACAAGCAGTCTCGTGGATATAAGCGCATTGCGGCGAATCAGTGGGCATTCAAGATGCCCGTCGATTCGCTGTCATATACAAAAAAGGGTGAGACCTTCATTGGTCTCACCCTTTTTTAGATATTCTACTTGATATTCTATTTGATATATTCTATCTTGCTCTCATCCCGTGGCCTTGCCTCCGGAGCCTCGTCAGGGTAGCCGATGGCGAGAACATAGCATATCTCATAGTCCTTAGGCAGGTTGAGCTTGGCGAGATAAGGCTTGCATGCCTCGCTGTCTTGCAAGAAGCGGGCCGCGCTTCCCAAGCAGCAGGTGCCCAATCCCAACGCCTTGGCCGCTATCATCATGTTCTCTCCCAATAGGCCAGCGTTGAGCAGGCCCCAGCTGTCCCCCTTTGGAGTGGCGACTACAATGATGTTTGGGGCGTTGCGATACATGTTCTTGAAGTTGGCGTCGCGCTTGGCCTGTTCAGGCATCTCCTTCTTGAATATCTCAGTCGTCTCCTTTATGAAGTCTTGGTTCTCCACCACCCGCACGGCCCATGGTTGCTGGTTGAGGGCGTTTGGCGCGTTGATGCCGCACTTGGCGACAATGGCAAGCTTTTCGTGTTCCACGGGTTTGTTGAGGTAGTTGCGGATGGAACGCCGGGCCATGATGGTCTCAATCACGTCATTGCTCTTCTTGCGGCAGTCTTGAGCGTGCCCCATCAGTGGCAACATGATGAGGCCGCATGCCAACATGGTTGTAAGGTTCTTTATGTTCATGATATTATGTCTTTGGTAAATTCATGTGTCAAGCGCAAAATTAACCATTTTGTTTGAATAACATCATGTTTTGATGTTATTTAATGTCATAATCGTCAAAGCACAGGCCATTGAGCAATATGCGCTTGCGAGCCTTGTAGCATGGACTTAGAATGTCGTTGGCGGGTTTATGGTAACGGCTTCTCATGCCCGCCAGATGAAACAAGACCTGCGACACTTGATCTGTCATGAAGGGTCGGTGCAATGCATTGCTTATTTCCTTGACCACTTCAGGGTGTTTGGCTTGATAGCTGTCGGAGCACCAAATCACGAAAGGAACGCAATTCACATATTTCAGCCATTGGGGTGTTTGCTCTTTACTGCAATGCTTTCTTCCTTTTGAGTCGCGATAATCGTATTCTTCCTCGCCATGGTCTGATAGATAAACGACCACGGCGTTCTTGTTGCGATACAGGTTGAATATCTTTCCTATCACATAGTCGTTGTAAAGGGTGACGTTGTCATAATTGGCAATGTCTTGCCTTTTGGCATTGTCCAGATATTTAGCCTTGTTAGGTATGTCTTTATAGGTGAAACGCTCAAACTGCCTTGTGTGTGGGAATCGGCTGTTTGCGTCAACGTGTTGTCCCCAAAGATGGAATATGACCAAGTTGTTTTTTCCATCCGGCTGTTTGTTCTTGACAAAGTCGTCTATCAGCGCACCGTCATATCCCATTAGAGGCCTGTTGGTTTGGTCATAACAAGCATGTTTGATAGTCTTGTTAAAGATAAACGAATTTAAGGTGAACGCATAGAACGATGTACTGTCGTTGAGTTGATTGTCCCAAAAGAATACCTTGAAATTGGCTTTCTTAAACAATGACGGGAACAAGGGACGCTGGTTCCAGTCTTCCTTGCTAAGCAAGTCGTTCACGCTGAGCATGTTTTTCATGGCATGGCTTGTGCTGCCTATTGGTGATACCACATCGGTGAAAGCAAACAAGCGATGTTCCTTTTGCTCTTTTATCATATTTGGCGTGGTGTTTAGTGGGTAACCATAAATGCCAGCGTGTGTCTTGATGTATGATTCACCTATCACGAATACAACGTCAAGCGAATCAGTATTGTTTGAAATGAAGGGTTTGTCGGTATCGTGTATTGTAGTGTTAATGGCTTGCTCTATCTGGTTGTGCATCAGTGGTATGCTGGTCAACGAATATACCAAGCGAGTAAACGAGTCGTTGGGGAAAATATCGCCTGTAATAGGTGCGTCGTCTATATTGTTGCTTGATATGATTTTGTAATAAGTTTCCATCTGACATCCTCCCCATAACACGACAGCACAAGAAAACGCCTTGATTGCCGTACGCAAGGAATGGTGTGAAAAAATGTATTGACTTGTCTTGCATCTAAACCGTTCTGCCACGATAATGAAAGTGATTGCAAATGCGATAGTGAGCAGTGTAAACAGTCCGCCTCTCGACAACACGAAAGTGCCAAAGAACTCGCCTGCTTCCTGATGGTTGGTCTCGCCAATCAGCATGACCATAAATGGCTGTATGTAGATGTGGAATACATGATGCAGGAATGTATCCGTGGCAAGCAAAGCTACAGAGAATACATAGATTATGGTTTTCACCCACGTCTTGCCGCTCAAATAAGCGGCACAGGCCATGATGTATGACAGAAACAGAGCCAGTGGAATCCTGTGGGCAATGCCTGCAATGCCATTCTCGTTGGCAATGTTCATGCAAAATGAAGCCAATGTGCTTGGCGAGATAAAGAGGAAAAACAGCAAAAACAAAGGCCATTCCCTGATAACTGGTTGCGAAATGCGACTTGGGAGAGATTTGAATATTTGTAACATGACTATAATGATAAAAGCGTGGGTGCTGCCAGTTGCTGTCCCACGCTTCGAGGCCTTCGCATTGCCCTGCATTGTAGGACGAGCAACTTCGAGCCCCACGCTGATGCCATATACCTACACCCCCCCTCCTTGCCATGTTTCCTTACGAAGAAGGAAACATAGCACAAAAGGGGATGCGACAAAATCACATCCCGTAAGCTTCTACCGTTGCCGTGTCTTGACAATGCATGGAAAGTTGCGAAGTTTCGAAGCGTCAAAGACAAAGCGCTATAGTAAACGCCATATTTGTCAGATATATATCTGACTATTTGTTATGCTTGCAAAAGTAATACAAAATCATCAAACAATTGTCATGTAGGCAATACAATTTTTCGCTTTTATCTCAAAAATACAAGTCTTGACATATTAAGCAGCTTCAAATTTGACAAGAAAGAGTAAAATATACGGTATAAAGATATGATTCGTGAATATTTAGAAGGTGTTTGTTTGGTGGTCTCATGGAAAAGTAGTAGATTTACGGCCTTAAACGTAATGTGACAGAAAAACGACTATGCAGGAAAATTACATACGATTCGATTGGGCAATGAAACGTCTGCTCCGTGACAAGGCAAATTACGTTGTCTTAGAGGGCTTTTTGGCTTCACTGCTGGGTAAGCGTTTTAAGATTCATCGCTTTTTGGAGAGCGAGGGCAACCAAGAAGATGAGGAGGATAAATATAATCGCGTGGATATATTGGCAGAAAGCGAGGATGGCGAACTTTGCATAATAGAAGTGCAAAATAGTCGCGAGCTTTCTTATTTTCACCGTATGCTATATGGAGTGTCTAAGGCTATCACAGAATATATTGGTTTAGGTAAGCCTTATGAAGAGGTGCGCAAGGTGTATTCAATCAATATTGTCTATTTTGAGCTTGGTCAGGGCAAAGACTACGTTTATCACGGAAAGACGGAGTTTGTAGGTCTGCACCAACCTCACGATACCTTGAAACTGTCGGTAAGGCAAAATGAGAAGTTTTTTGGCAATAAGGAGTTTGACGTGATGAAACGAAAGGCGGCAAGCGATTTGTTCCCTGAATATTATGTACTTAGAGTAAACGACTTTGACAAGGTGGCAACAACGCCACTTGACGAATGGATAGAGTTCCTAAAGACGGGCAATATAAGTGCAAAGGCCAAGGCTGCAGGCTTGTCTGAAGCTCGTGAACGCTTGCGTGTAGACGCTCTTTCCGATAAGGATAGGCAAGCTTATTATCGACATATGGAATCAGTAAGGCACATGAAGAGCCTTTTTGATACAAGTCGTGATGAAGGCTATGAGGAAGGTATGGACAAGGGTCTTGCCAAAGGTATGGACATGGGTCTTGCCAAAGGCCTTGCCAAGGGTCGTTCCGAACGAGCCAAGGAGATTGCCAAACAGTTGAAGGCGATGGGGTTGACCACGGAGCAGATTGCGCAGGCAACGGGATTAACCTTGGATGAGATATAAAAAAAGGTGTGCAGGAACGGCACACCCCTTTTTTGATTATTTACCCCCACACTTCTTTCGCTATTTTCACTACGAGATCCACTTTGGCCCATTGTTCTTTCTCGGTGAGCTTGTTGCCAATCTCGCATGACGCGAATCCGCATTGTGGGCTTAGGTAGAGACGGTCGAGAGGAATGTATTTCTCGGCTTTCTTGATTCGTGCTATTACAGCGTCTAGATTCTCCAATACGGGAGACTTGGTCGTGACAAGTCCCAATACCACATTCTTGTCGTCAGACACATATTTCAGCGGCTCAAAACTGCCGGAGCGCTCGTCATCGTATTCAAGGTAGTAGGTGCTCACGTTCTCCTTCGCGAAGAGATATGGTGCCACGGGATCGTATGCGCCCTTGGAGGCGTAGCATGAGTGGTAGTTGCCGCGACACACGTGGGTGTTGATTGTCAGTCCCTTTGGCTTGCCCTCAATGGCAAGGTTGTTAACCTTTAGATACTGCAATGCCTCGTGCTCGAGCGTGAACCCCGTACCGGCCATCGACTTCCAGAAGTCATCGTCCACGATCATGCCCCAAGTGCAATCGTCAAGTTGCAAGGTGCGGCATCCTGCCTCGTAAATCTCCTTGAAGAACGTTGCGTATGCCTTGGCGATGTCTTTTATCAGCTCTTCCGTGTTGGGATATACCTTGCGGGTGTTCTTGCCGTTCTTACCACGGAACAGCTCTGCGAGAAACTGCGCCGGGGCGGGAATAGTTTGTTTCGCTTCTATGCCGTCTTCCTCAAATTGCTTCACAAACTTGAAGTCGTTGATGAATGGATGGTTCTCGCCTGATATCTTGCCTGTGAGCCTCAATGAGCCTTTCGTTGTCTCCTCGCCATGGAATTGATAGCCGTGGTCCAGCTCGATGTGCTCCACGCCGTTGAATCCCCACATGAAGTCGAGGTGCCAATAGCTGCGCCTGAACTCACCGTCGGTGATAAAGTGCAGTCCGTGTGTTTTCTGCTTGGCGATGAGGTCGGTGATAAGCCTATTCTCTACGTCGCGAAGGCCCTTGGCGGAAATCTGCCCATTGGCGAATTTTGCCCTTGCGTCTTTTAACTCTGCGGGACGAAGAAAACTTCCCACTACATCTGCCCTGAATTGTTTGCTCATTTTTCGTTTATTTTGTTTGTTATTGTTGTTGACGTTCTGATTGCTGACGACATTTTGTGTTGCCAACTGTGTTGCGGACGGCCACGAGGCCGCCCCTGCAAGTCGTTTGATTGCCATCCGTGTAATTTAACAGGAGCGGTCTTGCCGTTATTGTAGGCGCAAAGGTAATAGGAAGAATTTTTGTGGCCAAATATTCCTTGTTATTCGGGAAAATACACTAAATTTGCAGAATAAGATGGTAATACACAGAATAATATTCTGCAAAACATTGAGGAATGGAACATGGCGACACAAGAAACTCTCGATGAAATAGATATCAAGTTGCTGAAGCTGCTACAGCAAAACTCGCGACTTACGATAAAGGAATTGGCGGCAAGGGTGCATTTGTCACCGTCGCCCACATTCGAGCGACAGAAGCGTTTGGAGCGTGAAGGCTACATCAAGCGCTATTCTGCCGTGGTTGACCATCACAAGCTTGGTAACCATGTCATTGTGCTTTGCAATATACGCTTGAAACAGCATACCCACGACTTGATACAACAATTCATGGACATCGTGCAGACCATAGACCAAGTGACGGAGTGCTATAATACCACTGGCGACTATGATTTTCTGATAAAGGTCTACGCGCGCGACATGAAGGCTTATCAAGACTTCATGCTCAACACCTTGGGCAACATCGATTGCATAGGAAGCCTTCACAGTATCATCGTGATTGGCGAGATAAAGGATTCGCAATGCATTCCCGTGGCGGAATAGCAATATCGTTGAACCATTAACAATAAAATGATATGTCTATAAAACTGAAACGCACCGACGAGGAGATGAAGTGGAAGACCCTCTTGTCAGAGTATGTGGTAAAGGAACCGTGGATGAAGGTGAGAAAAGACAAGCTGTTGTTGCCCGACGGACGTGTCAAGGACGACTATTGGTCGCTCGAATACCCCGACTGGATCAACGTCATAGCCACGACAAAGGACGGCCATTATATCTTTGAGCGGCAATATCGTCATGGTTTGGACTGCGTGGCATGGGAGATACCTGCCGGCGTGATAGAGAAAGGCGAGGAACCGCTTGCTGCGGCACGGCGCGAGCTCATGGAGGAGACTGGCTTTGGAGGCGGCGAGTGGGAGCCGTTCATGGAGCTTAGTCCTAATCCGGGCACAAATAACAACATCGCCCACACGTTCCTTGCCCGTGGGGTGGAACGCGAGGGCGAGCAACATTTTGACGCCACTGAGGATATAGACGTCTATTTCCTTACGGCCGAGGAGGTGCGTGGCATCCTTGAGCGTGGCGAGGTCGTACAGTCTATGATGGCTGCCCCGCTTTGGCGTTTAGCAGCAACCCTTGGTCTGTGATGGTGATGAGGTGACGCTTGTAGAGGTCGCCAACGGCTTTCTTGAATACCTTTTTGCTCACTTGGAACGTGCGCTTTATGTCATCGGGCGCGCTCTTGTCGCCAAACGGGCATTTGCCTTCGTGGCTCTTGATCCATTCAAGCAGCGTGTCGGCGAAGTCAAGGGTCTGCCGTCTGCCAGTGGGCTGTAGCATGATGTCGAGCTTTCCGTCTGGGCGGACCTTCTCCACGTAGCCGTCGATGAGGTCGCCGGTCTGTACGTGTTGGAATATCTGGTCGAGGTAGACGAGCCCTTGGTAGCGGTTGTTGACGATGACCTTGAATCCAAGGTCGGTCTTCTGCCATACCAGCAGTTTCACCTTCTGCCTCTCCTTCAGCTGTCCGGCCTTGGCTGGCTCTATATACTTGTCCACCTTTGCCGTAGCCACTATGCGGTAGCTCTCGTCGTCTACATGGATATAGACGACGTAAGACTCACCCATCTCCATTTTCTTCTTCTGCTCGCGGAACGGGCAGAAAAGGTCTTTCATCAATCCCCAGTTCAGGAAGGCGCCGTATTGGTTTACCCATGTACAGTCGAGGCACACGAAGTCGCCCACCTTTGCTATCGGGGTCTCGGTGGTCGCAATGAGCCGCTCTTCTTGGTCGAGATAAACGAAGCATCTCACTTCATCGCCAACCTTGGTGTTCTCGGGCACGTATTTCTTGGGCATGAGAATGTCGCCTTCCCGTCCTCCATCGAGAAACACGCCGAAGGTCTCCTTGCCGCCTGTGGAATGTGGGTTATCGCGTTGTGCGAGACGAGTGACGGTGAGCGTGTTGAAGTCGCCCAGGCGCAGGACTGTATGGTCTTTTTCCATGTTTTTTATTGTTTCTTTTGTTCGGGTTGAGCTGTTAAAGGCCGCTTTGCCGTTTATAATGTTATCTCGCCGGAGCCATAGCATTTGTGGTGGTCGGAGTCGTAGACCACGCAGAACTGTCCGGGTGCCACTCCGTGTATTGGGTCGTCGCTGTGAATGACAAACCCGTCGGCCGTGGCTTCCACGCTTGCCGGATGGCAGTCGGGCGTATGGCGTATCTTGAACGTGACGCGTTCTGGCAGCGAAGACACGCCCTCTGTGAGGAAGTCGAAACCGTGGATGGTGAACACGCTCTTGTAAGCCGTCTGAGGGTCATAGCCGTGGCTGACGTATAGGATGTTTCTCTCTGCGTCTTTCTTCACCACGAACCAGGGGCCGCCTCCAAGGCCGAGGCCCTTGCGTTGGCCAATGGTGTGAAACCAGTGGCCCTTGTGCTCGCCAATCTTCTTGCCGGTCTCCAGTTCTATCACGTCGCCCGTCTTCTCGCCCACATAGCGACGTATGTATTCGTCGTAATTGATGTTGCCGAGGAAGCAGATGCCTTGCGAGTCCTTGCGTTTGGCGTTGATGAGGTGTTCGCGTTCCGCTATCTCCCTGACCTCGTTTTTCACGTAGTGGCCAATGGGGAATATGGCTTTCTTCAGTTGCCATTGGTATATCTGCGCCAGAAAGTCGGTCTGGTCTTTCACGGGGTCCGGACTTGTCGTGAGCCATTTCTTGCCGTCTATCCACTCTGTTTGCGCGTAGTGGCCAGTGGCTATCAAGTCGTAGTCGCGCCCCATCTTCTCGTCGAACGCCCCAAACTTTATCAGCCTGTTGCACATCACGTCGGGGTTGGGCGTAAGTCCGGCCTTAACCTTTTCCATGGTGTAGCGGGTCACTTTCGACCAATACTCCTTGTGGCAGTCCACGACCTTCAGCTTGCAGCCGTATCGCGCGGCCACTGCCGTGGCCATTTCCAGGTCTTCCTCCGAGCTGCAGTCCCATTCTTCCTTTTCCTCAGGGCCTATCTTTATGTAAAAGCAATCGGGGTATAGGCCACGCGAGGCAAACTCATAGACCACCACCGATGAGTCCACTCCTCCGCTTAGCAGCACCGCGATGCGCTTGTCGCTTATCTTGTCGTAATCAATCATGGTTGTTGCTTTTCGTCTTTTTCCTTTCCCTTTCCTTGTCTCTCCGCTTCCAGTCGTTTCTCCTCAATGGCCTTGTTGTAAGCGTCCACTATCGGGTCGCCCGTGACATCCATTTCCTGGAACTTCTGCCTCACCGATTTCAAGTGCTTGCGGTCGCGCCTGCCACGGCGGTCTATGAGGTTGGCGAAGTCGAAGCTATAGCTTATGGCGGCATTTGAGGGATTAGGCAGCGGATGGTTGCCCATTCCTTCCTTGACATTCTTATTGATGTTGTTCTTTCCCCAAACGGTAACCTCACTTATGGCCGAACCCGACGGAATGAGGGCCGTGGTGTCTTTCAGTTCCTTGGCTATCAGTCGCTCCGGGATATAGTTGTGCTTAAACACGGTCAGCGTGTCAAACTCTGCTGGCACATGGCATATGCCTCGCCAGTTGGTCGTGTCGCGATAGCCGTGCTTCGTGCTCACGATGACGCCCCGCATCGGCACCTTTGTCTCGATGTCGATGACCACGAGCTTCTTGCCTCGCGTCTCTTGGGCGTGGGCCTGGCAGAAAGCCAAGAGCAAAAAGAAAAGTGAAAGGATATATCTAAGCATAAGCAAGAACGGTTAAAAGAACCTCCCCACGCATCCCGCGGGGTTGTCATCCGGCAATCTTGTCCCAGTCGTCGAGCAGCTCGGTGAGCTTCTGATACAGCAGGTTCGGCTTCTCGCAGAGCAGGTCGCTGTCGGGCAGGGGACCGCTGTTTATGGCTATGGTGAAGCATCCTGCCGCCACGCCGCTTCTCACACCCAGTGGCGCGTTCTCCACCACGATGCCCTCGCATGGCTTCAGGTCGCCCGCCTTTCTCAGTCCCGACAGGTAAGGGTCGGGTGCTGGCTTGCCGTGGTCCACGTCGAAGGCGGTGGTTATGTGGTCTGGCGCGAGCCATTGTCCGAAGTCGCGGTTTAGCCGCGCTATCAGAGGCTTCTGCGCGCTGCCCGTTACCACGTTGACGCTCATCCCGGCATCGGTGATGCGCTGCATCAGCTCCTTTACACCATCGAATATCGGGGCCTCGGTCATGTTGTGGAAGATGTCGCTCTTCACCGAGTACATCTCCATGGCCTTCTCGTCGGATATGTCGATGCCCTTCTGCCTTTTGACGAGCATCTTCACGGTGTCGAATCCGCGTGCTCCCTCTGTGGCGTAAGAGTCGTGGGCCGTCATGTTGATGCCGAATCGCGCCATTGCCTCTTGCCAGGCTATGGCATGGTGGGGCATGGAGTCGTAGAGCACGCCGTCCATATCGAAAAGCACGGCCTTAGGGCGGAAGACCGCCCCCGAGGTCGTGTTATAGTCGGTGATGGCTTTTTGTATGTCCATCATTGTCGGTATAGTCAAAGTCAAGTTTACTTCTCAGCCTCCAAGCGTTTCTTGATGGCCTTTGTCTCCTCCTCGTAGCCAGGCTTGCCGAGCAGGGCGAACATGTTCTTCTTGTAAGCCTCCACACCGGGCTGGTTGAATGGGTTGACGCCCTCCAGCAAGCCGCTGATGCCGCAAGCCTTCTCGAAGAAGTAGATCACCTGTCCGAGATAATACTCGTCGAGCTTAGGCACGCTGACGCGGATGTTTGGCACGCCGCCGTCCACGTGGGCCAGGCGAGTGCCGAGCTCAGCCATCTTGTTCACGTCGTCCACGCGCTTGCCCTCAAGGAAGTTGAGGCCGTCGAGGTTCTCGTCGTCGTGCGGGAAGAGGAGCTCGCGGTTTGGATGCTCTACAGAGAGCACCGTCTCGAAGATTGAGCGCTCGCCCTGCTGGATCCACTGTCCCATGGAGTGCAGGTCGGTGGTGAAGTCGCAAGCGGCTGGGAAGATGCCCTTGTCGTCCTTGCCTTCGCTCTCTCCATAGAGCTGCTTCCACCATTCGGCCATGAAGTGCAGCTTCGGCTGGAAGTCGGCGAGAATCTCTATCTTCTTGCCGGCCTGCGTGTAGAGGGCCTGACGCGTCGCGGCGTATTGCGCTGATATGTTCTGCTCGAAAGGCACGTCAGTGGCAGTGGCTTTCTCCATGTCTTGCGCGCCCTTCACGAGAGCCTTGATGTCGTAGCCTGCCACGGCGATGGGCAGCAAGCCTACCGGTGTGAGCACGGAGAAACGTCCGCCCACGTTGTCGGGGATGACGAAGGTTTTGTAGCCTTCCTTCTCGGCGGTCTTGCGCGCGGCACCCTTCACAGCGTCGGTTATGGCCACGATCACGTCCTTGGCCTCGTCCTTGCCACGCTGTGCCTCGCACTGCTTCTTCAGGAGGCGGAAGGTGAGGGCCGTCTCCGTGGTCGTGCCACTCTTGGAGATGTTGATGACACCAAACTTCTTGTCCTTCAGATACTCGGTCAGCTCAGCGAGATAGTCTTCTGAGATGCTGTTTCCGGCGAAGATGACGTTTGGCACTTTTGAGCCATCGTTGACGAGCCACTGCAGCGAGTTGCCCAGTGCCTCAATCACGGCGCGCGCTCCGAGATAGGAGCCGCCGATGCCGGCCACGACTACCGTGTCGCACTTTGATCGGAGCAGTTCGGCGCAAGCCTCGATGTCGTTGAGGAAGTTGTCGGTGGTCTCCGTGGGGAGGTGCAGCCAGCCCAGGAAGTCGTTGCCTTCGCATGTGCCATTCTCCAGGGCCTCTTGCGCGGCCTTCACTTGTGGCTCATAGTTCTTTACCGCGTCGGCAGCGAGAAACTCCGCGGCCTTGGTGGTGTCTAACTTAATGTTCTCCATTTCGTTTTATAAGTTTTATAAAGAGTTGGAATTTTGTGTTCTTGTCGCTATTGCTCGCGCTCACTTCGCGGCGTCGATCCATTTCTGTATGGTGTCGAGTTCGGGCTTGTCGTAACCGAGCTTGTATTTCTTGTTTATCTCCAGCATCTTCTGTTGCAGTGCTTGCGCCTTCACGTCCTTGATGTCGGATATGAGGTTGAAGCCTGCCTTGCGGAGCACGTACACCCAGTTCTCTGGCACGCCAATCTTCTCTTGCCAGTCTTTCACGCTTGTCTGCGGCATCTTTGTCTCAGGCTTCAGCTGCGGGAAGAGCATCACCTCCTGTATGTTCTCCTTGCCCGTCATGAGCATCACGAGGCGGTCTATGCCTATGCCGATACCGCTTGTTGGAGGCATGCCGTATTGCAGGGCGCGCAGGAAGTCGTGGTCGATGATCATGGCCTCGTCGTCGCCCTTTGCGGCGAGCTTCATCTGGTCGATGAAGCGCTGCTCCTGGTCTATCGGGTCGTTGAGCTCAGAGTAGGCGTTGGCCAGCTCCTTGCCGTTGACCATCAGCTCGAAGCGTTCTGTCAGTCCTGGCTTTGAACGGTGCATCTTGGTGAGCGGCGACATCTCCACGGGATAGTCGGTGATGAACGTGGGCTGGATGAACGTGCCCTCGCAGGTCTCGCCGAAAATCTCGTCGATGAGCTTGCCCTTGCCCGATGTCTCGTCCACGGTCTCAATCTTCAGCTTGTTGATGGCTATGTCGCGTATCTCCTCCTCGCTCAGGCCGTTGAGGTCGTAGCCTGTCTTCTCCTTGATGGCGTCGAGGATGGGCAGGCGCCTGAATGGGGCCTTGTAGCTGATGGTCTTGCCCTGGTATTCCACCTCGTCTTTTCCGTTGACGGCCACGCAGATGGTCTCCAGCAGGGTCTCGGTGAACTTCATCATCCAGTTGTAGTCCTTGTAAGGCACATACAGCTCCATGCAGGTGAACTCCGGGTTGTGGAACTTGTCCATGCCCTCGTTGCGGAAGTTCTTGCCTATCTCATACACGCCGTCGAATCCGCCCACGATGAGCCTCTTGAGGTAGAGCTCGGTGGCGATGCGCATGTACATGTCGATGTCGAGCGCGTTGAAATGGGTGATGAACGGGCGTGCCGACGCTCCGCCGGGTATGTTCTGCAGGATAGGTGTCTCCACCTCGGTGTATCCGTGCTCGTCGAAGAACTTGCGCATGGTGCGCAGCACGGTGGCACGCTTCACGAACGTGTCTTTCACGCCGTCGTTGACGATGAGGTCTACGTAGCGTTGGCGGGCGCGCATTTCAGGGTCGTCGAACTTGTCGTAGGCCACGCCGTCCTTGTATTTCACTATAGGCAGCGGCTTGAGGCTCTTCGAGAGGAGCGTCAGCTCTTGGGCGTGGACGGAGATCTCGCCGGTCTGTGTCTTGAAGACGAAACCGCGTATGCCGATGATGTCGCCAATGTCGAGCAGCTTCTTGAAGACCACGTTGTAAAGGTCCTTGTTGTCCTCGGGGCAGATGTCGTCACGGGTGACGTAGACCTGTATGCGGCCCTTGCCGTCTTGCAGCTCCACGAAGCTCGCCTTGCCCATGACGCGGCGGCTCATCATGCGTCCGGCGATGACGACCTCTGTCTTCTCGTCTTCCTTGAACGACTGCTTGATGTCCGTGCTGAACGCTGACACTGGGAACTCGGCGGCAGGGTAGGGGTTGATACCCATCTCGCGCAACTGTTGCAGGCTTTGGCGGCGGCCAATCTCCTGCTCACTCAACTCTAATATATTCATGCTTGATCGAAAAATTTATTCTTGCCGATTCTTATTATATATGTGCAAAATTACGAAATTATATTAATATAACGAACTAATTGACATAATTTAGTCATAATGTGGGCCTTGTGGCGTAGGGCGTTAGCCTCTTCGGGGCAGGGCCATCGGCTTTCGGGCGTTGTCGGGTCACCATCCCGGTGCTATGCCGTGGTTATTATGGTGAAACGCAAAACGTTAAAAGAGACGGCGTGTCTGCGGAAGGTGCTGACACGCCGTGTTGCTTGTATCGGAAAATGCCATGGATGGCACCGACAGGGTTACATCTTGAACTTGTAGCCAATGGTGAATTGCAGCACGTTGGTGTAGCCGTCGCCATGCTTTGGCACCTTGGTGACGCCGATGTTGTAGCGTCCGTCGATCACGAAGTTGCCATACTCGTATGACATGCCCACTGGCACCGCGAGGTCAAACGTGTTAACGTCGCCCACGTTGTCCTTGCCCACCATGAAGCCTGGCTGCAAGCCCGCCTTGAGCGCGAAGCCGCGCGATAAGTAATAGTTGAGCGTCACGGGGATGTTGATGTATCCGGGGTTCCAGGAGTAATTGTCGTTCTTGCCGCCCTGGAACGAATAGAGCAGGCCGCCGGCAATGGCCACCTTGCGGTCGAGCTGGTGTTGCAGTTCGGCTCCGAACACGAATCCGGCCTTCCAGTCGAGGTCTCCCACGGTAGACACGTTGAGGCCGATCTTTGGCTGTATGGTCGTGCTACCAACCCTGCGCTGCGCGAAGGTAAACACTGATGTCAAGGCTAAGACTGTCATTAACAATAGTTTTTTCATGGCGATAAGATTAAAGATTAAGTTATGAGTGAATACAATCTCCGCGTCGCCTGCAAGCAGGCTCCACGGATATATGCCGCAAAGCTAATGCAAACGAGCGCAATGAAAGCTTGCTTTCAAATTGCCGAGTGCAGCTTATTTTCTGCAAAGATAAGGGAAAATAATCAAAGTGGCGGTCTTTTGGCGTAAAATCAAACCCCATTTATGTTTTTTTATTATTGTTGTTGCGCAACCCGGAATAACCACACCTTGGATGGAATAACCATGACGAACGAAACATATCGAATCGCGGTCGTGGACGGCCCCTAACCATCCATAGCCGCCCCTGCAAAGCGCCAAAGTCAAGCGATTTTATGGGGTAATAATATTTTACAAATGGCCGTCTGAGAATCGATTTTTTTCAACCAAGCAGTCTCTTGGCTCGAAATAACGCAATTATGGGCCGTTTTTATAAATCGTTGAATATCAACAGGTTGTAATTTTAACGGCTTTTAGAAGCCGCCAATTCGCTAAAATGGCGTTGCCGTTACGGTGCAATCGCGTTGCCGTTACGGTGTAATCGCGTTGCCGTTACGGTGTAATCGCGTTGCCGTTACACTGAAATCGCGTTGCCGTTACACTGAAATCGCGATGCGATTGCACTGTAACGGCGATGATTTTTAGCCAAAACCCGGTTTGCGGTGTTGAAGAGGGGCACCTCCGAGCCGTTTTTCCGCTCTAAATGCACCAGTTCCCAAGTGTTAAATTTTGGCAATAATAATTTACATTTTGCCCTGTGCATCCATGTTGCCGTGGATGCGATTTTTCGGCGTGTGCCTTTGCGTTGGTGGCGCAAGGCAAAGGCTGAAAACCTAAAAAGCCGTAATCTTTCGGTCAGGCTTTTGCAAGGTCGAAAATTGTTCGTAACTTAGTGGCGTGAATATTGGTCGCAAGCACTGTAATGGGGCAACTGACCGACAATTATCAACCATGACAGCGATTGACCGTAAAAAAAACAGAAAGGAACAAGATTATGATTTTTTCCACGACTCCGACCCTTGAAGGGCATCCTATTCGCGAATATCGCGGTGTAGTGACCGGCGAGACTATCATCGGCACCAACTTCTTGAAAGACTTCATGGCAGGCCTGCGCGACTTCTTCGGCGGACGCAGCGGCTCCTACGAGAGAGTGCTTCGCGAGGCCAAGGACACGGCAATGGGCGAGATGGCGGAACGCGCCGAGAAGCTTGGGGCCAACGCCATAGTCGGCATCGACCTCGATTATGAGACCGTGGGCGAGAGAGGCTCCATGCTCATGGTGACGTGCAGCGGCACGGCAGTGGTGATTGGATGACAAGTTATCATGTTTCCCATGTATCGTGTGCGTCGTGGCTTACAAGTCCCTGTGTATCACGGTGCCGTTGGCCTGATGCGTGGCGAGCACCAACACCTCCGCTATCTGCACGTGCTCAGGCGCGCTTGCCGCATAGAAGGCCACGTCGGCTATGTCGTCGCCACGTAGCGGCTCTATGCCGCGGTACACGCTCTTGGCACGCTCGGAGTCGCCATGGAAGCGAATGTCGGAGAAGTGTGTCTCCACGAGTCCGGGCTTGATGTTAGTCACCCTCACCTTGGTGTGAGCCACGTCGATGCGCAGTCCGTCGCTCAGTGCCTTCACGGCCGCTTTGGTGGCGCAGTAGACACCGCCGCCGGCGTAAGCGGCATCGCCGGCCACGCTGCCGATGTTTATCACGTGGCCGTGGTCGCGTTCCACCATTCCAGGCACGATGAGGCGTGTCATGTTGAGCAGTCCCTTGATGTTGGTGTCGATCATCTCGTCCCAGTCGGTGAAGTCGCCATCGTATTCCGGCTCCAGGCCACGTGCCAGTCCCGCGTTGTTTATCAGCACGTCAACGGCCTGCCATTCCTCGCCGAGCGTCTCCACGGCCTCCTTGGTCTGCGCCCTGTCGCGCACGTCGAAGCAGAGCGTGAGCACGTCGGCTCCTTCCGCCTCCAGTTCCTTCTTCATCTCGTCGAGACGCTTGCGGTTGCGTCCCGTCACTATTATGTTGTATCCGCCCATGGCGAAACGGCGCGCGCAAGCCTCGCCAATGCCGCTCGTGGCTCCAGTGATAAGCGCGATTCTCTTTTTCATATTCATTTTATGTTTGTTGTTGAGTGTATTTAAGTCAAATCGTTTCTTGTAAGTCTCATGTCAGCCAATAGCACGGCCGTCTCAATTTCATCTCGTGGCGCGTCCTTGCGTTTCCACGCCACGATGAACCTTGCCGTTGCCGACAAGGGTGAGTAGCCGGATTTCTTTAGCTTTGCCTGTTGTTCGCGCATCGCGGCGGAAAACATGGCTACGGTCTTGCCCAATGGCGTGCGCAAGGTGAAGTTGTCGCAAAGCAGGGCATCGCCACCTTGAAGGTTAAGTACGTCCATGCGGCAATGCTGGAAGAAATTGAGGTTTACGTCCTTATGAGACATCTGCACGACGATTTCATATGTTGTTCTTGTTCATACCTATGTATATGATTATGGTACAAAGATACAAAATTAATTCCTATACCAGAATAAAGGTCTAACAATTATGATTTGTGAAATAAAACAAGTAACTTTGTAAGAAATTACAAATATGGAAAAACTTACATTAGATACACTTGCGAAAGCTGCTTATGAATTTTGCAACCAAGAAAGCGGCGTATACAAAAAGGAACTTTTTGGAGTAACAGACGGTAAAGCTGTTGGCACGTTGGTGGAACACGCCTTTCAAGAGCATCTTAAAAAACAATACGACTTATGCGTTGGCAACAGCGCGTCAGGTCTTGACTTACCGTCTGTAAACACAGACATAAAAGTAACTTCCTACAAACAACCACAGTCAAGTTGTCCATTCAAGGACAGCAAGCAGAAAATATATGGATTGGGGTATAATCTGATAGTGTTTGTATACCAAAAACACGATGATAGCAAAAAACGGAAAGGTATGCTCTAATTTGTGTCATGCACTATAATAAGAGCAAACAGAACTGGAGACTACCAAACAACAACTGGACTGAGAAACATTATCAACAACAATGGAAATGCTGATGATATCTTCGCCTTTCTTTCAGACCATAAGATACCAGCCGATGATGTTACGCTAATGAATATGGCTGTGAACATTCTTAATAATCCACCCGAAATAGGATATCTAACTATTTCCAATGCCTTACAATGGCGATTACAATACGGGCGCATTGTAAATTTAAATGAAGACGTAGACGGTATCAAAACTATCGTAAAATTATCGACAGATGAGTAAAAACAATAAAAAGAAAATAGAATATGGTGATTGGCAGACAAACTTTCCATTGGCTCTATCAGTCTGCCAATATATCAAAAAACAAGGAGTAAATCCCCAAATAGTCATCGAACCGACATGTGGTATCGGAAACTTTGTGCTTGCTGCAATTGAAGTGTTTGATAATATTGAAGAAATATATGCCATCGAAATAAATGCAGAATACACACAGGCTCTTAGTGAAAGACTGGCAAACAAAAAAATCACGCCCAAAATACATATCATAAACGACAGCATTTTCAATGTTGATTTATTACAAATAAAGAGGAAAATAAGAGGTAAAAATATCCTCGTTTTAGGGAATCCACCGTGGGTTACAAATAGCAAGCTCGGAGAATATGAAAGTGGGAATATTCCATTAAAGTCAAACTTTAAGCAAAACAAAGGACTTGACGCAATAACAGGTAAGGGAAATTTTGATATTGCAGAATTCATCACTTATCAAATGATAGAGATGATAGAAGGTGAATCTGGTACGTTGGCTTTTCTACTGAAGAGCTCTGTCATAAAGAATCTTGTTTTTGAACAAAAAAAAGCAGACGCGCTATAAACGACATATGTGAGTATAATATTGACACGCAGAAAGAGTTTAACGTCTCTGTTGCTGGAGCGTTACTTACTCTGAAAGCAGACAAAGAAGTATGCAGGCAATGCAAGATTTTCGATTTCTACACAAAAGAATATCTAAAAACATTCGGATGGGTAGATTTCTCATTTGTATCGGATTGCCAGAAATATAAGGAAACAAAAAACATAGATGGAATATCGCCAATAAAATGGTGGTCGGGACTTAAACACGATTGTACTAAGGTTATGGAACTTACAAGAGTTGGCAATCATTATAAGAACAATATTGGAGAAACTGTGGAAATAGAAAATGGTCTTGTTTATCCATTTCTAAAAAGTTCTGATATAAAGGGAGAAGAAATATTGAGGTGCAGAAAATACGTTATCGTAACACAGCATCATACGTCCGACAATACATCATACATAAAGGAACGCTTTCCACTTACGTTTAGCTATTTACATGAACATAAGGAATTCTTCGATAGCCGCAAGAGTACAATATACAAGAATCGTCCCGACTTTTGCATTTTCGGTATTGGAGACTATTCGTTCAAAAAATACAAGATTGTAATATCAGGTTTGTACAAACAGACAAAATTCTCAATCGTAGGCTTAATAGATGACAAAGAAACAATGCTTGACGATACAACCTATCTCCTTGGATTTGAGGACAAATTTCTTGCTGTCACAACATTGAAAATTCTCAACAGCAAGCTTGTTCAGGAATTTATAAGATCCGTTTTCTTTGAGGATTCAAAACGTCCTATAAGCAAAGAGCTACTTATGAGAATAGATCTGATTAAAGCACTGAATTTGTTGGGAAACAAGCGTCTCGGGCTTAGTGAAGATGAATATTATGAATATAAAAATAAGATCTGTCCGCAACCAGAATTAAACCTATTATGGTAATTTTTTGAAATTATTTTTCTTTGAGATGTCTGAAAATAATAGTAAGTTTGCAGGACAGTAAAAAACAAGATTCCATGAATATAGAAGAGCAAAAGAAAATCATAGAGTCGCAAGAAGGATTGAGCCGCACGCTGGGCATGGAGTTCCTGTCCACGCCAGAAGACGACACCTGCATGGCTCGCATGAAAGTGAACAGCACCAACCGTCAGCCGTTTGGCTTCCTTTCGGGCGGCGCGACGTTGGCGTTGGCCGAGAACCTCGCCGGCGTTGGCTCCATGGCGCTTTGCCCGAAGAAAATACCCGTTGGCATAAACGTGAGCGGAAACCATGTGCTCGCCGTGAAGGAGGGCGACACGGTGACTGCCTACGGCAAGTTGCAGCACAAGGGCACCACCCTGCATGAGTGGCAGATAGACATAAAAAACTCGGAGGGCAAGCTCATCTCGACCGTTCACGTGACCAACTATATCATTTCGCCAAGGAAGAATGACTGAAGCAAGGCGCATGGACGAGGTGCTGTATCGCCTGCCCGACGCGACCGCGTGGCATCGACTGACGGGCAAGGCCATCGGGCTTGACGGCCTGGGCGACCTTCGTGGCAGGAGCGGGTTCGCCTTCGCTCCGTTTCATGCCGACGCGAAAGCGCCATTGGTCTTGCTTGACGTGGCAACGCATGAGGTGATGAACGTGGAGCCTGCGGCCACGGCGAAGCCTCACCACATTGTGGAGCAGGAGAGCCGGCAGGACTATCGGCGAGCCTTCGGCAGGATGCAGGCGAGGATGGCAAGCGCGGGCTTGAGAAAGGTGGTGCTGGCACGCAGGGCCGACATCACGCTTGACGAGCCGCTCGACGCCCACGGGGTGTTTGCCAAGGCGTGCGCGATGTACCCACACCAGATGGTGGCACTCGTGAGCACCACGCTCTCGGGGACGTGGCTCATGGCAACGCCAGAGGTGCTGATAGAAAACCTGGGCGAGACGTGGACGACGATGGCGCTTGCGGGCACCATGGCGACACCAGGGCCGTGGAGCGAGAAAAACACGAGGGAGCAGCGCATAGTGGCAGACTACATACACGATTGCCTGAAGCGCGGTTGTCGCCTCGTGAGCCAGCAGCCCCCACGCACGGTGACCGCGGCAAGGCTTTTCCACTTGCGCACTGATTTCGAGTTCGCGCTTCGCGATGGAGTGGACATCGTGGACGTGCTCACGGACCTCTTCCCCACGCCCGCGGTGTGTGGCATGCCAAAACGTGAGGCAATGGAGGCGATACTCGACGACGAGGCACTGGACAGGCGATATTACAGTGGCTTTTGCGGGCCGTGGAACATGCCGATGCCAACCTCGCAGGCTTCTTCTGTGCAAGATGCCGCCACGGCGCTATACGTGTCGCTGCGTTGCATGGAGATGAGGGGTAAGAGCCTTAGCCTCTATGCCGGCGGCGGACTGCTCGACGAGAGCGAGGAGGCCACCGAATGGGAGGAGACGGAGAAAAAGATGCAAACGATGAAGGCGTTGCTCTGACATGTCGTGGACCGAAGATAAAAAACGATAAATGTATTCTGACAAGGAAAACATAAACATACTCACCGCCCTGCTGTTGGCCCATGGCGTGCGTCATGCCGTGGTGTGCCCCGGCTCACGCAACGCGCCAATAACCCACAACCTGTGTGAGGCACGTGGGATGACGTGCGTGTCGGTGACCGATGAGCGTTCGGCGGCTTTCGTGGCCTTGGGCAAGGCGCAAGCCCTTGGCGAGCCCGTGGTGGTGTGCGTCACGTCGGGCTCGGCACTGGTAAACACCTTGCCGGCTGTGGTGGAGGCGTGGTATCAACACGTGCCAATAATAGTGGTGTCGGCAGACAGGCCGGCGGCGATGATAGGCCAGCTGCAAGGGCAGACCATGCCGCAGCAAAAGACCTTGGAAGCTTTTTGGGCAAAGGAGGTGAGCCTGCCAGAGCCCCACGACGACGTGGAGCGATGGTATTGCAATCGCTTGGCGAATGAGGCATTGTGCGCAATGAAGCAATCTGGCGGAGGACCGGTGCACATCAATGTGCCAATAAGCGAGCCGCTATTCAACTTCACTACGGCGGAACTACCCACGGAGCGACGCGTAAGCTTAATGGATAATCACTTATGGCCCAGTGAACTGACGGAGGAATTCCTCGTCAGCTCTCGCCCCATGTTGGTAGTGGGGCAGTTGCAATGCACAGTGGCGCGCCGAGTGAGCGGAGCCATAAGACGCTTGGAAGAAAGCGTGGTGGTGCTCAGCGAGCAGTTGGCCACATGTGGAAACGCGCCTTGCCATTTCGACGAGGCTCTCATTGGGATAGGAGAACAAGAGGCATACAAGCCCGACTACATTATATATATAGGCGACACCCTCGTCAGCAAGCGGGCGAAGCACTTCCTGCAACATTGCCATCCGAAGAGTTGTGTGGTGGTTAACGCTTCAGGGGAATTGACCGACGTGACCATGAACGTTACCGACGTGGTGGTTTGTCCAGTTGAGGACGCGTTGGATAGCCTTTGCGAGAAGCTGGAAAGCGGCGATGTGGCGTTGGGCAACGAGGCGTCGGCTTTCCGTGGGAGATGGGCCATGGCACTTGACAAATGGGCAATACGTTGCAAGGTGTTTGAGCCAGCCTATTCGCAGATGATGGCCGTGAGACGCCTATGCGAGCAAACCAACGGGCAGGAATGCCACATGCAGTTTGCCAACAGCAGCGCGGTGCGCCTCGGCCAGTTGTATTCATCCCATCACCTGTACGTGAACCGTGGCGTGAATGGCATAGAGGGCAGTCTGTCCACGGCCGTGGGCTTCGCCTCGGAAAAGGACGTGACGGTGTATTGCGTCATTGGCGACCTGAGCTTCTTCTACGACCAAAACGCGCTGTGGAACGGGGTAGGGAAGCGGCACCTGCGCATGGTGGTGCTCAACAATGGCGGTGGCGGCATCTTTCATCAGCTTCGTGGCCTTGAGCAAAGTCCGTACAGGGACAGTTTCGTGTCGGCGACTCACACGGCGTCAGCGAAAGGCGTGTGCGAAGCCACGGGCGTGGCTTACAAGGCGGCAAGCAACGAGGAGGAACTGGCGGAAGGCATTAGCTGGATAACGCGCGGGCAGGCCACGGGGCCGCTCTTGCTGGAAGTGTTCACCAACGCCGAGATAGACGCGCGAGAATATAAAAAATATCTTGAAACAAAATAAACAACAATGACAAACAGGGAATGGAAAACAATAGAGGGGTTCGACTTCAAGGAGATACTCTTTGAGGAATACAACCACATAGCGAAGATAACCATAAACCGTCCACGCTATCGCAACGCCTTCACGCCGCTCACGGTATGGGAGATGAGCCAGGCGTTCACCTACTGTCGTGACCACCTCGACATTCGTGTGGTCATCCTGACGGGCGCTGGCGACAAGGCCTTCTGCTCAGGCGGCGACATGCACGTGAAGGGCAGGGGCGGATATGTAGGCAACGATGGCGTGCCGCGGCTCAACGTGCTCGACGTGCAGATGCAGATTCGCCGCATGCCGAAACCCGTGATAGCCATGGTAAACGGCTTCGCCATAGGGGGCGGTCATGTGCTGCATGTGGTATGCGACCTGACCATAGCGTCGGAAAACGCGCGCTTCGGTCAAACGGGACCGAAGGTCGGCTCGTTTGACGCGGGACTGGGCGCGTCGTATCTCGCTCGCATAATAGGACAGAAGAAAGCACGCGAGATGTGGTATCTGTGCCAACAATACACGGCGCAAGAGGCTCTCGACATGGGACTCGTGAACAAGGTAGTGCCTCTCGACAAGCTTGAGGACACCACGGTGGAGTGGGCTGAGACGATGATGGAACGCTCGCCGTTGGCCCTGCGCATGATGAAGGCCGGATTCAACGCCGAGCTTGACGGACAGGCCGGAATACAGGAACTGGCGGGCGACGCGACCATGCTTTATTACACTCTCGACGAGGCGCAAGAGGGAGGAAGGGCCTTCCTCGAGAAGCGCAAGCCCGATTTCGATAAGTACCCACAGTTTCCTTAAACAACTTGATTGAGGGCTTATTTAGACTTGTGTGGGAAAAATAAATGCGTGAAAAAGATGATAAAGACTTTCGTTTCTTCAAGGCTCCTGCACTTCAAGCAGCCGGCTGGAACTTCGCGTGGCGTGTACACCACACACCTTTCTTATTATGTAACCCTTGAGAAAAATGGCGTGAGGGGAGTGGGCGAGTGCTCCGTGTTGCCCGACTTGAGTTGTGATGCTATGCCCACAGACAGGTATGAGGCGTTGCTGCGCAAGGCGTGCCAATGGGTGGAGCAAACAGATGGCATTCCTTATGAGATGCTGAGGCCATACCCGTCCATTCTCTTCGGTTTGGAGATGGCGTTTGCCCAGCTTGACGCTAATGGCTCCACCGCGCTCTCGGAGACGCCGTTCGCCCAGGGAAAGGAAGGCATACCGATAAACGGACTCGTGTGGATGGGCAGCTTTGAGGAGATGTACGCGCGACTGGAGGAGAAGCTGCGGTTGGGCTTCCACTGCGTGAAACTGAAAATCGGGGCGATAGACTTCGAGCGTGAGCTGGAACTCGTGAGGCATATCCGTGAGCGTTTCACAAGGCAGCAGATAGAACTGCGCGTGGATGCCAACGGGGGATTCACGCCCGACAATGCCATGGAAAGGTTGACGGAACTCGCGAGATATGACATCCATTCCATAGAGCAACCCATAAAGCAACATCAGTGGAACGACATGGCGAGGCTTTGCCGGGAATCTCCATTGCCCATAGCTCTCGACGAGGAACTCATCGGCGTGAATGAGCTTGAGCAGAAAGCCAGGTTGCTCGACACCATACGCCCTGCCTACGTCGTGCTCAAGCCAAGTCTGCACGGCGGCATGATGGGTTGCAGGGAGTGGATAAGGCTGGCCAAGGAGCGTGGCATAGGCTCATGGATAACCTCGGCGCTGGAGAGCAATGTGGGGTTGAACGCCATAGCGCATTTCTGTGCCGAGGAGTTTGGCCCGCGCGTCGCCATGCCACAAGGATTGGGAACGGGCATGCTCTATACCGACAATGTGGAGATGCCGTTGAGGATAATAGGAGACAAGTTATGGTTCTTGAAGAATTCCTGAACGAATGGCGCAACGATAGCCCCACGGTGCTCGTGCATACGAGTGGGTCGACGGGCAAGCCCAAGCCGATGTGGGCGGAGAAAGAGAAGATGCTCAATTCGGCTCGCGTCACGTGCGACTTCCTCGGCTTGAAGCCCGGCGACACGGCCCTGCTATGCATGCCGCTCGATTATATAGCGGGCAAGATGGTGGTGGTGAGGGTGATAGAGCGACACTTGAGGCTCGTCAGCGTGAAGCCCTGTGGACATCCGCTGGCCTCTGTCGAACCCACCACATTTGCCGCCATGGTGCCTATGCAAGTGTACAACTCCATGAAGGTGGCGGAGGAACGGGCTAAGCTCATGCGCATAAAGCACCTTATAATAGGAGGTGGTGCTATCGACGCGGAGTTGGCAAGCGAGCTGCGGGGCTTCCCGAATCATGTATGGAGCACTTATGGCATGACCGAGACGCTTTCGCATATCGCCTTGCGGCGGCTCAACGGCAAGGAGGCGAGCGACTGGTACACGCCTTTTGACGGTGTGGAGATAGGCAGGGACGAGGACGACTGCCTGGTGATAGACGCGCCTTTGGTCCACGATGGCGTGTTGAAGACCAACGACAGGGTGGAGTTGCGCATGGATAGTCTCACGGGAAAGCGGCAGTTCAGAATCCTTGGCCGTAAGGATAATGTGATAGACTCTGGCGGCATAAAGATACAGATAGAAGACGTGGAGAATCGGCTCAGGCCATGCCTGCGCGTGCCGTTCATGATAACCAAGATGCCCGACCGCAAGTTTGGCGAGGCTGTCGTGCTTCTCTATGAAGACAAAGACGGCACGGTGTCAACCGACGGCCTTCTTGCCCTGTGCTCCAAGGCCTTGCCAGCTTATTGGGTGCCCAAGCGGTTTGTTAAAGTCGCTCGCCTGCCAATGACGGAAACGGGAAAGCCAGCAAGGGCTGAGGCGGAGAGCATGGCAAAGATGTTGGCGCTTCAGTGAAAATACTTGGAATTTATCACCTTGATGTCAACAGCAATTCTTGATCAATAGTCCGTTAATTCTAGCGTAACTAATTGAAAATGAGATATTTATTTAATAAAATATAACTATTCAAAATTGGTTAAGTGGCTGATTATCAAAAACTTTATAGTTCTCTAAGCTTAAAGTAAAATGACATCAGAACCAACTGGACTTTTCCTACAACGCATCATTCGCATCACAGAATGTTGCGAAGATGATGATGAAAGTGGAAAATATAAAAGTTGACAAGAATGACAGACAAGAATAAGCAACTATACATAGATTTCGAAGCCTACGAGCGTGTGGCAGAGCCACATAAGCGCGAAAGGGCTTCGGCATGGCGCACGGCTATTGGTTTGCAGGATGTTGACGGACTGAAGGTGTCTGACTATCTGAAAGAGACGGCTGTCAGACACATTGAGGGCGATATTACCATTGATGATGTGCGCGAACAGTTGAAATCGTATTATGTCAACAAAACTAATCATGACAAGGACGATGCAGAAAAGGAAGAGGCCGACCGTGTGGCTGCCAATATAGCCAAACTGTTGAGCGAGAAGTCTTTTTCGTTTACGGCATTGGAATTTCTGAATATCCATAGGCACTTGTTTGATGGTGTATTCAAACATGCTGGTGAGGTGCGGCCTTATGACATCAGCAAAAAGGAATGGGTGCTGCAAGGCGATAGCGTTGTGTATGGCCGTGCTGCCGACATTATGTTGGCGTTGCGATATGACATTCAGCAAGAAAAGGACTTTAGTTATAAGGGACTTTCAACGGATGAAATCATCAACCATATTGTTGACTTCGTCACCTTGCTATGGCAGAACCATCCGTTTCGTGAGGGCAACACACGAACAACGGCCGTGTTTGTCATCAAATATTTGCGCTCTATCGGTTTCAATGTGGACAACGATTTGTTTGCTGACAACTCTTGGTACTTCCGCAATGCCCTTGTTCGTGCGAACTATCGCAATCCGTCAAAGGGTATAGAGCCCAACAAGTCGTTCCTCATCAGGTTCTTCCGTAATTTGATGTTGGGCGAACATCATGAACTGAAGAACCGTTATATGCTTATAGGGTATAGCGATACTGACGAACCCCATACAAGTACCCATACAAGTACCCATACAAGTTTTGACGAAACGGCATCGACGTTATCTGAAAATATAAAACGTTTACTTGTTGCGATTGGCACAGATGAAAAGAGCGTAAAGGAAATGATGGAGGCGGTCGGTTTGAAGAATCGTCCCAATTTCCTTGAATATTCTCTTACGCCAGCCATTATTGAAGGCTTGGTAAAAATGAAATATCCAAA
>JALEJI010000037.1 GCA_022769825.1 Prevotella sp. | reverse complement strand
TGGTAGGTGAGTTGGGTAAGATGTGAGCCGTCTGTTCGACAAACGTAAATGTCCGTGTTATAGTAATAGGTGCTTTTCGCACGACTGTAATCATTACTACCTGCTCCTGAATTATAAGCCAAAGAACTGCTTCCGACCATCAAAATCCACTTACCATCGGGTGAGAGTGAAGGAGAGGCGAAGCTTCTCTTCGTATCAGATATTACACATTCCTCTGCCCCGTGAGCATAGTCTACTCGCCAGATCTCACCCAAGCCTGTTCCTGAATTCCTCACACAGAGTAATTCATCTTTGCCAGGGATAGTACACGGGGATAGTCCTGCGGCGATGTTTGACAAAGAGTTGTCGCTAAGAGTATAACACCAGATGCTTGCGCTATTTTTCTTCTCCAGATGAGAGAAGAAAATGTTTTTCATGTCAGCAGAGAATACTGGCGAATAGTTATTATCTCCACTTGTAATCAGACGACACACATATCCTTGATTTGCGTCAGTAACGAAAATACGGTTGTCATTTCCGTTCGATTCTACAAAGCATAATTTCTTTCCATCTGGGGAGTAACTAAAGTCCAATACTTGCTGGCGATTGGTTCGCTGAAGGGAGCTTCCAACCCCAGAAATGGATTTTACATATACGTTTACGGTGCTGTTTCTTGCCGACAGATAGGCAATATCTTTGCCATTCGGTGACAGTTGTATGACGTGTCCCATCCACCAGTTAACGCTATGGTTATTACGTTTCACTTCGGGCATGACAACGTAGTCGTTGTCACTTGATACTTTCGTTAACTCCAATCCTTTCTCCTCTTCTACAGAAGTTACAGAATAATCTACACTCTGTGCCTTGGCTATTTGAGCGGAAAATAATAAAATTGCCAGAAAGTAAGCTACTCTCATCTTTTCTATAATTTTGCGAACCCGCCCCCCCTTGTTCAGGTTTAGTATAAGTTGTGGAATAAAAAAGACGTGGGAGTCTGTACTCGCTTATCCCAGTCTAAGGCTCTCGCATTGCCTATTCGGAGGATAAGCAACACAAGAAGCCCACGCCAAGAGATATTATAAGGTACAACTTCATACGAAGGTTGTAGATATAATACACCTAACATGGACGCTTTCGTTGCCGTATCTTCTCCGAATATGAATTTGCGAGATTCTAGACTGGAAGATAACGTTCGTAAACGTCCTTTCTAAGCCAAAGGCCTTGGGATATACATATCCTGCTGCCTTGAAGACTCAATTCCATCGATGTCTGATTTGCCGACTCAACCAAAAGAGTTAGCATCTCATTGGCAAAATTAAGAAATATTCCTTAAAGTTGCAACAGAGAGGTGGACTTTTTTTGAAAAAAATGTTGTGCCCGCCAACACCATACAAAACAGAGCTCACACAATCCATCCTGTTAGTATGTGAGAATGTGACTGTGTGGGTTATCACATATGTTATAGCTTATACTGGTTGATGTTGTAGCCTTGGTCAACAAGTTCGCGGAGGAGCTCCTCGCGGCTGCGGTGACGGACATTCGGGTTCTCGTCGCAGGTGGAACCAACGGGGATCTTCAGCGAACAAGGTATGCGAATAATGCTGGGCAGACGGAAGTACATGGTGTTCTCTATCTTCTTTACCTCCGCTGTCAGACAGGCTCCTTTCAGACGGCTGAGCCGACGGGTGAAGGCAGCCTCTATCTCTCGTGAGAAGTACTTAGCGATGAGTTCTTCTTTGGAGATTTCGTCCGCACGCCAGGCACGCACGTCCTCAGACTCCGCGCGCTTCGATATGCGTCCATACCCCTCGATGCCAATATGCAGACTGGGTGGAGCCTGATAGGGTTCCATGATGTTGAACTTGCTCATATCTACGACAGAGGGGATGCCATACATTCGAGGCTGCTTGGCACGCTTTCAGCCAACTTGCGAATCATGATGCGCAAGGCGAAATCATTGCGCACCTGATGGCGAGCCACCAAGTCGCCAAAGAATATCTTGTTGAACAAACTGCTTATCCACGAACGCTTGTCGCTCATCATCAATGTTTCAGGCAATCCGCCATCCCTGAAATATTCCTCGTAACTCTTTATGATATCATTCCTATACTTATAGATAGCGTTCTTGTTGTTCAAATCAACACGCTTAAAACCAAGATATTCCTGGAAAGAAAACGGATAGATTTCTATGATGAGATCTTTCTTGTGGACAAAGTTAATGCTTTTTGCCCGATTTAATAAGTTTTATCGAATATATTCGACAGAAACAGGTCGTTTTTATCGAATATACTCGATAAAATAGAGGTATAACTCATTCGCCGTTTCTCACCACAATGGCTATTGTCTTCATGCGCACATAGTTGTAGCTTAGGTACATGAAACCGCGATAGGGATTGTCGGTGCCCCATGAGTTCTTCGCGATGAAAAAGAGATGACCATCAGCATCTCGCGCGAGACCGCACAGCTCCATGCAATGGTCGTCGGTGGTCTGAAACTGCTCGAAAGCCCATTGCCGCTCCGCTTGGGTAGGCTCGTGACGCTCATCTGGCAATGTGGCGCAACCGCGCCTAAAGTCGAACCCAGGCTCGGAGATGTCGCCCTCCCAGCACACGGGATGCCCATGGCGCAATGAACTGACAATAGTGTTCATCAACCTTTCGAGAGGAATGTTATAGAACGTGTCGAGCATACGGTTGTCGGCCGCCTCCATCACGAACGCCGTGCCAAAGGGATGATGGGTGAAGCTCGTCAACGCCACGTAGTCGCCCTCGACGTAAACGCTCTGGGCAAACTCCTGGGGAGTGTAGCCCACGCCAAGCATGAAGAGCGTGGGAGGAAGGTAACCTATCTGGCGGTCGAGCATGGAGCCGAGACGCGTGTCGAGCATGCGCAAGCTCCGAGAGGCGCGCGCCACCTGCATGGCGGCACGTGAAAGGGATCTGTAGCTTATGCTGCCTAAGGGATGGTAACTGTCGTAAGGCTCCATGCCATAACGCTCAATGAGCCTCAACGCCATCGGCGCCATGCCGCGAAGCGACACCCCCACCCTGCCACGCGTGAGAAAGCAAGCGCGCGCCTGCTCCTGCAACCACAAGCGGGCGAGACAGTCGGGCGAGAGGTTCACGGAGTCGCCCATCTCCAGCCGCTCGGTCTCAATGGTGGCAAGCATGGCATAGGCCCAACAAAGCTCGCTGCTACCTTGGTCTTTCACCGGGGTGGTCTTCAGCACAACCTCATTGCGAAAACTGCGAGGAACCGACTTGTCGGCCCTGTCAGCGCACGAAGAGGCCACCATCGACAACAAGACAGCGAAGAATACAGAATGCCTAAAAATGTTTTTCATTGTTCAAAATCGTATTTCAACGCAAAATTAAGCATTTGCGTTCTCTTTTGGTTCATGCGACTTATTTTTTCAAGCCAAACCACGGAAGAAGTCAGAAATATTACCTATATTTGCAACATAAACCTTATTAAAGACAGATAGCCCTATGATGCAACAACTGATAGATACCCTACACAACGAGCAACACACGCTCGTGGTTCTCCACGACGGTCGCGTGACCACTTACGACGGCCAAGGAGTGCGCCGCCTCTACAACATCATGAACGAGGAGCCCGAACTGCTCTACGATGCCAAGGTAGCGGTAAAGGCCGTTGGCAGGTCGGCAGCCTCGATGATGGCAGACGGCGGTGTGGCGCAAGTGTTCGCGGAATACATATCACAACAGGCTTACGACACGTTGACAGGCGCGGGCATTAAGGTTTCTTTCGACAAGAAGCTCGACCACCGCGAGTTTCTTGAGGTGTGGAGGAAGCTGGGGGAATAGGATAAAACCTGTTTGCCGTTATCCTGCCAATCCACCTTTCAGAAGAACAAAGGTGGGTTACATGAACATGCCTTGCCTAAAATAGTAGTGCGATTTTCCCGTATTTGTTTGGGTAGCCCTTATAAAAGGGTTACCTTTGTGGAAAATTAGCGATAGACACAACTACAATCTAACTCAATAAATGATCATTCGTAATATCTTAACCGCAGTGGGGTGTCTCTTGGCAACCACGCTGTCTGCCCAGACTCGCTTGGCGGGTTATGAGTATGGCTCAGCCACTGCCCCCACCTGGCAGGAGTGGCAACAGCCCGAACTGTTGGGCTACAACAAGTTGCAACCCCATGCTTGCTTCACCAGCTTCGCCTCGGAGGGCGAGGCCAAGGGCGTGTTGCCAGAGAAGTCGAGCTACTGGCAGAGTCTCGACGGCAAGTGGAAGTTCCATTTCGCCAAGAACCCCGACGCCCGTCCCAAGGACTTCTTCCAGACTGCCTATCCCGACCAGGGATGGGACGAGGTGGAGGTGCCAATGTCATGGAACATCTACGGCCTGCAGAAAGACGGAAGCCAGAAATATGGCACGCCAATATATGTCAACCAGTGGGTCATCTTCAAGTATAACATCGCCGTGGGCGACTGGCGAAAGGGCGTGATGCGCGAGCCCCCCAAGAACTACACCACCTATGAGTATCGCAACGAGGTGGGCTCATACCGCCGCACGTTCACCCTGCCTGCCACATGGAATGGCCGCGAGACCTACATCAGCTTCGATGGCGTGGACTCCTTCTTCTACCTTTGGGTCAACGGCCACTACGTGGGTTGCTCAAAGGATTCGCGCGACGTGGCAGAATTTGACATCAGCCAGTGGGCCAAGGCCGGCAAGAACGAGGTTGCCGTGGAGGTCTACCGCTCGTCAGACGGCTCATTCCTCGAAGCTCAAGACATGTTCCGCCTGCCCGGCATATTCCGCACGGTGGCGGTATACAGCAAGCCAAAGGTGCACGTGAGCGACCTGAAGGTCATTCCCGCTTGGCACTCCGACGGCACGGGCCAGCTGGCCGTAGACCTCTCGGTGGCCAACGTCAGCGGAAAGAACGTGAAAGACTATACCGCCATATTCAAGCTCTTTGCCAACAAGCTCTATGGCGACGCCGAGGGCGAGGGCCAGACGCTGACGTCGACGCTTGGCACGCTCACGCTTGCCAAGGCCGACACGCTGACACGCCACGCCGACTTCACCGTGGCCGGCGTGAAGCCCTGGACCACAGAGGAGCCAAACGTCTACACGCTTATTTGCGAGCTGCGCGACAAAAAGGGCAACACCGTAGAGGCGGTGAGCACGCAGACGGGATTCCGCACGGTGGAGATACGCGACGTGGCAGCCAAGGACGACGAGTTCGGTCTGGCCGGCCGCTACTTCCTCGTCAACGGCAAGCCGCTGAAGCTAAAAGGCGTGAACCGCCACGAGACAAACCCCGCACGCGGACATGCCATCACGCGGCAGCAGATGGAGGAAGAGGTGATGATGATGAAGCGCGCCAACATCAACCACGTGCGCACTTCCCACTACCCCAACGACCCTTACTTCTATTATCTCTGCAACAAGTATGGCATCTGGCTCGAGGCCGAGGCCAATGTGGAGAGCCATGAGTATTTCTATGGCAAGGCCAGCCTGAGCCACGTGCCCGAGTTCCGCAACCAGCACGTGGGACGCATGATGGCCATGGCACACGCCCGCGTCAACGACCCCTGCATAGCAATCTGGAGCCTGGGCAACGAGGCCGGGCCTGGCGACAACTTCAAGGCCAGCTACGCCGCCGTGCACGCTTTCGACACATCGCGCCCAGTGCAATATGAGCGCAACAACGACATCGTGGACATGGGGTCAAACCAGTATCCGTCGGTCAACTGGGTGCGCGCAGCCGTGCGTGGCAATATGGGCATAAAGTATCCGTTCCACATATCAGAGTATGCCCACTCCATGGGCAACGCCGTCGGCAACCTGCAAGACTACTGGGACGCAATAGAGTCGACCAACTTCTTCTGCGGCGGTGCCATCTGGGACTGGATAGACCAGTCGATGTACAACTACACGCGCGACGGCAAGCGCTATCTCGCCTATGGCGGCGACTTCGGCGACACGCCCAACGACGGCCAGTTCGTGATGAACGGCATCATCTTCGGCGACATGGAGCCAAAGCCTCAATACTATGAGGTGAAGAAGGTGTATCAGAACATAGGCGTGAAGTGGGCCGACAAGGCCAAGGGCACGCTCGACATCTTCAACAAGAACTATTATGCCGGCGACCTCTCCGACTATGATGCCACATACAGCCTCACGACCGATGGCCTCGAGGTGGCGACAGGCAAGCTCGCCGTGGGCAACGTGGCACCACGCCAACACGCCACGGTCATCGTGCCGGCACTGGCCAAGGGCACGCTCGACGCGAACCGCGACTACCAACTCCTGGTGCAGTTCCACCAAAGGCACGACACGCCCTGGGCAAAGGCCGGATATGTGCAGGCCGACCAGCAACTGCTCGTGCAGACAGCGGCCGAGCGCAAGGCCCTTTCCGCCGACGCTAAGACCATTGGCAAAGTGAGCGTCAAGGAGACCGCCACAAGCATAGCCGTGGATGGCGGCAAGGCCTTCAATGTCGATTTCGACAAGGCCACGGGCTCCATCCGCTCGCTGACCTATGGCGGCAAACCCGTCTTCGCCGACGGTTGCGGCCCGCGCCTCGACGCGTTCCGCGCATGGGTCAACAACGACAACTGGGCTTACCAGGCATGGTATGAGAACGGGCTCCACGACCTGCAACACAAGGCACTTGAGAGCCATGTCGTGACCAACGCCGACGGCTCCGTGTCGGTGAAGTTCGTGGTGGAGAGCCAGGGCAAGGACTCAGCACACTTGGAGGGTGCCGACAAGAACTGGAAGAAGCTGACCACGACAGGACGCAAGCCCGACTTCAAGTTCACCACCAACGTGGTCTATACCATCCATCCCGACGGCTCCGTGGAGAACCGTAGCGCCGTCTCGGCATCGCGCGCCAACGTCACGTTGGCCCGCCTGGGCTATGTGATGAAGTTGCCCACAACAATGAAGCACATGAAGTATTACGGTCGCGGCCCCGTGGACAACTATCCCGACCGAAAGACAAGCCAGGCCGTAGCCATCTGGGACCAACCCGACGTGGCCCGCGAGTTTGAGAACTTCCCCAAGCCGCAAGACATGGCAAACCACCAGGACAGCCGCTGGGTGGCCTTCAGCGACGGACTGCATGGAGCAATATTCGTGGCCGACAGCGTGATGAGCTTCTCGGCACTGCCTTTCTCGGCACAGCAGCTCGCCATGGCCAACCATCCACATGAGTTGCCCGCCAGCGATGGCGTATGGCTACACATCGACCATGCCATCACGGGTCTTGGCGGCAACAGCTGCGGACAGGGTGGCCCGCTTGAGGCCGACCGCGTGAAGAGCACCAGCCAGCAGTTTGGCTTCGCCATACGCCCAACCACATCGCTGGCCGACGACAAGCTGACCGAACTGGCAAACGTGTCGCTCGACGGACAGGCACCGCTCAGCGTCAGCCGCTCGCTCGACGGCAAGGTGAGCATCAGTTGCCCGACAGACCAACCCATTTATTATAAGGTGAACAACGGCAAGCGCCTCCTGCGCTACACCCAGCCTTTCGCCCTGCGCGATGGCGGCAGCGTGGTGGCCTTTGTCAAGGGGTCGAGCTTCAACTACCAGCAGCGCTTCGACCGCATCGAGGCCATACCCGTCACGGTGAAGTTTGCCAGCTCAGTGGAGAGTGGCGAGGGCGATGCCGAGCACATGACCGACGGCAATCCCAACACCTTCTGGCACACGATGTACAGCGTCACGGTAGCCAACTATCCCCACTGGGTCGACTTCGATTGCGGCACGGCAAAGACGCTAAAGGGCTTCAGCTACCTGCCACGCCAAGACAGCAACAACGGCAACATAAAGGATTATGAGGTGCAAGTCAGCATGGACGGAAAGACATGGGGACAGGCCGTAGCCTCCGGAGCCTTTGCCAACGATCGCTCGCTCAAGCGCGTGATCTTCAATAAGCCCGTGCGTGCCCGCTACGTGCGCTTCACCGCCAAGAGCTCGCAAGACGGACAAGACTTCGCCACATGTGCAGAGTTCAACGTGCTCGAACAATAGGAAGTGCCTTTTAACCATCAAGGCTGATTACACATAGCATCGGCCCCAGTCATGGCGACATAGTCGCTAAGGCTGGGGCCGATACCATTTTGTGAAGGCAAATAAAAAAGTAACCATCCGAAAAAACCGCCTTGTTAATTACAAAAAAACTCGCAAGTGAAAATGCGATTGCGATTTCAACGTATTACACAATAGCATATTGATTGCTATACTCACAATTATAAACCAAAATGTCAGAGCAATAATCAACATTGCTTACTTTTTGGGTATTTTAACGCGCTTTCTTTCTCCATTTCCTTTTTTTCTTATTACATTTGCATTGTTTTTAATATATAAATATCAAACATACAGCTTATGGGAAATTTTTTGTTTTCAGACTCAGAGCTATCGGAATTAGAAACTCTGAAAATCATGGGAGGCACAGGTTTCATTTCTGAAGCCCAGGCAGGGTGCATCAACAAAGCTAGAGGATGTGGTATAAATACAAATCAAGCATCTTGAGGGTGTGTCAAAACACCCAAAAACTCACAAAGCCCTGACTTTCCCAAGCCAGGGCTTTGCTATGTCCAAAAGTTTTTGTACCTTTAGACAAAAGTTTCAAACTATGACAAAGGTACACTTTCGTCCTTATATAACCAA